>NZ_KV820448.1:75949-277809 GCF_001815405.1 Peptoniphilus sp. HMSC075B08 | reverse complement strand
CTAATCCATGTCTTTGGATATTTCAAAGAAAACAAAAAAGGAGATAAGGTCTACAAGAATTTTATAGTTAAATCACTAAACAAAATAGAAAATAAGAAAGAAAACGAGGAGGAATAATATGGAATTTTTTACAGCTGGAGTTGGAGTTTTAAAGACAATTGTAACTGCAATTGGTGCAGGTTTAGGAGCATGGGGAGTTATCAACTTGATGGAAGGTTATGGTAATGATAACCGTGCGACACGTTCATAAGTGAAAAGCTTATGCACTAAGTCGAAGGACTGAAAGTTCAAAACTTAGGAGAACTGGCAATCTGATAGGTAGAATGACGGGGTAACGCCCTGAAATGCCTACACTGATACTCCGATTGGCAATGAAAATTAGACTATTTCATTGTCAAAAGCTCGGTGAAGTCGGCAGAGAGTAGCCGTAAGACTGATATTAACATCAGACACGAAAGCTGTTCAGAGGTGGACGGTGCTACCTATATGTCGGGTGTCGAATACGCATGGTGAGAATGTGTATACCAAAGCACTGACGTACTTCCGAATGTAAGGGTCTAAACGTTTGAATTTGCCTAACGGCAATTCCCATCAAAGATGGGGTGTTTGTGGATGAGTAAGAATGGTTGTTATGAAAATCCATATATCGTTACAGGCGATATGGTGAAAACTAAACACAGGCTTAGAGGAAGAACCTAAACGTATTCAAAGATAAGATTGTCGGAACGTGGTAAGCCAAGAGCATGGAAGCAGTCTAATGCTAATGAAGTGTTGAATGGGAAAATGACTGTAAAAAACAGCATATAACCATTCTTTATCTCGGTGAAAGTGGTGGCAAAGTACCTATGAAGCGAAAATAATAAGTTCGTGGAGGGATAGCCACCAGTCACAGGAAAGTACAAGAACTGAAATTAAGACAAACACAGCTTCGAGTATGACAAAGAAAATCAAATCCGAAAGGAGATGGTGACTGTGTCCACTTCGAAACAAACACTGAAACAAAACAAAATCCGTTATACGGAATACTATGACTTGCAAAAAGTCCTTGATGATTTATATGAAGATAGCGGTAATAATAAAGTATTTTCAAATTTAATGGAGTTGATAACTTCAAGAGAAAATATTAAACTTGCCTATCGTAGTATAAAAGGGAACAAAGGAAGTCATACGGCTGGGGTAGATGGCAGAACAATAAAACATCTATCAAGGCTAAATGAAGAAGAATACATTTCTCTCATACAAAAACAGTTTCATTGGTATAAGCCACGCCCTGTAAAGAGAGCGGAAATGCGAAAGCCTAATGGGAAAATTAGACCTTTAGGAATACCAACTATTGTAGATAGAATTGTACAACAATGTATCTTGCAAATATTAGAGCCGATATGTGAAGCCAAGTTTCATGACAGTTCCTATGGGTTTCGACCTAACAGGAGTACGGAACACGCTATTGCAGAATGTGCAAGACTAATGCAGATACAGCACTTACACTATGTAGTCGATATTGATATACAAGGATTTTTCGATAACGTATATCATGCAAAGCTCATAAGGCAGCTTTGGAATTTAGGAATCCAAGACAAAAAGTTACTTTGTATCATTAAGGAAATGCTTAAAGCAGACATAGTTATGCCCGATAAAAAGGTAATTACACCAACAAAGGGAACACCACAAGGCGGAATATTATCACCGCTACTATCTAATGTAGTCTTGAACGAATTAGATTGGTGGGTTTCATCTCAATGGCTGACAATGCCTACGCATTATCCATATAAACAGAGAACGAACAGTCAAGGAACAGAGATAAAAAGCCATACTTACAGAGCTTTAAGAACAAGCAACCTAAAAGAAATATACATTGTAAGGTATGCTGATGATTTTAAGATATTTTGCCGTAATTACTACGATGCAAAAAGAACCTATCAGGCAGTTACAAAAAGGTTGCAAGACCGATTAAAACTAAATGTGAGTGAAGAAAAATCTAAAATAACAAATCTAAAACAAAGGTATTCGGAGTTCTTAGGATTTAAGCTTAAGGTTAAACCAAAAGGCAAAAAGTTTGTTGTACAGTCGCATATAAGTGATAAGGCACTGAAAAATGCACAAGAAAATATTTCTAAATGTGTTGCGGATATAAAAAGACCTGCAAACAAAAAGGAACAGTACAAAGCAATAGCCAAGTATAATGCCACTGTTTCAGGCTTGCATAATTACTACCAAATAGCAACAAATGTAAGTTTGGACTTTGCTAAAATAGCCTTTCACATTAAAAAGCAGATGAACAACAGACTTGATATTAAAACCAGTGGAACGCTAAACAAAGGATTTATCAAAGAAAAATATGGAAAAAGTAAACAGCTTCGCTTCCTTAATGGACATCCGCTAATTCCAGTTGGATATATTAGGACAAAGGACGCAAAACACAAGAAAAAGGTTGTAAATAAATACACTGTAAAGGGCAGAGCTTTTATTCATAAAAATCTGCAAATCGATGTAGATACACTTGTTTGGTTGATGAGACATCCTGTACTTGATAAGAGTATAGAGTTTGCAGACAACAGAATCTCGCTCTTTGCAGCTCAATATGGCAGATGTGGGGTAACAGGTGTAAAACTTACACCAAACGATATACATTGCCATCACAAGATACCGCTTGAACAAGGCGGTACAGACAGTTATAGCAACTTAATTCTTGTTACAGAAGCAGTTCATATACTTATCCATGCAACAAAAGAAGATACAATCCAAAAATATATAAAAGAGCTTGGCTTAACGGTCAAGCAGATCGAGAAATGTAATAAGCTTAGAAAAATGGCAGGATTGCCACTAATTTAGAAAAAAATAATTTGTTACGAAGTGTGTAAGTCTTAGTTAAAACGTGAAAATCTTTCTTGTGATGGAACGCCGTGTGCGGTGAAAGTCGCATGCACGGTGTGAAGTGGGGGAAAATCCGGAGATAACATCAAAGGATTACCTATCACTATCTGGTAAACTCCTATCCACTACAGGTATGACAGGAAAACAAATGGAAAAGATGGTCTTTGGAGAAGGAAAAATATTGTTTAAAAATATTTTCTTAGCCTATATCTTTATGTTCATTATGGGAATTGCACTTAGAGCCTACAGGAGCAACTATGAACTAGAATTTGCGATAAAAGGTCTTATAGCAAATATAAATTATATCCCTCTAATAGTAGTATTTGTATTTATGATTACAGGAGTTTTAGTATCAATAAAAAGTGGTCTTAAAACAATAAACGAAAACTCAGATAATACTTTTAAGAGTATATAAGTAAAAGGCTGTGAGCATTAAACTCATAGCCTTTACCATGTAATTTAAAGAATTCTAAACCAGTTTCTCTTTCAATGAGCATTATGTATGGCTGTTTTTTTAGTTCTAAAATGATATTATAATTATAAGATGCTTATTGATTAATATATTTCCACATATGAGGTTTTTGAGAAATATTAAACCTTATCCACACTAACACCCAAGCCACGTGGAAGCAATAGCTATTCTTTCAAAAGAAATTGGGTAAATTAGACTTAAAAAAGAAAATAATTGTACTGAGATAGCATTACAATAAAACGAAAATGGAGATGAAAATCATGAAAAAATATATTGGAATAGTATTCGTTTTAATAACTATTTTGTCATTAACTGCATGTGGCAGTAATGGCAGTAATAAAAAAATAGTTCTACCAAAAGCCGAAGAAATAAAAGAAATTGAAATTATGAAAAACACTTCAGAAGAAATTTTGAAAATTGAGAATAAAGAAGAAATATCCGGCATAATTGAAGATATTAAGGAAAACACCAATGATACCGGTAAGGAAAGTGTTAATGATCAACCCACAAATATAAAGGATTATATTATCGTTAAATTTCATTATAAAAATGCAGAAGAAAGTCTAAGCATTGCGTATTTATAGAAAGACAAAAACAGTCGTTATGTTGAACAGCCATATGCAGGTATTTGGAAGTTAAGAGAAGAAACATTTGATAGAATCAGTAGTAATTTGATTAAATAATGAGATTCAACCATCCGAGTTTATCGAACTTATCACCTTGACCTATTCCAACACACCAAGCCTTCTCAAGATCTCTGATTTTATCCATACTGACAACTCAAGCCACTCAGAATCGGTGGTTCTTCTTGTAAAAAAATAAAATGTTCAAAAAAACACCTACAAAAAATAGGTGTTTTTTATCTTCAAATACAATTTTCTTATAAAAATTTATTTAAAGCTATGAATCTTTAGTTCATTTTAGATTTATCTTTTACTGACAGGTAGACAGTTAACAATATACAGAAAAATCCTGCTAATTCTACTAGAGTGAATCTCATACCTAAAAATATTGAGGCAAGTAGGGTAGCGGAAGCTGGTTCTAGACATCCTATTAGGGTTGCCTTAACTGGTCCAATGTGTTTAACTCCTTCAAGAAAGGCAGAAAAGCCCACAGCTGTACCAACTATAATTATTACTGCAATCATTAACCAAGCTGTGAAGTCAAGATCCTCAGGTATGATCCAAGCTTTAGTTATTATAGATATGACTAGGCCACCTATTAACATTCCCCAACCAGTTACAAGTATATTGCCCCATTTAGAAATGATTGGTCGAGAAAAAAGTGTGTATGTTATAACTCCAACTGCAGATAGAAGTCCAAATATAAGTCCTGCAGGAGATATAGTCATATTTCTAGGATTTCCACCAGTTGAGATTAAATAGGTTCCAAAAACTGCAAGAAAAACTGCGATTACTTGTGAATCTCTCATTTTGGTTTTTGTAACTATGGACATAAATACAATCATTATGACCACGTTAAGACTTTGTAATACTGTTGCTGTTGCAGAGTCAGAATATTTTATAGCGCTTACAAAGGTGTACTGACACATTAAAAGTCCAAGGATTGCAAAGGCAAGAAGCCACGAAAGGTCCTTTGGTTGAGTCCAAATTTTTAGAATATTATTTTTTCCTTCTTTATTCTTAATAGCAGATATAATTAAAAGAACTATACCTGATAGAAGCATTCGAATAGCTGTTAACCAAGCTGAATCTAGTTCATAGTTCATAAAAAGATATTGACTGCATACGCCTGATATACCCCAGCTCATTGCACCAAATGATGCAAAGAACAAACCTCTCATGGTATTATTCTTCTCCAATAAAATTTCCTCCTTATATTTCTTATATAATTTTGTTTTAAGAAATAAGTTAAAACTTATTTCATTTCATCTCCTAAATTTTTAAGTTTATCAATTTGCTCTTCTCTTCCAAGGATTATAAGAACGTCTCCAATTTTAAAGGTATAGTCTATTGGAGGGTTAAAGAGCATTTTCTCATCTTCAATCTTTTTTATAGCGAGAACAGTTAGACCTGTTTTTCTTGGAATTTCTGCTTCCATTAATGTTTTATTTTCCAGATAAGAACCCCTCTTTACTATAACCTCTTCAAGGTCAAGTTCCACGTCTCCCATTCTTGTAACTACATCAAGAAAAGAAATTATATTAGGACTTATCATTAAAGAAGCCATCCTATTTCCAGATATTTCCACAGCAGAAAGAGTTTTATTAGCACCAACTTTTAATAATTTTTCATTTCCTGATTTTGTAATTGAATTTGCTATTATATATATTTTATCGTTTAAGTTTCTAGCCGTTAGGACTGTAACAATATTATCAACTTCTGTATCTAAAACTGCTAAAAGTCCTTTAGCCTTTTCAACTCCTGCATGAAGCAATACACTTTCTTCTGTTGATTGTCCTTCTACAACTAAAATATTGTGGTGACTGTAATCGTTTAGGTCTTCACGATTATCTGTAATTACTACAAAATCTAAATTTTCAGATATAAATTTTTTTATTATTACTTCTGCAAGCTCTCCTGATCCACATATTATATAGTGATCATTTAGAGAAGAAATTTTTCTATCCATCTTATTTCCCTTCCATAAATCAGAAACCTTACCTTCCACAAACATGGCAACAACAGTTGTAAATGCATAACCAACAATACCTACACCTAAAAATATCATTAGAACTGAAAATATTTCTGAAGCGTTATTTGTTGTACCAACTTCACCGAAGCCAACGGTAGACACAGTTATAACTGTCATATATAAGGCATCAACAAGATCTACATCCAATAAAATTTTATATCCCAAGGTGCCTATAATAAGCAAGAGGGAAAATGCATATCCTATAAATTTAAGTTTTCTCTTTTCGTCCATAAGCTTCTCCTATAATTGAGATTATATTATAATTTTATATAAAAGACTAGAATAATAAGTACTTATATTTGTATTATAAATTATCTATTTTAATAATTAATAAAATGGGAAACTATATAATATATGAGTTAATTGGAAAGGGGTCCTTTTATGGCGAAAAATTATACAAAAAATCTAATAAAGCAAGAATTTATAAAACTTTTGAATAAAAAGAGTTTACATAATATCACTGTGACTGAGATAGCAAAACAATGCAAAATAGAAAGAAAAACTTTTTATTATCATTATGAAAATTTACCACAACTTGTTAAAGAAATTTTTGATGAAGAACTTGAAGATGTAATTGAAGAATTTAATGAAACCCTATCTTGGGAAGAGAGTTTTATCTCTGCTACAAAATTTATCTTAGAAAATAAAAAAGTTGTAAAGCATATGTATGAATCTGATTATAAAATTGAATTAGAAAAATATATATTCTCCTTATCTGGAGAGATTATGAAAAAGTATGTTGAAAGAGTTGCTAAAGATACCAATGCTCAAGAAATTGACATAAAACTTATTGCATTTTTTTACCAATGTGCCCTTAGCTCATCACTCATCCAGTGGGTGGCAACTGATATGAAGACAGATCCTAAGATAGTTACGCGCAGGTTGGGAGAATTAATGGACGGAAATATATTAGAGGCCTTAAAGCGAAGTGAAAATTTAGAAAAACTTACCCAAAATTTTGAAATTGAGTAAAAATAACCCAAGAATCCTCTTTTGGGAGATGATACTTTATCAGAACAATGTTTTAATAAAGATAGAAGAAATAATAAAGAATTAATGAAGGAGGATGTTATGGAACTAAAGACTCATGATAAAAGATTACAACTTACTAATGGAGATTTTCAAAGATTAGTAAAGGCTAGAAAGCCAGCTGGTATTGAAAAAAAATCAGCTTACCTAGTAGGAACAGGAATTGCAGCACTTACTGCAGCTTGTTTCTTAATTAGAGATGCTCACATGGAAGGTAAAAAAATTACTTTCTTAGAACAATTAGATATCCCTGGTGGTTCACTTGACGGTGACTACATGGATACTAGAGGATATGTTGCTCGTGGCGGTAGAGAAACTGGAGCTCACTTCGAATGCCTATGGGATATTTGGAGTTCAATCCCAAGTTTAGAAGACCCAGAAATGAGTATTCTTGATTCTTATTTCTACACTAACTACGACGATCCAAACTTTAGTAATTGCCGTATCACTCATAAACAAGGTGAACGTTATGACGATGGTAAATTTAATCTAACTCAAGATCAAGTTAAAGAAATTGCAGAACTTTGCATGACTCAAGATGAACTACTTGAAGATAAGACTATAGAAGATATATTCTCAGATGGACTTTTAAACTCAGACTTCTGGACTTATTGGAGAACAATGTTTGCCTTTGAAAACTGGCACTCTGCTCTAGAAATGAAATTATATTTAAATCGTTTTATCCACCACGTTGGAGGACTTACAAATTTATCTGCCCTTAGATTTACAAGATATGACCAATACAATTCAATTGTAAAACCAATGGTTAAATACCTTGAAAATCACGGATGTAAATTCCAATATAATATTAAGGTAACTGATGTTGACTTTGATATTTCAGAAAATAGAAAAGTAGCAACAAAAATCATAGCTGAAGATAAAGATGGAAATGACAAGTCTATTGACTTAACAGAAAATGATCTTTTATTTATAACTAACGGATCTATGACAGAAAACTCAAGTTATGGTGATGACAACACACCAGCAGAACTTAGTGACGAACAAACTGGTTGCTGGGAAATGTGGAAAAACATCGCTAAAAAATCTGATGACTTTGGTAACCCTGAGGTATTCTGCTCAGATGTAGAAAAGAGTAACTGGGAATCTTGTACAGTAACTTGTCACGATGAATCAGTTCCAAAATATATTGAAAAAATTACAAAGAGAAGCCCTTATGGTGGAAAAACTGTAACAGGTGGTATTGTAACTTGTGTTGATTCAAGCTGGTTAATGTCTTGGACAATTAATAGACAAGGCCAATATCCAGAACAACCTGAAAATGATGTTGCTGTATGGGTTTATGGTCTATTCACAGATGTTGAAGGTGACTACATCAAGAAGAAAATGAGAGATTGTACTGGTAAGGAAATTACAAAAGAATGGTTATACCACATTGGTGTTCCTGTAAATGAAATTGATGCACTTGCTGAAACATGTACAGCAGTACCTGTCATGATGCCTTATATCACATCTCAATTTATGCCAAGAAAATCAGGCGACAGACCTTACGTAGTTCCAAAGGGTGGAGTTAACTTTGCTTTCTTAGGACAATTTGCAGAAACTCTTGATGATCCAGGAAGAGATACAGTATTCACAACAGAATACTCAGGAAGAACAGCAATGGAAGCAGTTTATGTACTTTGCGGAGTAGAAAAAGCTGTACCAGAAGTATTCGCATCAAGATATGATTTAAGATACCTTCTAAACGGAATGGTTGCATTATCAGATGGCGAAAAGCCACATCTTCCACTTTCACCATTACAAAAAATGAAAGTTGCAAAACTTATTAAGGGTACAGATATAGAAGAAATGTTAAAAGAATTTAATATAATCTAATTATTAATAATAGATTATAAAAAGTTAAAAACTTGGGGCGGTTTAAAAATCGCCCTTTTTTTAACTTGAATATTAGGGAGGATTCTCATGAAGAATAACAACTTGGATAAGCAAGCTATACCTACTTTAGAAGAAATACAAAGATTATACGAAGATGTCTTAAGAGAAGATGAGACTGAAGAAAAATTTTCTAAAGTAGAATCAGGAGAATTTTTTAAAAACTTTAGAAAATATGAAGAAAAATCAGATCGTATTAGACAGGAAAATCACTTAATAAAGAAATACCAAGATTTTTTAAAAGAAGAGAGAAATAAACAAAGAAAAATAATAGAAGAACTTGAAAACTTAATTGAATATGAAAAGTTTTTCTTGGAGTTGGAGAGAAATAAGAATAAGGAATTATATAATAGTAATTTTTTCGGAAGCACACTAGCCACTAGATACAGGATAAATAAAATAAAAGAATATGAGAGAAAATTAAAAGAGATTATAAACTCATCACCTGATGCCTGGGAATTTTATTATCATAGACAACTAATGAAAGATATTAAAACTGGTTACAACAAGGGTCTTGTAGAGGTTAAGTATGTGCTTGATGCAAAGAAAAGAATTATAAGTTCTTTAAAGCAAGGCACCCCTGTATATATAATTGGTCATCTAGGTAGTGGTAAGACTCAAATAGCAAGAGAAGCAGCTATTGAGTTTACAATAGGAAATATTATCCAAAAAGAATTAGAAGAAGATCTAGATAATTGGTTTTTAAAAAATACTAATGCTACTGAAGAAGAGGCTATCGAAAAATTCAAAGAACTAAGAAAAGTTAAACTTAAGCACTATAAAAATCTTTTAAGAGAAGGTAATCGTGAAGAAGTAGAGGCAATCTATCCATACTTTATTTCTGGATCCTACAACCTAACTTATGAAGATATGTTTGTAGAAAAGACACTTTCTCTTGAGAAAGCTTCTTCCAATGAAAGTAATTTGGAACTAATTGATGAAGTTGTGGACCAATACTTTAGCTGGATTAAAGCCCATGGTAAGGACTTAGAAAATCTAGACTCTGAAAAACAAGACCTTATTAAGTCTAAACTTTGGGATAGTATTTCTGATATTTTTATAGCTAGAAACACAACTTACGGAACTGTAGTTAAGAAGATTGAAAGAGAAATTTTGTTGGCAGTTAAAAATGGAAGACCCGTTATTATAGATGAACTTAACACTATTGCCATGCAAAACTTAATTGGTCTTAATGACATCCTTCAAAGTAAAATTGGATCTAAGGCCTATGTTACAGGTATTGGTCCAGTGAAAATAAAAAAAGGATTTGGTCTCCTAGGAACAGGAAACCTATCGACTGAGTCTGTAAGCTATGAAGGTACAAATGAACTAAATCCAGCTTTTAAATCTCGTTTCCAAACAATAGAATATAATTATGTAAATCAGAATACTATTGGTTCCTTAAAAAATCAAAGTGATAATAAGAAAAATGAATTATTTAGAATATTACTTGTGAGACTTGCAGATAACAATGGAAACCTCCATCTTCCAACTCCTAGAAGGACCTTAGAAGAAATATTTAGACTCTCACAACTTTCAAGAGTGACACAAGAAGTATTTATGGGAAAACTAATATCCGAAGAAGGTGAAAACTCATCAGAAGATATTCCTGAACTTAAAGAATCAGTTTTATCACTTAGAAATATTTTAAGAGTTTTAGATAATTGGAATCTTGGAGAAGAAAAAGACTTGAGTCTTGCCTTATGGGATGGATTCATTAGTTCCATAACAAGTCCACAAGACCAAGCCTATATCCTATCTCAAGCTGTGCGATTTGGTTTCTTTAAAGAATCTGAAGGATGGACAATTAGAAACCAAAATCTTGGAAAAGTAACTTTAGAATATGATGAGATAAGAACTAGGCCTTATGAATATACAAGAGGGGAAACTGAATCCTTATCATATCTTGACTTGATCAGGATTTTATTTGGTCCTCAACCAAAAAGAGAAAAATTACCAGCTTATTTTAAAGATTTTATTGATGATATCAAGGATAAAGATAATATTTCTATTGAAGAGTATGAAGATTTGAATAAAAGATTAAATAAGTTAGAACACTCTAAATTTCTATTAGATTATTTAATAGACTTAGGAAAAGAAGGAAAATGAAGTTCTCTATTACTACAAAAGAATTTGAAGAAAACTTAATAAAATTAAGAGAAGAATTAAATAATAGTTTACTAAAAGGCAAGAAAGTAAGTGATGATTTCGAAGACGAATTATTGGAGCTCGAAGAAAAACAAAAGGAAATGGAGAAAGAACTACTGTCTTATTATAGGTCTTATGGTGACAATATCTATAAAAGTAAGATTGAAATTACTTCAATAAAGCTAGAAGGTTCTTTTGATCCTGAATCTTATTTAAAATCTTCTTTAAAAATTGATGAAGACATATTTTTATTTTCCTATATAAACCAAAAACTTCATTTTGCTAGGATACTTGATGAAGGCGTTGAAAGAATAGAATTAAGTCAAGCTGTTAAAAACATTGAAGACCTTATTATTTATATGAAAAAAATTAATGATAATAAAATTTTAGCTTTTTCCATAAGTGGGGGAATTTATATCTTAAGCTATGAAGATATTGACAGTGTTTTTGAGAATATTAATAGCTTAAAGATATATAAATTTAAAACATATTTTAAGGGATTTGAAAATGTGATTAAATTAGGAAATAATAAATTTTTATTACAGACTTTGAAAAATGACCTTACACTATTAGAATTTAATGAAGACTATTCTGACTTTAAATTTATTATTGAGGAGGAGATTTCCATAGAAGAAGATGAAATATCCTCTTTAGTGGGAATAGGAGACTCAAAATTTTTAATGGGCACTAGAGAGGGCTTCCTCTTAGAAGGAGAATACAAAACAGATCATATTAGCGTGAAGGAAAAGATAAAAATCTTTGAGGGACCTCTTAATAAATTATGGATTTTAGAAAATTTCAATCTTCAAAAAGAATATTGTGCTTGTTTAGGAAATGATGGAAACTTTGCTCTCTTTAATTTCAAAAAAAATAAATTTATAAAATTAAAGAGTGAAAAAATTGCGGGAAAGCTTTTTGAAATAAAAAGCAAGAATGGAACTAGTATCTTCTTGAGTGAAGACGGACTTGCATATGTTCTTGAAGAAAAAATGGGAGAATGGGAGTTAAATAAGGACCTAACGAAACCTGACCTTTTTATTGTAAATGTAATGGCAAAAGATTCATCATCCTATTTGTGTCTTGATATTTATGGTAATTTTTTAAATATTAAAATAGACCAATTGGATTCAATTGAAAAATTATATAATTTAGAATTATTCTAAAGGGAGGGAGATAAATGTTTGGAATTAATAAGGAATCCTTAGATGAAAGAAAATTAAAAAAAGAATCCCAAGAAAATCTCAAATGTTTTATAGAAAAACAAAAGCAATCTCTCTCTACCTTTACAAGAGAACCAGGACTTAGGTACATTGGATTAGAAAAACTAGAAAAGTTCTCCTTTAAACCCAAGGAAGGTGTACTTTATCTACCCTTATCAGTCTTTATTGAAGAAGATCTAGATAACAGTGAAGTATTGTGGCATATCTACTATGAATTAGCCCTTTATCCAGATTGGAAGAAAAATGCGATTCTATATTTAGAAAGAGAAAAAGCTTGGAAGAATGAAATAGACAAAATGACTTTTTATATTTATAAAAAAGTTAATGAGCTTTTAAAAGAAGACAATAAAATCGAGAAAAAATACTTGAGAGAGTATGTAAAAAAAGAAATTTTAGATTTTTTATTTGAAATTGATAAATATACAAGGTTTTTAAGAGTTCTTGAATCTTGTCCTCAGTACAGAGATGAAGAAGAAAAAGGAAAAATCTTAAATTATATGAAAGAGACAAAAGATAAGGATGAAATCTTTTCTGATTTAAACCATCATGGATTTTCCAAGAGTTTTTTATTCTATAGTCTCTATAAGGACGATGAAAATTATAAATCTAAAATATTAGAAAAATTTGATTCAAAAGTCTTATCTAAATCTATTTATGAATTTTTAAACAAGGAACTTATAAAAGAAATAAATGATGATAAAGGAATAGTAGAAAGAGATCCTCTAATAAAAGCTTTTATATATCCAAGTTTTAAAAAATTTTGGTTAGAAGAAATTGATTCCATGACAACTAGGTCTAGCGATGGCGAAAATGATGGAGAAAAGTTCTTTGAAGAAAGTCGAGATAAATCTCAAGGAAGTAAACTTGAGTCTAGTAGGGAAGATGTAGAAGAAAGTTTAAAAGAACTTATAAATCAAGAACCTAAAAATATATCTTCACTTGATGACTTTGATGAATCTGATTTAAAGTCCTATGGAATAAGTGAAGATGAAATTGATCTATATAATTTTTACCTAAACAAAACAAAAACACAGAGAGAAGAGATGCGTAAGTTTTGGAAAAAATTAATTGGATCTGCAAAAAAAGAAATAAATGTAGAAAAGAATAGACAAGCAAAAGGGAAGATCAATGTAAATGATTTAATTTATAGTTTTCCAGATTTTGTTGAGGCAGAGCAAAGGGCAAATTATAAGAATCTTAAAATTTTTGATAAAAATTTCTTAGAGTCACAAAATAAATTATTACCAGAAAAAGTCGAAATTTCATTCCTAATAGACAACTCTGGTTCAATGAATAAAGAAAAAATCGAAGCAACTAGAAAAACTCTAGCAGTTAGTCTTTTATCTATCCAAGATTTTAATAGGTACTTGCAAATTGAAGCGGGAAAGACTAACCAAAAAATTGAAGTTTTAACAGAGTCTTGGTTCTTTGGGAAAAGTCATTACAAAATTAAGGATTTTGACGATACCAATGATTTAGAAAAAAGTAAAATAATTTCTTCCATAGTCAAAGTTGATGCAAGTGATGGGACAACAGATGACGGAGCCTGTCTTAGAGAAATCTATAAAAATATAAGCCCTGAGCAAAAAAGAAGAATAAAATCTAAAAAGGAATATAAAATAATTTTTGAAATAACTGATGGTGCCTCCACTTTTCCTGGAGCAACAAAAAAAATTGTGAAAAAATTAGTGAAGGAAGACGTAGAAATTTATGCAATTCAAATAGGTAAAATCTCACAGATTGATAGTAAAACCTTTAATTATATTTGGAATGACTCCTTCAAATATCCTCACGGAATTATCTTAGGAGAAGAGGTCCACAAATTAACAGAAGAACTTTTAAAAGTTGTCAAAAAAAATTTGAAGTCTATTTTTCATTCATAATTTAAAATTTATAAAAATCTCTCGGCTTTTATAAACCAAGAGATTTTTTTCCTTAATGGCGTAAAATAATAGTATGTCTTTATTTTGGAGACTTTACATTTAATTATTTTGGAGAATTTTAAAGTAAACATGGAAATATAAAGCTTCATAAAACTAGTAAATTTGAAATTTAATATCATTGTGGTAATATATAAGGGTTAATAAATTGAAAGAAGATTAAGGAGAACAAATGAATAAGAAAACCATAAGCATAATACTGGCCTATGTTGGCGTACTTACAGGAGCAGGCCTGGCCAGTGGTCAAGAAATTATGCAGTACTTTATTTCCTTTGGCAAGCCAGGTCTTTTTGGCCTAGTAGCAATTGGAATACTTCACATTTTTGTCGGTGGCATTATACTTCAACTGGGAAGCCACTTTATAGCTGAAAGTCACATAGACGTTTTAGAAGAAGTTTCAGAAAAATTCGTAACAAAGTTTATGGATTTTGCTCTGCTTCTAAATTGTTTTTTAATGGGCTTTGTAATGATAGCAGGAGCTGGTTCAAACTTAAATCAACAGTTTGGATTGGCGCCTTGGGTTGGATCACTAATTTGCACAATATTAATTATTGTAGTGGGAATGATGGACTTCGAAAAGGTAACTAAGGTAATTGGAGTTTTTACTCCACTGATTTTAGTCTTCACTTTAATAGGAGGATTTCATACAATAATAAATGCTAGCCCAGATTTCAATGCCTTAGACGCTCTTGGCAAATCAATACCATCATCTTTACCTAATGTTGCCCTTTCAACTATAAACTATTTTGGACTTTGTATGATTTCAAGTATTTCTATGGCCTTTGTACTAGGCGGTACTAGGACAGACTCATCTCAAGCAAGAGTTGGGGGAATGCTAGGTGGTAGTCTTGTAGCCATACTAACAGGATTAGTTGGAATCACAATATTTTTAGGCCTTAATGACGTAATTGATGCAGACATACCTATGCAGATAATACTAAACAATATTAATCCATACTTAGGGCTTGCAATGTCATTAGTAATCTTTGGAATGATATTTAATACAGCAATTTCATTATTTTATTCAGCTGCGAGAAGGCTTTCTCTTACAGAAGAAAAATTCAAAAGAAATCTAGTAATTTTCACCCTATTAGGATTTGGACTTTCATTTATGGGTTTCAAAAAACTCATGGCAATACTATATCCTATACTTGGATTTTTAGGCACTGCCTTAATTATAATTCTAGTTGTAGCCTGGTATAAGGAGAGAGATTCAATAAAGTCAGAAAGTAAAAAGCGTGACCAGATGGAAGAGCTAACAAGAAAAAAATTAGATGATGATGAAGAATTTAGCAAAAAAGATAGAAGAAAGTTAAATGAACTTGCTGAGTCATCTATTATTGACGACGATAAAATAAAGGAAGCCGTTGAAGAAGAAATAGAAGAAGAATTGGAAGATGAAAATAATAACGACAATGAATAAAAAGAAGACTGGAGAGGTTTTAAAACTTCATCCAGTCTTTTTCTTTTAAATTAATTTATTTTTTCTTTTTCATGGAACCAAGGATTCCTCTTGCAATCTCACGACCAATAGATCTTGTTATAGTTCCAATCATGGAATCAATTCCTTTATCGATGTAAGATTTTTGCTTACGAGAAGCTTTTTTCTCTTTTTCCAATTCTTTTTTACGAAGTTCGTACTCTTTTTCTCTAGCTTTATCAATCTTATCTCTTTCAATCCTTTCCTTGAGAATTTCATAAGCAGACTCTCTGTCTACGGAAGTCTTGTATTTTGAATAAAGAGAAGAAGATTCTACGAGAGACCTTAGTTCAACATCATTTAGACTTGAAAAAGAAGAATGAGGTGGTAAAATTAATGCCTTGTCAGCAAAACTTGGTGCGCCATCTTCATCTGGGAAGGAGACAATAGCTTCACCAGTCCTTAAATTAATGATTTCTTCCTTTAAGTCCATGGACTCATCTTGTCTAAAGCTATCAGCTACAGACTTAATAGTTTTTAATTCTTTAGGGGAGTATGCCCTTAGCTGATGGATAATTCTGTTTGAAAGTTGAGAAGATACTTCTTCCGGAATATCTAAAGGATTTTGTGTTATAAAAAAGACACCAACCCCCTTACTGCGAACAAGCCTTACAACTTGAATTATTTTTTCCTTTAAAACATTAGGAGTATTCTTAAAAAGCAAATGAGCTTCGTCAAAGAAGAAGACTAGCTTAGGTTTTTCCAAGTCACCAACTTCTGGGAAGTTCTCATAAATCTCTGAAAGAAGATACAAGAGGAGCATTGAGTATAAAAGAGGGTTAGTAATTAATTTATCCGCCTTTAAAATATTTACAAGACCCCTGCCCTTAGAATCAGTTTTTATAAAATCACTAATATCAATTGCAGGCTCGCCAAAAAATAAACCGCCGCCAGCATCTTCTAGTAAGAGAAGCTTTCTTGAAATAGCGGACAAGCTTTGACTGGCTACATTGCCATAAGTTTTGCTAACTTCCTCACGGTTATTACTTACATAATTTATAACTTCCTTTAAGTCCTTTAGATCAATTAGGAGTAAACCTTCACTGTCAGCGACTCTAAAGATTATATTTAAAACTCCCATTTGAGTGTCATTGAGGTCCAAAATATTTGAAAGCATGAGAGGACCCATTTCAGAAATAGTTACCCTAAGTGGAATTCCTCCTTCTTGATAGACATCCCAAAGGTTAAGAGGGTAGGGCTTGAAATCAAAATCAGATATCCCAAGTTCATCAAGTCTCGACTCTAGATTTTCATTCATCTCTCCAGCCTTAGAAATATTTACAAGATCTCCCTTAACATCAGCAAGTATACTTGGAACACCAGCATCAGATAAACCTTCAGTTAAGACTTTTAAAGTAACAGTCTTTCCAGATCCTGTTGCACCACTAATAAGTCCGTGCCTATTTACTTTATTTAAAAATATATAATTTTCAGATTTTCCTTTTCCAATTAAAATTTTATCCATAAGAGCCTCCGCAATAACTTTATAATATAATTTTATTATAACAGAGAAAAGACTTGATAAAATAAGATTTTATAAATGATATAATAAACTAAAAGATTGAGAGGTCATGTTATGGAATACTTAAAAGAAATTTATAAAATAAAAACTGAAGACTTTGAAGAAAATTCATACTTAAGAAACATTCCTTCACTAAAAAATTTCCAAGATTTAAAAATAGAGAAGCCAGTTACCTTTTTTGTAGGAGAAAATGGGAGCGGTAAGTCAACTCTTCTTGAAGCAATAGCTGTTGCCCTAGGCCTCAACCCAGAAGGAGGATCTAAAAATTTTAACTTTTCAACAAAAGAAACTCATTCAGAACTTGGGAGCTTATTAGAAATAGCCAGGGGACCAAGGAGAGAAGAGGATGGATTTTTTCTTAGAGCCGAATCCTTTTATAACGTGGCAACAGAAGTTGAAGAATTGGCAGTGTCTGGTCCCGCAAATTTTTATGACTCTTATGGTGGAAAGTCACTTCATGATCAATCCCACGGCGAGAGCTTTAGGTCTTTAATCATAAATAGATTTAGACCCAAGGGACTTTATCTTCTAGACGAACCTGAGGCAGCACTTTCACCAACATCACAAATGTCTCTCCTCTGTGTAATAGATGAACTAGTGAAAAAAGACTCACAATTTATAATTGCAAGTCACTCTCCAATTATCCTCGCCTATCCCAATGCAGATATCTACGAGTTTAACGAAAATGGACTGGAGAGGACAACTTATAAAGAAACAGATTCCTATAGTGTGACCAAAGCATTCTTAGATGACCCTGAAAGAATGATGAACTTATTATTTGATGAAGAATTATAACTCGACTATGTCGGGTTATTTTTTTTAAAATTTTATAGACTAAGTAAATCTTGTGACTTGATAAATTAAAAAAATAATCATTAAGTTCTTCATAAAAAAAAGAAAGAAATCCACCACAAGAGAGAAATTTTTGGCATTTTTGATATAATTATATTATAGGAAAGGAGTTACTATGCTAACAGGTGAATTGAGAAACAAGGTGGACGCAATCTGGACAACTTTATGGACAGAAGGCTCGACAAATCCACTTACAAATATAGAACAGATTACATACTTATTATTTATGAAGGGCCTAGACCAGCTTCAACTTCAAAAGGAAGAAGATGCAAATCTTTTGGGCCTAGACTTTGAGACAATCTTCCCAAAGGACAAGCCAAATTACAGGTGGCATGTCTTTAAAAATCTTGGGTCAGCAACAGAAATGTTTGAACTCATGCAGGGAGAAATCTTTCCCTTTATAAAAAACTTGCAGGGAGAAGATGGTGACACTTCCTTCTCAAGATACATGAAGGAAGCAAACTTCCAAATCAATAAGCCACAAACCCTACAAAAAGTTGTGACAGCCATAGACCAACTTCCCACAGAAGACAACGACATCAAGGGCGACATCTACGAATACCTATTATCAAAACTTCAAACATCAGGTACCAATGGACAGTTCCGTACACCAAGACACATCATCAAGATGATGGTTGAATTAGTAGAGCCTAATGCAGAAGACGTCATTTGTGATCCTGCCTGCGGAACTTCGGGATTTTTGGTGGCGGCATCAGAATACCTTCGTGACAATGACAAGGACTTTATGTATGACCAGGCTAAGTCACACCACTTCCACAACGACATGTTCTACGGTTATGACATGGACAACACCATGCTTAGGATTTCTGCCATGAACATGATGCTTCACAATGTAGACAATCCCCAAATCAAATACCAAGATTCTCTTTCAGAAGACAACAAGGACAGGGCAAAGTATTCCCTTATACTTGCCAACCCACCCTTCAAGGGGTCTCTTGATTATGAATCAGTTGCCAATGACCTCTTGGCTAATATCAAGACAAAGAAGACTGAGCTTCTTTTTGTAGAATTAATTTTAAATATGCTAAGGTCTGGAGGAAGGGCAGCAGTAATTGTTCCTGACGGTGTTCTCTTTGGTTCATCAAAAGCCCACAAGGACCTCCGAAAGGAATTGGTGGAAAACAATGACTTAAGGGGAGTTATCTCCATGCCAAGTGGAGTATTCAAACCCTATGCAGGAGTTTCTACTGCAGTTTTGATTTTCGTCAAGACCAATAAGGTTGGTAACACAAAAAAAGTTTGGTTCTACGACATGGAGGCAGACGGCTATTCACTTAACGACAACAGGACGCCAATAGAAGAGAACGACATACCAGATATAATTGAGGCTTTCATAAACTTAAGTGACCAAGAGGACAAGCCTCGCACAGGCAAGTCATTTATGGTTGATAAGGAAGAGATAGCAGAAAATGACTACGACCTTTCCATCAACAAGTACAAGGAAATAGAATATGAAGAAGTGGAATACGACCCACCTCAAGTTATTATAGAGAAGATAGAGTCCCTGGAAAGAGAGATCCAGGATGGGCTTGAAGACTTAAAGAAGATGCTTGGTGATATGTAATGGAATGGGTTAAACTAGGCGACATAGCTGATATTAATTCAGGGGGAACTCCAAGAAGGTCAAATTTATCTTATTGGAAAAATGGGAATATTCCATGGATAAAAATTTCTGATTTAAAAGAAAAATATGTAAATAAGTCAGAAGAATTTATTACTGATGACGGATTAAACAACTCGTCAGCTAAAATGTTTGTTGAGGGAACAATACTTTATACAATTTTTGCAACGATTGGAGAGGCTGCAATTTTAAAAATACCTGCAACAACGAACCAAGCTATAGCAGGAATAAATATTACAAATGACTCTTATAATGTCGAATACATTTACTACTATCTGTTATCAATAAAAGAAAAAATAAAAAAAGAAAGCAGAGGAGTAGCCCAAAACAACATTAATTTAACAATACTCAAAAATTTAAAAATACCATCAATAAACAAGTTAAAGCAGAATGAAGTTGTAAATACTTTAAAACAAATAGAAAAATTAATTGAGATAAGAAAAGAACAAATTCAATCTTATGATGATTTAATTGAAAGTTTATTTTTTGAAATGTTTAAAAAGTATAATACTAAATCTGTAAATCTTGGGGACTTATTTGAACTAAAAAGTGGCTCAACTCCATCAAGAAAAAATAATGAATATTGGAATAAAAATGATATACCATGGATAAAGTCTAATCAAGTAAACAATAATTTCATTTTCAATACAGAGGAGTATATTTCTCAAGAAGGTTATAAAAATTCAAGTTTAGAAATTTATCCAGAAGATACTGTTTTAATAGCAATGTATGGACAAGGAAAGACGCGTGGTCAAGTAGGAATTCTGAAATTTGAATCTACTACGAATCAAGCTGTTGCTGCACTAATTCCTAACAAGATATCTAACATGACTTTCATATTTTATTTGTTAAAGACGAAATATGAAGAATTACGAGGTCTTAGCCAAGGTGGCAATCAAAAAAATTTAAGCTTAAAAATACTTAAAAACTTTAAAATATTCAACCCACCAATTGAACTACAAAATAAATTTGCTGACTATGTAATAAAAATAGAAGAAGAAAAGAAAAAGCTGAATTCATCTTTAAAAGAACTTGGAGATCTATTTGACGCTCTTATGCAGGATGCTTTTTCTGGAAATTTATTTAAGGACTGAGAAGGGAGGTAGACGTGGGCAATTTTGATTTCTTATTAAATAACAAAGACTACGGGGACTTCGCAGAAGCTTGCGTTGATGCCGAGAAGTCTCTTATTATATCTACAATAAACGCTGCTTCTGCCACAAGACGTGCCCTTGAGCTTGCAGTCAAGTGGGTCTACAAGGTTGACACTGATCTTAGCCTGCCCTACAGGGACAATTTGTCTTCCCTTACAAGACACAAGGACTTTATAGATATCATAGACCCAGGCCTTGATGAGTTAATTCTCTATATCATTAAGCTGGGCAATCTTGCAACCCACACCAATAAGAAGATAGACAAGCAAAAGGCTGTTGCTTCTCTCAGGAACCTCTTTGCCTTTGTTGACTGGATTGACTACTGCTATGGAGATTCTTATGTTGAAAGGACTTATGATGAAGGACTTATTCCAAGCCTTGACAGTGTAAGGGAAAAGATTAAGAAATCAGAGACTGAAGACCTTAATCGAAAGAGGGAAGAGAAAGTTGACAAGGCCCTTGTGGACCAACGTCAAGAAACTCCTGATGATCTTCAAGAGAAATTAGTAGAGAACAAAAATAAAAATCAAAATAATTCTGACATCATATATAGGATTGACCCAAGGACAGAGGCCCTCACTCGCAAGGAATTTATTGACGTGGACCTTGAACTTGCTGGCTGGCAAATCAACAAGAACGTCATCTTTGAAGTTGAGATAGATGGAATGCCAAACACTTCTGGCAAGGGTTATGTTGATTATGTCCTCTATGGAGAGGACGGTCTGCCTCTTGCTCTTGTTGAGGCAAAGAAGACTTCAGTTGATCCAAAGGCTGGAGCCCACCAGGCCCTCCTCTACGCAGAGTGCTTGGAGAAGAAATACGGGAGAAGGCCCTTCTACTTTAATTCCAACGGTTTTGTAACTTGGTTTACTGATGACGAGAGTCAAAGGCTTGTGTCTGGTTTTTACAGTCAAGATGACCTTCAAAGGTTGATGGACCGAAGACACTTGAAGAAGTCTCTTGCAAGTTATTCTATTAATGATGATATTACAAACAGGTATTACCAAAGAGACGCAGTTGATGCCAGCATTGAAGCCTTTAGAAATAATCGTAGGTCGGCTCTTCTTGTTATGGCAACGGGAACTGGTAAGACTAGGACTGCAATCTCTATTGTAGATATTCTCACTAAGGCCAATTCAGTTACAAATATCTTGTTCTTGGCTGACAGGACTGCCCTAGTTAAGCAAGCAATGAGAAATTTCAACTCACTCTTGCCTGATTTAAGTCTTGCAAACCTAACTGAGGCCAAGAAAAACAGCAAGGACATAAGGTCTAGTAGGATGATTTTTTCTACTTACCAAACAATGATTAACTCCATTGACAATGTTCTTGATGACAAGGGCGACAGGCTCTTTACTGTTGGACATTTTGATTTAATTATTATTGACGAGGCCCACAGGTCAATCTATCAAAGGTACAAGGATGTCTTTGAATATTTTGATTCCAAGGTACTTGGTCTGACTGCTACTCCAAGAGATGACATTGACAGGAATACTTATGAGATTTTTCACTTGGAGGACAATGATCCGACTTACGCTTATGAATATGAGGAAGCTGTTAGAGATGGGTACTTAGTTCCTTATAATAGGATTGAAACTGTTTTAGAGTTTCCTAGTGATGGCATTGATTATGATGATTTGCCACCTGAAGAGAAGGAGAGATTCAATCAAATATTTGGACCTGAGTCAGAGGGCATAGATATTTCTGGATCTGATGTTAACAGATGGGTCTACAGTATTTCAACTGTTGACATTGTAATCAATGACTTGATGGAGAGGGGAATTAAAAATTCATCGGGAAATGAGATAGGAAAGACTATTGTCTTTGCCAAAAATCAATTGCACGCTGAACTAATAAAGGAAAGGTTCGACATCTTGTATCCTGAAAAGGGACCAGAATATGCCCAAGTAATAACTCATACAGTGACTTATGCCCAAGACCTAATTGACAGGTTCTCAGTAAAGGATAAGCTTCCGCAAATTGCCATCTCTGTCAACATGCTTGACACTGGTATAGATGTGCCAGAAGTTGTGAACTTAGTTTTCTTTAAGGACTTGTTCTCAAGAATCATGTTTATGCAGATGATTGGTAGGGGAACAAGACTCTGCAATGACTTGTTTGGTCCTGGACTTGATAAGAAGGACTTCTTGATTTTTGATTATGGTGGAAACTTCAAGAGGTTTACTGATGGAAGTCCAACAGTTAATCCACCTCTTGTTAAGTCTCTTTCAGAGAGAATCTTTGCAAGTAAAGTAAGGATTGTTATGGCTCTCCAAAATTTAAAATATCAAGAGAATTCTTATAAGAAGATAAGGAATGAATATGTAAACGAACTTATTAATGAGATAAGGGCCTTGGATACAAACTCCTTTAGGGTGAGGAAGAGGATTGAGGTCGTTAGTAAATTTAAGAAGATGGAAGCTTGGACGAACTTAAACAATCAAGATATTCTTCAATTAGAAGATGAGGTCGCACCAATAATTATTCCGCCAAAGGACCATGAGATGATTCAAAGGTTTGATTTAAGTGTATTGAGTCTTGCTCTTGCAATACTTGAAGGTGGAACAAGTAAGTCCTTAATAAGACTTATAAGAGATACTTGCAATGACATTATGAAGCATGGCAATATCCCTGCAGTCTTTGATGAGAAAGATTTTATTACTGATGTTGCAGGTGAAGACTTCTGGAAGGACATAGACTTTTTAAAACTTGAAGATATGAGGATGCGAATTAGGAATCTAGTTCCATTAATTGAGGGTGGTCCTAAATCCAAATACTATGTGGACTTTGAAGACACAATAATTTCTGTCGAGGAACATGGGACTGAGTTTTTCGCCAATGACCTATCATCTTATAGGGAGAAGGTGGAAAACTATATAAAGATTTCTGTCAAGGACGATGAGGTCTTGCAGAAAATTTATAGGAATGAAATCTTGAGTCATGATGATATCTCTAGTCTTGAAAAAATTCTTTGGGAGGACTTGGGAACTAGGGAAGACTATGAAAAAGAATTTGGTGACATGAAGATTCTAAAACTCATCAGAAAGATTAATGGTCTTGATGAGGAAGCAGTGAGAAAAGCTTTTGCAGACTTTCACAAGTCCACAAAATTAAATTATATTCAATCAAAGTTTTTATCAACTGTTATGGAATATATAATGAAGAATGGTTACTTGGACCCAAGAGATTTTCAAAATGAACCCTTTAAGAGTCTTGGCTCAATTAGCAAGATTTTTGAGGATAATAGGAATGATTTAAACTCCATCCTTGGAATTATAAGGGAAATAAATTACAATTCAGAAGTTGCATAAATTATTTAAGGGAAGGCTTAGGCTTTCTCTTTTTTTATTTTTTATAAATAGAAATTTAATGAATACAAATAAAAACTTCCCCAAAGATTAAAACTTATGGGGAAGCTTTTTGTTAGAATGTTAAATAAAAGAGTTTTTTAAATTTTATAAGTTTTCAAGAGCTTGTTCTACGTCTTTGATTATGTCTTCTGCATCTTCAATGCCAACGGACATTCTAATTAAATCAGGGCTAATGCCAGCGTGAGCAAGTTCTTCGTCATTCATTTGTCTATGTGTTGTGGAAGCAGGGTGGAGGACGCAAGTTCTTGCATCGGCTACGTGAGTTACAACTGCTGCAAGTTTTAATCCATCCATGAATTTTGTTGCGGATTCTCTTCCGCCCTTTATTCCAAAGGCAATTACTCCGCAAGATCCATCTGGCAAGTATTTCTGTGCAAGTTCATGTTGTGAGTCATCTTCAAGTCCTGAGAAGGAAACCCAAGATATCTTGTCATGGTCTTTTAAATATTTTGCAAGGGCAAGGGCATTTTCGTAGTGTCTTGGCATTCTCAAGTGAAGTGTTTCTAGTCCAATGCTAAGATAAAATGAGTTTTGTGGGGAAGGAATACTTCCAAGGTCTCTCATTAATGTTGTAGTCATCTTAGTTATATAAGCTCCCTTGCCAAAGGTCTCTGTAAAGACAACTCCGTGATAAGATTCGTCTGGAGTAGTTAGTCCAGGATACTTGTCCTTGTATTTTGACCAATCAAAGTTTCCAGAATCAACAACAACTCCACCAACAGAGTTGGCAAAACCGTTCATGTATTTTGTTGTTGAGTGAGTGACAATATCCGCACCCCATTCAATTGGTCTCAAGAAAATTGGTGTAGGAAAGGTATTGTCAACAATAAGTGGCACGCCGTGGTCGTGAGCTGCCTTGGCAAAAATTTCAATGTCTAGTACCTTTAGTGAAGGGTTGGAAAGAGTTTCTCCAAAGACAACTTTAGTGTTTTCTTTAAAGGCCTTATTTAATTCTTCAAGGCTAACATCTGGTTCAACAAAAGTTGCTTCTATTCCAAGATTTTTCATTGTGTTGGCAATTAGGTTGTAAGTTCCACCATAGATTGCTGATGAAGCTACAATGTGGTCACCTGCCTTTAAAATGTTTAGTAGGGCATAGAAGTTTGCAGCTTGTCCTGAAGATGTTAATATTCCAGCAACTCCACCTTCAAGAGCAGTGATTTTATTTGCCACTGCATCGTTTGTTGGATTGGCAAGTCTTGTGTAAAAGTATCCCGCTTCTTTTAAGTCAAAAAGATTTGCCATTTGCTGAGATGAATCGTATTTAAAAGTTGTTGATTGAACAATTGGGACAACTCTTGGTTCTCCATTTTTTGGTTCATATCCTGCTTGCACACATAGGGTTCCTAAATTTTTCTTTGTCATATTATCCTCCTAGATTTTATAAACTTGTCGGCAGCTCAAAAGGAAATAGTTTATATATAAAGCTTTTGTAAAATAAAAAAAGCTCCCGTCCCATAAAGGACGAAAGCTTGAGCTTCGTGTTACCACCTTTTTTTATTATTTTATCGCTAAAATAACCTCATAGAGTACCAACATACTCCGAACGCTATAACAGGCGTACCTGTCGCAGCCTAAACACTTGTCTCGGTGCGAAGACTCCAAGGCCATGTTCCAAAGTATCCATTTTGATTTCTTTCACCAAACGAAACCTCTCTGTAAAAACTTTTACAATGTACTCTCCTCTTCAAAGTCTATGTTTTGAATTATAAGTTGAGAAAATTTTTTTGTCAAGGATATTTTTTTTAATTTTAAAAATTTAATTATTCATACTTCAATAAGTTATTTGATAATCTTGTAAATATTAAGAATTCCACTAATGAGAATAAGAACATTTTTATTAATTCATCTTTTTTTATTATTTCAAAATGATTTGTTGCTATAGCGAGCTTGCTTGAAGCTAGAATATTTTGAAATATCGGCAATATATTTTGTGCTACAAGGGCGAAGCCAAAAATTGAAATCAAAATAGAGATAAGAACTATTAAACCTAAAGACTTAAATTTCAAACTTAGGTAATTCATTATAGAAATTATTGGAATAGAAGATAGGATGCTTATCCCAATGTAGTAAAAGTATAGACCTAATCCTTCAATGTTAAAGCCACATATAAATTTTCCACTCATGATAAATAAAACTATAAAATAAATTTGACATAAACTTATTAGTATTAGGGCAACAATAGATTTACCCATTATAAAACTAATATTTTTTATTGGGCTAGTTCTAATTAGTTTTAGACCGGCTTTATGTTCCACTGACCAAAGACTTGAAACAATAATTGCTATAAGGGGGATTATAAAAAACATGAAGTAAAATAAGGAAGTTTGTGTCCAAAGACTTTCCCATTTATTTTTTAAAATTTCTTGATTTTGCAAATAGTTTATTGTCCCAAAGATATTTGCAAGAAGGGGAATAATTAATATTGTAGTTAAGAGTGAAAATAATTTTAATTTTTTAAATTCTATTTTTAACATGAATACCTCCTAGATGTCCTTTGAAAGTGAAAATTTATTAAGTCTTGTGATGTAAATTAAAGCGAGAATAATATAAATTAAACTTATTGGCAATGTGAGATAATTTATATTATTCATAGTCTGTATAAAAACTTGTCCTTCTTTTACATAATTTATATTTAAAATAGTGGCGAAGAGACCAAAGGGATTTATTTGTGATAAAAACTTTGATGTTAGCATTGTAATTATTCCCGACATTGCTCCAACAATTGAAAAGAAGAGGGAGAAGTAAATCTTGTTACTTTTAATTTCAATTATTGTGAAGATCAAGATCATAGAAATGTTAATTGATAAAGTTGTTAAAAAGTAAACTACAATTCTTTTTATTATCTCCATATCTAACTCAAAGTTTATATTTTTACTTGCTAAGAATATAATTATCAACCACTCAAGAATTTGGAGTAAGAAAACTTTTATGGACAAGTTTTTAATTTTATCCAATAAAATTTTCTGAACCTTTAAGCCAAGACTTATTTGCATTTGCCACATATTATTTTTCTCTTCAATCTCAATTACTTTTTTCACAAGTGATGATAGTGCAATGGGATTAAAGAATAAGGAAATTGCAAGATAAGAATCTAATATTCTTGCAAGAGGATACTTGTTAGATTGAAAGTCTTTTGTCTTGAAGGCAATAAGGATAGAAAATAAATGTATTGCAAATAAAATTAAAAGAGTGAAATTTAATTTTAGTCCCTTATTCTTTTTTATTTCTAGATTTTTCATGAGATCACCTTGCACTTGTTTCTTTAATAAATAATTTTTCAAGACTTTCTTTCCTTTTTTCAACCCTATAAATATCAAGGTCATTCACAAGAGTCTTAATTATTTTTGCAACTTCTTCTTTACTCTTGTTACCAAGGACTAAATAGTCGTCAATTATATTTTCTTGAGATAAAGCTAGGATTTTTGAAGCTTTAATATTATCAGAGGTTTTTAAGACAATTACTGGTGGATGAAGTTCTCTATATTCTTCTAGGGAACCACTGTAAGTTAAGGATCCATTTTTAAGGATGCCAATGTGAGTGGAAATTTTTTCGATTTCATCCAAGATATGTGACGAGATTAAGATGCTGGTATTTGAATTTTTTACAATGCTTTTGAACAAGTCCCTCATCTCTTCAATGCCATAGGGGTCAAGTCCATTAATGGGCTCATCTAATATTAAAAATTTTGGATTCCCAATAAGGGCGATGGCAATGCCCATCCTTTGCTTCATGCCAAGTGAAAATTCTCTTACTTTCTTGTCCTTACTTTTTATTAGTCCAACATCTCTTAGCGTTTTATCAATCTTGTCTTTATTTATATTTTTCATATCACAGATAAGATCTAAGTTATCATAGGCAGTGAGATGGTCATAAAAAGATGGGGCTTCTATTAAGGAACCTAAATTTTTATTCGTTTCCTTTTGATTTTTTTCATTAACTTCTTTTCCGTATAAAGTTATTTTTCCTGAATCCTTTTTTACTAAACCTAGGATAGATTTCATTAGAGTGGACTTACCAGCACCATTGGGTCCTATCAGTCCAAAGATACTTCCTTCTTTGATTTCTAAATTAATATCTTTTAAAACTAAATTTTTTCCATAAGATGTATTAAGGTTTTCAATTTTTAAAATATTATTCATTTTCTTCTCCTCTCTTTTTAGTAAATTCATTATAATAAGTTGCTATCACATGGAAATTTTATTTAGATTACTTTTACATCACT
Organism: Peptoniphilus sp. HMSC075B08; assembly: GCF_001815405.1. NCBI lineage: Bacteria > Bacillati > Bacillota > Tissierellia > Tissierellales > Peptoniphilaceae > Peptoniphilus > Peptoniphilus sp. HMSC075B08. The sequence continues at coordinate 249,331 of NZ_KV820448.1, read as the reverse complement.
TTTTCAAATTTCAATTTTTATTGTGATAAAATTGCTTTAAAGGAGAAAGAAATGAATATTTTTAGAGAAGCGAAGATTTTATTAGTTGATGATGAGTCTGACTTAATAAATAGCATGTATAGTTTTTTAAAGAAAAAAGGCTTCAGTAATCTTTTAACAGCAAAAAATATTGCAGAAGCAAATTTCAAACTCAAGAACAATAAAGTTGATTTAATGATATTAGATATAATGCTTCCAGATGGGAGTGGTTTTGACTTGTTAAAAGATCTTAGAAAAAAATCCAACCTGCCTGTAATTGTCTTGTCAGCCTTAAGTGGTATTGACGACAAAAAAGAAGGATTTGATTTAGAAGTTGACGATTATATTGTAAAACCCTTTTTGCCTGAAGACCTCTTGTGGAGAGTTGAGGCAGTGCTTAGGAGAACTTATCAAAATAAAAATGAGAAAATAATCTTATCTGGTGGAATTTTATTTGATAGGGAGAGGGCAATGTTAATAAAGAATGACGAGGAAATACAATTAACAGCTAAACAATATAAAATTTTGGACTATCTTTCCATGAATTTAAATAAAATTGTATCAATAGATCAAATATTGGAGAAGTGTTGGGAAGATAGCTTTGGTTATGAAAACACACTAATTACACATATCTATAGGTTAAGAGATAAGCTTGAAGAAGATCCCGCTAACCCCAAAATAATAATAACCGTAAAGGGATTGGGATATAAGTTGCTTGGAGAAAATAAAGAATGTTAAATTATTTTTTTAAAATACTAAAGAAATTTGTTTTATTTATATTAATTTTATTAATTTTAATGATTACAAGTTTAGCTGGAATCTTTTATTCTAGTTTTAAATTTTCTAAAAAATATATAGAGCCAAGTAAGGTGTTTGAATTTGTAGAAAAGAATAAAGAGGATAATAAGGTTGAAGATATTTATTTTACAGAGGAGAATAAGAATTATTTAGAAGATAAAAATATTTGGGCTATAAGAATTAACAAAAATGGAAAAGTAATTGAAAGCTTCAACAAGCCTGAAGAAGTTAAGAATAAGTTTGAAATTACCGACCTAGTAAGATTTACAAGGTATTACTTAAATGATTATCCTGTATTTACATTTGTAGTAGATGACGGAGTGTTAGTTCTTGCTTATCCGAAAAATTCTCTAGATAAATTTCCCTTTAACTATTATTCCTATGATTTGGTAAAAATAAATTTGTTAATTTTACTCATTAGCATAATATTGTTTGCTCTACTTGTTTATTTATTTTATCACCATGAAGTTAAAAGAATTTTTAAAAAATTAAATCCACTTCAAGAAGCAATAGGCAATATTTTTGATGAAAATTATGAAAAACTTGAAGAAGAAGGAGAATTAGGAGAAATTTCAAAAACTATTAACGATGCAAATGAGAAGTTCAATAATCTTAAAAAAAGTCAAGCAAGTTGGCTTAGGGGAATTAGTCATGATATAAGAACCCCTCTTACAAAAATTTCTTGGGAGATGGAGGAGATTAAAACAGAAGAAAATTTAGATGAGGTCAAAAATATTGAAAATCAAGTTATAAAAATAAGTAGAATTATTGAGGACTTGAATCTGACAAAAAGTTTGGAAAATCTAAGTGACAAACACTTTGAATATAAAGACCCAATTTCTGTTATAAGAAAGTTAATTGTAAATAACTTAAATGAAAATTCAAGTGAGGAAATTATTTTTGAAAACAAAATAAATAAAGAAATAAAAATAAAAATGGATGATCATTTATTTTATAGGATGCTTGAAAATATTTTAAATAACAGCCTCGAGTATGGAGATGGAAAAATTTGTATTATTTATGAGCTTATGAATAATAAATTAATTATTTCAATCAAAAATGAAGGAAACCCCATTGAAGAGAGCGTGATAAAAAGACTTAATGAAGAAAATCTCTCAGATGTCCAAAAGCATGGAATGGGTTTATTTATATCTAGACAAATTTGTAATTTGCATAAGGGCAAAATGGAAGTTCAGAATCTAAATGACGGTGTAAAAGTTTCTTTTATTTTTAATATAAAATAAAAATAAATTGATAAAAGCTTACACTTATGCCCATAATATTGACGACTACTTAATATTTGTAATATAATAGTCAATATGCTTAAAATAGCGATTTATATAGAAAGGTGATTTTATGTCAGGACATTCTAAATGGAATAATATTAAGAATAAAAAAGGTAAGGAAGACGCAAGAAGAGGTAAAATTTTTACTAAACTTGCTAGACAAATAACTGTTGCAGCTAAGGAAGGTGGACTTGATCCAGATTACAACCCTTCTCTTAAGGTTGCCATCGATAAAGCAAAGGCAGAAAATATGCCTAATGACAATATTGACAGAGCCATTGCCAAAGCAGGCGGCGGAGATAACGACGATAACTTCGAAGAAATTGTTTATGAAGGATATGGACCAGGCGGAGTTGCTGTTATGGTTCATTGCCTAACTGACAATAGAAACAGAACTGCACCAGAAGTAAGACATATTTTTGATAAGTATGCAGGTAATCTTGGACAACCAGGCTGTGTATCCTTTATGTTTGACAAGAAGGGTTCCCTTGGTGTATTAAAGGAAGGCCTTGATGAAGATGAATTTACTTTAATTGCAATTGATGCTGGTGCTGAAGATGTTATAGACAGGGGAGAAGCTTTTGAAATAGTGACTGAGCCAGAAGACTACCACAATGTTAGAAAGGCTTTAGAAGATGAAGGTCATTCTTTTATTGAGTCTGATATAACTTATATTCCTCAAACTGAAACTGCTTTAGATGATGAAGAAGATATTAAAAATATGGAAAAGTTAATTGATGCCTTAGAAGATAATGACGATGTGACAGATGTATTTACTTCATGGGAGAGAGATTAATGGAAATTAATAGAATTATTGATCATACTTTATTAAAACCAGAATCAACAGAAGAACAAATTGAAAAAATACTTGATGAAGCAAAAGAATATAATTTTTTCTCAGTTTGCGTAAATCCTGTATGGGTTAAAAAATGTGCCGAAAGCTTAAAGGGTACTGATGTAAAAGTTTGTACTGTTATTGGCTTCCCATTAGGTGCAAACACAAAAGAAGTAAAAGTTTTTGAAACTGAAAACGCCATAAAAAATGGTGCCAATGAAATCGACATGGTAATTAATATTGGACTTCTTAAGTCAAAGGAATATGACCTTGTTAAAGAAGAAATTCAAGAAATTGCTAAAGTTTGTCACGACAACGGAGCCCTCTTAAAGGTTATACTTGAAAACTGTCTTCTTACAAAAGAAGAAATCGTAAAGGCATGCGAACTATCTGACGAAGCAGGAGCAGATTTTGTAAAGACTTCTACAGGTTTTTCAATTTCTGGTGCTGATGCAGATGATGTTGCCCTTATGAGAAAGTCAGTATCTGATAGGGTTAAGGTTAAGGCAAGTGGTGGAATAAGAGATTATAAGAAATCACTTGAAATGATTGAAAAGGGTGCAGACAGACTTGGTGTTTCTGCTGGAGTTAATATCTACAAAGAAAGCAAGTCACTATGAATATAAATCCCGTTGCCTTTACAATTTTTGGACTAGAAGTTAAATGGTACGGAATTTTAATTGCTCTTGGAGTTCTTTTGGCAATTCTTACAACAGAGTCCATGGCAAAGAAAAAATCTTATAAAAATGGACTTTATAAAGATATTGCAAATGATGTTTCTCTATTTGCAGTTATCATTGGAGTTTTGGGAGCAAGACTCTATTATGTAGCCTTTGAATGGGAATATTATAGCCAACATTTAGATGAAATTTTTGCCATCAGGAATGGTGGGCTCGCAATTTATGGCGGTATTATTGCTGGAGGACTTACAATTTATATATTTACGAGAGTTAAAAAAGTAAATTTTTGGACTCTTACAGATTGTATTGCACCAGGTCTTGCTCTTGCCCAATCTATTGGCAGATGGGGTAACTACATCAATGGCGAAGCTCACGGTGGTGTGACTGATGTGCCTTGGGCAATTCTAGTCAATGGAGAGAGGGTTCATCCAACATTTTTTTATGAATCCTTTGTAAACTTTTTAATATTTTTATTTTTATATTTTTATCTTTCAAAGAGGCAAAAGTTTGAAGGACAATTAATTTCTTTTTATTTTATAGTTTATGGTATAGCAAGATTCTTCATTGAGGGAATGAGAACAGATTCTCTTTATATTGGTGACTTTAGAGTTTCACAACTTGTGAGTCTTGCAATTGTAGTCTTTGGACTAGCTATAAGATTTGTAGCAAAAAGTAGACAAAAGAATAAATAATTAATTAGACTAGGCAACTAGTCTAATTTTATAGGTGATATTTTGAATAAGATAAATTACAATTTGGAAATGGAAAAAGTAATAAAGAAAATAGATAAGGATCACAAGCCAAGGCTACTCCTGCATTCTTGTTGTGGTCCTTGTTCTTCTGCAATCTTGGAAAGAATAAATGAATACTTTGACATTGATGTATTTTATTACAATCCAAACATCGATAGTGAAGAGGAATTTTATAGGAGGGCTGATGAACAAGTTCAACTTGTAAAAGATTTGGGCCTTGAAGATGAGATAGGTGTAAGGGTTATAAAGTATGATCACCAAGACTTTCTTGAATATGTGAAGGGATTTGAAGAGTACCAAGAAGGGGGTCCAAGATGTTTTAAGTGTTATAGGCAGAGGATGGAAAAGGCAGCAGAGTTTGCTGCTGAAAACAATTATGACTTCTTCACAACAACACTTTCCATTTCTCCTCACAAGGATTCTCAAATTTTAAATAAATTGGGAGATTTTTTATCCAAAGAATACGAAATAAAATATTTATTCTCAGATTTTAAGAAAAAAAATGGTTTTAGAAGGTCTGTAGAACTAACTGATAAGTTTAATATGTACAGGCAAGATTATTGTGGATGTGAATTTTCAAGGAGTGAAGATTGAAGAACTTTAAAAATATTTTTATTATTTCTCTTGTCTTTTTTTTAAGTCTTAGTTTATTTGTTGCCTATAGGACGGATTTTAAATTTAAAAATCTAAATGTAAATAATAATGCTAATCTAGAAGAAGTTGAACATAAAAAAGAAATTAAAGAAGATAAGACACAAGTAAAGATTCTTGCCATGGGTGACATGATTTTTCATCAACCCATTGTTAAAAATTATAGGACCGAAGATTCCTATGACTTTACTCCAATCTTTGCAAATATATCAGAAGATATTAATCAAGCAGATCTTGCCATTGCAAATTTTGAAGGATCAGTGAATTCTAACAGGAAGTTATCAGGATTTCCACTTTTTAATTTCCCCAAAGAAACAATTTATTCTTTAAAATCTGCAGGCTTTGATCTTATGTCTACTGCTAACAACCACTCACTTGATACAGGACTTGAAGGGATTGCAGAAACCCTAAGCCACATTAAGGAAAGTGGAATGGAATCCTTTGGAACCTTAGTTGAAGATGGAGAAAAGGGAATAGTTGTTGAAAAGAATGGAATAAAAATTGGTCTTATTTCCTTTACCGACACCTTAAATGGGATGGATTCTTTAATGAGGAATAAAGAATATTCTGTCAATACTTTTTCTCAAGATGTTGCTGGTGATATAAAAAACATAAAGGACAAGTCCGATATTGTAATAGTTTATCCTCACTGGGGAAATGAGTATCACTACCAACCAAGTGAGAGACAAATTTACTTAAAAGAGAAGTTGCATGAGTATGGTGCTGATATAATTTTAGGCTCACATCCACATGTTCTGCAAAAATATGAAGTCGAAGAAATTAACAATAGAAAATATTTTACAATTTATTCAATGGGAAATGCCTTATCTAATCAAAGGGTAGAAAACTTAAGGAAGTCTGGTGTAGATACAGGTGCCCTTGTTAAACTTGAAATAGAAAAGGACAATATAAGTGGAGTAACTCATCTAAAGTCCTATGATGTTCAACCGACTTATGTAAATAGGTATAGGGCAAATGGGAGACTTAACTACGACGTTGTGAAACTTCAAGACATAATCCCTGGTGGCAAATTGAGTGAAGTAACAGATGCCAACTTACAAAAGGCAGCTGACAAAAAATATAAGGAAGCCCTTGGGGTTTTACAAGGTGAAATATGAATAAAGACCAAGTGCCAGGTACAAATTTTATAATTTTTCAGGATGAAGATGAATTTAAGTACACTACAGATTCTTTAATACTCTCTTCCTTTGTAAAGAAGGGGAAGAGAGCTATAGACCTTGGATGTGGCAATGGAATACTTTCTCTAAGGCTAGTGGATAGGTTTGATGAAATTCATGCAACTGATATTAATAAGAAAGTCTTAGATAATTTTAAAGAATCTGTAAGTGCAAATGAGCTAGATGATAAAATAAAAATAATAGAGAAAAATATTTTTGATTTAAAAGAAGTCTACGAGACAAATTTTTTTGATACTGGGGTTTTTAATCCACCCTATTACGATTATGAAAATATAAAATTTGAAACTATTCCTGCCAAACATTTTTTTGACATTGAGAAAAGTCTCTACATAGTTAACTATCTCTTAAAAAATTCCGGAAATCTTTATATTATTTATCCAACTTATAGGTTGGCTGAACTTATTCATAAGATTAATCTAGCTGGCCTAAGAGTAAAACACATAGTAAACATCCACGGAAATCTAAATAAGGATTCTAAAAATTCCATTGTAATAGCAAAAAAGCAGGCTAACTTTGGAAATGAATTCAGGGACTTTTACATAAGACAAGGAGATAATTACACAGAAGAAATGGAAAGAATTTATAGAAATGAGGTAATCTTGTGATTTATTTTTGCCCAACTCCCATAGGTAATTTAGGGGACATAAGCCTTAGGACAATAGAAATCTTTAAGTCAGTGGATATAATTTATGCAGAGGATAAGAGGGTGACTCTAAAACTCTTAAACCACTTTGATATTAATAAGGAACTGAGAACTTATCATAAGTTTAATGAGGCCGAAATGTCAGAAAAAATTATTAAACACTTAGAAGGAAAAGACATCGCTCTTGTTACAGATGCAGGCATGCCAGGAATAAGTGATCCGGGTGCAGTATTGGTAAAAAAACTTATAGAAGAAAATATTGAATTTAGAGTTTTACCAGGAGCCAACGCGGCTTTAACAGCCTTAGTCTTATCAGGTCTTGATACAGACCACTTTACTTTTTATGGATTCACCTCAAGTAAGTCTAGTGGAAGAAGAAAAGAATTTGAATCTCTAAAAGATTTAAAGTTTACACTGATTTTCTATGAAGCTCCTCACAGGATTAAGGACTTTCTGCAAGATGTCTACCAAGTTTTTGGAGAAAGAAAGATTTCTATTTCTAGAGAAATAACTAAGGTCTTTGAAGAGACCATTAGGTCTACAACATCAGAAATATTAGAAAAAGATATTTTGGAAAAGGGAGAATTTGTTATTGTCCTTGAAGGTAATAACGAAGAAGAGGTCTACGACATAAAAAAACTTCTTGAAAAAGAATTAAAAACTGGAATGAAGAAGTCTCAGGCAGTAAAAGAAGTTTCAAAAAAATATAATCTTCCTAAGAATGATGTTTATAAGGAGAGTCTGGACCTATGATTAATTTACAAGATCTGGAAGGTCAACTAAAGGAAGTAAACACAAACTTAAAGAATAAATATGACTTTATCTTTAACTTAAACAAGGATGCTTTTAGAAAAGAACTTACAAATAATGTTGGAAGACTTATTAAAATGGAAAAGTTCCCTAAAGAGAAACTTTCCAAATACAAGAGAACTGTTGGGGTTGACGGATCTAACAATAGGTCTGGCGGAGCCTTTCCTCACTTTATAGAAATTTTTCAAGGACTCGCTAAGTCAACTGATGGTAATGAAATTTATAAAAATAAGGTCTATACGCCGACTTTAAATGATATTTATGATGACAAAAATCTTTCGCAAAAATATCTTGCCACCATAGAAATAGAAACGGCTCTTGAATATATAGATGAGTTTGACTTTGACTACTTAATGATGGACGGTGGTTTTATTAGATATAAGATTAACTGTCTTGATTTATTCACTGAATTAAGAGAAAAGTGTGAAGCAAAAAACATTATACTTTTTGGTGTTATAAAAGACCTAAAAACTAATGTCATTGCTAGGAGTTTAGAAATAGATGAGAGCATTTACGATAGGGAAATATTATTTAATAGACTTATTACTGGTGAGGCTCTTCTAATTAGAAATGAAATTAATAAAAAATTTATAAAAGACGGATTAGGCGAAGGTTTTTCATCAGCTTTTATGAGGACAGCAAAATTCCCTGGTGCAGTTGGACTTGATATATTAGATACACAAGAAAAATATCTCGAAGAAATTGCTGGTCTTGTTTACACATTGACTCCTATGTCATCAAGGGGAGTGCCTCTATGGCTTGATATAGTTGATAAGGATGTAAAGATAACTGATGAAATACTTACCACTCTTTTGGAAGAATATTTGGACAGAGATGTCTATGAAAGATTTTTTATTTCTGAAAGAGATAAGAGAACTCTATAGGAGGAGATATGAAGGTACTTGGAGTTACAACAACAAGAGAAGTATATATTGGTTCTAAGGAAAAAAACTTTAGGAACAATGAGTTTTTAATAGTTGAAGACCCAGTTCAAGGCGATATCATTGGAGAAGTTGTGGATTCGCAAACTTTTAACCGCTTTATTCCTCTTGATATTGGTGGCGACTTTATTGACAGTGACGTTTTATCATCCCTTGGATCTATGGGATACGATGTTGGAGATGAAACAGTTTATGTTGCAAAGCTAAGGTTTTTTGAAGAACTTCTATATCCACCCCTAACAGGGAGTGATTTAAGAGCACCAATTTTTGATGAAATAAAAAATTTATTAATTGACACTCTTCCTAAGGAATCTCTAATCTTAGGTTCTATAAAGAATACTGATAATATTGCTGAGGGAATGGATGATATTTATAAAGATTTATTTACAACTTTTCAAAATAATGAATTCATAAAACAAAGAGAACTTCCTTACTTATTTGACTACAAGTCAATGCATCAATATCCCCACATTGGGGTTTTTGGTGGATCAGGAAGTGGTAAGTCCTTTGGCCTAAGAGTTGTCTTAGAGGAACTAATGGAAATGGGAGTACCAACAATTGTCATGGACCCCCATTATGAAATGGACTTTACAAATAATTCTGAAATTTCAGATAAGGACTACAGTGATAAGTTTAAGTGTCTAGAAATTGGAATTCACACGGGAATAAAGTTTCAAGAATTGCAAAAAAGAGATTTAAAAAACCTTTTAACCGCTGCATCGCCTCTTACTGATTCCATGAACAATGTAATAGATGTTATGCTCTCAAAGGGTGCTAGTTTTGAATCCTTTAAGAATAAGTTAGACTTGTTACTAGAGGGACAAGAAATTGGATCAAGAGATAAAATTTTACAAGAGATAGCCATTGAAGAGGACCAAACAAGAAGAGATAGGCTTGAAGAAGTTTTAGATATTTATGAAAGATATGATAAGACTTGTAACTCCATGAGTGTCCGTGGAGTCTTGTGGAGACTTATGACCCTACAAGGAGAAGGAATATTCTCTCATAATATTGATGAGCTTTTGGACCTATTAAAGAGAAGAAAGTTAGTTGTACTTCAAGGCTCCACAAGGATGATAAATGTATTTTCAACTTATCTTTTGGCAAAGTTATATTATTTGAGAAAGGAATACAGGGATGAACTTTATAGGAATAATGTTAAAGTTGACTACTTCCCACCTTTTATTATAATTACTGACGAGGCCCACAACTTTGCACCGAAGGGCTTTGACACACCTTCAAAATCAATCTTGCGTGAAATTTCTCAAGAGGGAAGAAAGTATGGTGTCTTTTTAATCTTAGCAACACAAAGACCAACTCTCCTAGATGAAACCATAACGGCTCAATTAAATACTAAATTAATTTTTAGGACAGTTAGGGCGTCAGACATAGACACAATTAGGGAAGAGACAGACCTGTCATCGGATGAGACAAAGAGACTTCCTTATTTAAGCTCAGGTGATGTTTTCATTTCTTCAGCAAAGAAGGGGAGGACTTCCTTTGTAAGGATAAGGGCAGCTAATACAATTTCACCACACACAGAAAATCCATTTGACGAATTAACATCCCACGACGAAGAAGTTTATGAGAAGTTCTTTTTAGATATAAAAGATTTGCTTCCCATAGATACATCTAACCTAAATGGAGCACTTATGAATTACAATAAAAAATCTGGTGAAAACTTGTCCTATGATGAGTTTAAGAACAATTTAGATAAGTTGTGTGAAATTGAATTAATAGAAAAAGAAACAAACTTTTTAACGGAAATGTATAAGATAAAATAAAAATAAAGACTTAGGTTTGTATTTAAACTTAAGTCTTTATTTTTTTGATTTTTTTATTAAGTAAGTATCGTAAAGTTCTTGAAGTGATGCTTTGTTTTTAATTAATTTTACTTTGCTTTCTCGTGTTAGAGTTTTTATAAAATATTCTTTTTTTAATGCGTCAGACTTGTCTAGGCACTCTTCACTAAATACCATCTTCACAGGTAATCTTGAAGCTGTATACTTAGAAGCTTTTCCATGATTATGAGTCTTCAATCTTTTATCAAGATCAACTGTGTAGCCAGTATACAGACTTCCATCAGCGCACTTTAAAATATAAACGTAGGATGCCATTTACTCACCGCTTAGATAATCGTCAACTGTGAAGTTTATTATTTCGAATTCAAAACCACGACCCTGAAGATAATTTTTTGCCGAATAAATTTTTTTAAGACCAGTTTCATCCTTTGAAATTCTTTTTTCTAGAAGTTCAAGAGCGTTCATGTATTCTAATTCATAATCGTAATTTTCCATAACCTTATCAATTACATTTTTTTCTATTCCCTTAGACATCAGCATATATTTTGTTTTATTTTTTCCATATTTTTTTATACTTAAGGCATCGTTAAGGTATCTTCTTGCGTAGTCTTCATCATTTAAATAATTTTTTCCTTCGAGAATTGGCAAGATAGTATCTATTATCTCTCTTTGAATTTTATTTTTATATAAATGATCCACTAGTTGCTTCTTAGTTTTATTTCTTTGTAAAAATTTATAGGATAGGAGAAGGGCTTCTGTCTTCTCATCTTCAAACTTTAAGTTTTCTACAAATTCTTCTTCAACTTCTTGGCCCTTATATAGTCCAAAGTTTACCAAGGTGTCTTCAGAAATTTTTATTTCTTCGTCGTTATCGAAGCTAATAATAAATTTTTTCTTATCAAAAATAATATTAGAAATAATCATTTTATCACCAAAAATATTTTATCATAAAAGCTCTAATTCACCAATTTATCTAAATTAACAAAATATTGGAAAATTAAGAGCAAAAAGTATATAATTAGATAGAGTTTAAGACTGAGAGGTGTAATATGTTTGAATTAATCTCACAAGTTTTGAGATATGTATTTATTATCTTAATTTATCTTTTTATATTTAGTATTTTAAGATTAATGTATCTCGATGTTAAGAGCATAACAAGTGGCGGTGGTTCTCTTGATGATGCCTATCTAAAAGTTGTAAATAGACTTGATTCCTTAAATTTTAAGATGCAGGAATACTATGTAATAGATGGCGATATTAGTCTCGGAAGAAGTTCTAAAAACGATGTTGTCATCAAAGATAAATTCGTAAGTAAAAATCATTTATTAATCCGTGAAAAGAACCAAAGATATTATTTAGAGGACTTGGGTTCTGCAAATGGTACATTTTTAAATGGTGTAAAAATTGATCCAAATGAGCTAATTGAACTTCAAAACAATGACAAAATTGGAGTTGGCTTCATTCAATTTATTTTTGTAGATAAAAGGTGAAAATGTGTTAGATAAAATTTTTAAACAGAGAAAACCTAGAAACTTACTATTAATTTTTGAAATTTTAAGTATTTTGTTATTATTTACTTTTAATAACAATAATATTGATAGGTACATAGTTATTTTATTTTTAGGACTAATCTTAATAGTTTATATTTCCAACCTAGTCCTAGGTAGGGTTTCTTCTGGCGATAATTATATTTTCTTAATAGTTTCCATGCTTTTAAGTCTTGGAATAATAACCATCTACAGGCTGTCTCCAAAACTTGGACTTAGACAACTTATATGGGTTTTAGCAGGCATTTTAGTTTTTTATTTAACTTATTTTATTATTAGGGCAATGAGGAGATTAGAATATATGACAGGTCTTTATTTAGGCCTTTCAATTTTATTTTTCTTGCTCACAATCATTCTTGCTCCATCCAAGTATGGTGCCAAAAACTGGATAGAAATTTCTGAAAATATAACAATTCAGTTGTCCGAATTTACTAAAATCTTAGTAATATTTTTAATAGCGTCTTTTTACACAACTTTCCAAACAAGATTAAAAAAATTAAATTATAAGTATACTTCATATTACTTAATGGGAGTAATATATATTTTTGTGGGATTTTTATTTATTCAAAGAGACTTAGGAACAGCTGCAATTTTTATTGCTATTTATACCCTTATCCAATATGTCTACGATGAGAACAGAAAATCAATTCTTGTTAATATTGGCTTAATGGCTGTGGGATCTGTTACGGGCTACTTTTTATTCTCCCACGTTAGGAATAGGGTGGATATTTGGTTAAATCCTTGGACTGCTGATAAGGTTGTTAATTCTGCTAGACAAATTGTTCAATCTCTTTTCGGTATAGGAGAAGGAGGATTTATTGGCCAAGGAATTGGCTTGGGTTATCCAAAACAAATTGCCTTTGCTTATTCCGATGTAATCTTCTCAGCAATTTGTGAAGAAATGGGAGTTTTAACTGGTATAGGAATTATCATGCTCTATATGCTCTTAGTTTATAGGGCCATTAAAATTGCCTTAAATCAAGAATATTTATTTTATAGGATTCTTGCACTTTCAGTTGCAATCTTATTTACAGTACAGGCCTTTTTAAACATTGGAGGAGTTATAAAACTTATCCCAATGACAGGTCTAACTCTTCCTTTTATTTCCTATGGAGGAAGTTCTCTTATTTCAAGCTTTGTTGCTTTAGGTATTTTACAAGTGACAAGCGAAGATTTATCATATAAATATGAAAAAGGAGTGGACAATGAATAGTAAAGATAATAAAAGAATTCTAGTATTACTTGTATTTCTAATGATTTTATTAGTTGCTCCAATTATATATTTAACTTACTTTACTGTTTTTAAGGCTGATGATATTGTAAAGCACCCAGCTAACAGGAGAAGTGAACTAAGAGAAAACTCTGTAAAAAGAGGAACTTTTTATGATAGGAATCACGAAGTCTTAGCTTACTCCAATGGTGAAAAATATAATTACCATAGGATTTATAATCAGCCAATAATTTATTCTCATATTATTGGTTATTCTGACAAAATAGTTGATAAATATGGTCTTGAAAAAGAGTTGAATGACTATCTCGTTGGTAAGGAAGGCTCCAAAATACTAAAGACTTTCAAATCTATAATAAATAAAAATTACGACCCTTACACTGGAGATGACATTACCCTTACAACAGATACGGACTTACAAGAAAAAACCAGGTCTGTATTATCATCAAGATCAGAAAAAGGATCAGTTGTAATTATGAATCCAAAGACAGGAGAAGTCCTATCCATGGTTTCTCTTCCAGACTTCAATTCTCAAAATATTGCAAAAGATATGCAAAAGATAAATGAAGCTAACAATGGCGCTCTTTTTAACAGTTCCACAAAGGGCAAATTTGCACCAGGGTCTGTTTATAAAATAGTTACAACAACTGCAATTTTAGAATCTGGAATTTCTCAAAAATACACTGATGAAGGTATGGAAAAAATTGACAATGGAAGAGAGTTTAGGAATGCTGGTAACAAAACTTACGGCAGAGTAGACCTTAGAAAGGCTTTTACAAATTCTCTTAATACCTACTTTGTTAGGAAATCTGTTGACATGGGGATTGATGTCATGGGTCAAGTTTCTGAGAAGTATATGATTAACAAAAAGGTTGATTTTGAACTACCTTTGGAAACTTCTACTTGGACCTTTAAAAGAAATGATTTCGACAGGACTGCACTTGGTGCAGGTGGTATCGGTCATGACACCATTTTAGTTACACCACTTGAAATGTGTATGATTGCGTCTACTATTGCAAATGACGGAGTCATGATGCAACCTCACATAGTTAAGAAGATAGATTCATCTGATGGTAAAAATGTAATTAGAAATACTCCAACAGTCTTAAGTGAAGTTACTTCAAAAGAAAATGCTGACCAAATCACAAAATACATGGTCAATGTTGTTAACAATGGTACTGGAACTGAAGCTTATGTTTCAGGAGTAAAGGTTGCAGGTAAAACTGGTACTGCACAACTTGATCTTAAAGAAGGAACAAATAATGCTTGGTTTGTTGGATTTGCACCAGCTGATGATCCACAAATTGCAATTTCTGTAGTTATTCCTAATGTTAAGGACTATGGGTCTCAAGCAGCAGCTCCAATTGCAGGAGAACTTTTAAAGTACGCTATTAATAATTTACAACTTGAAGAAGAGTGATACTGTGTATAAGGATAAATTTGTTACTGCCATAGTTGCAGCAGCAGGTATGGGCAAGAGAATGAAAATGGGCATAAATAAGCAGTTTTTGACAATTGATGGAATTCCAATACTTGCTCACACAATTAAAAAAATTGAAAAATCCAAGTACGTTGACTTTTTACTTCTTATTGTAAAAGAAAGCGATATGAGATATGTTCATGAAACTATCAAAAAACATAAAATAAATATGAATTACAAAATAGTTTATGGTGGAAAGGAAAGACAAGATTCTATTAATAATGGACTTTTAAATATGCCTCATGAAACAGATATTGTCTTAACCCATGATGGCGCAAGACCCTTTGTATCAGTAGATAAAATAGACGAAGCTATAGAAAATGTAATGGACACTGGGGCCTCTGTTCTTGCAAATCCTGTTAAGGATACAATTAAAGTGTCGACAGATGGTAAGCTAGTAGATTACACACCAAATAGAGATAGGCTATGGCAAGTTCAAACTCCACAAGTTTTCAGAAAAGAAATTATAATGAAAGCTTATAGTCAGGCTTATGCAGAAGGATATTATGGTACAGATGACTGCTCTTTAGTTGAAAAAACAGGGGTAAAAGTAAAATTAATTTACAATTCTTACGATAATATAAAAATTACTACAAGAGAGGACTTGTCTATTGCACAAATACTTGTTAAGAAGGTGAAAATTTGAGAATAGGAATAGGATACGACGTTCATAAGCTAGTTGAGGATAGAAAACTTATAATCGGTGGAATTGAAATCCCCTATGAAAGAGGACTTTTGGGACATTCTGATGCTGATATACTTATTCATGCTATTATGGATGCCATTTTAGGTGCCCTTGCCTTAAGAGACATTGGCTATCATTTTCCAGACAATGACAATAAGTATAAAGATATTGATTCAAAAGTACTTCTAAGTAAAGTTTATGAGATTATGAAGTCAAAAAATTATAAAATAGGAAATATAGATTCTGTTGTAGCTTGTCAGGCTCCTAAGCTTGCAAGTCATATTGACGATATGAGAAAGACTATTGCAGATATTTTAAAGACTGACATAGAAAATATTTCTATAAAGGCTACGACGACAGAAAGACTTGGCTTTGTTGGAAGAGGGGAAGGTATCTCTTCAGAAGCTGTAGTATTACTTGAAAGGGATGATTAAAAAATGAAGTTTTTTATCGATACTGCTAATATTGATGAAATTAAAGAAATTAACTCCTGGGGTGTCCTGTCAGGAGTTACTACTAATCCAAGCTTAATAGCAAAAAATGGTGGGGTATTTGAGGATGTTATAAAGGAAATTTCTGAAATTGTTGATGGAGATATTTCGGCTGAAGTTATTTCCACTGACCTTGATGGAATGCTTAAAGAAGCAAGAGAACTTGCAAAAATTTCAGATAATATTGTCATAAAAATTCCAATGATTGAAGAAGGACTTAAAGCTGTAAGTATTTTAAGTAAGGAAGGCATAAGAACTAATGTGACTTTAATATTTTCAGTTTCCCAAGCTATCCTTGCTGCAAACGCAGGTGCAACTTATGTGAGTCCTTTCATGGGAAGACTTGATGACATTGGAGAATCAGGCTTGGATCTTGTAGCAGATATTGCCTATATTTTCAAGGAGTACGGATACCATACTCAAATAATAGCTGCAAGTATAAGACATATAAATCATGTAGAAGATGTAGCAAGAACTGGTGCAGATATAGGTACAATTCCTTATAAGATATTTAAAGAAATGATTAAGCATCAGTTAACTGACGCAGGATTAAAGAAATTCTTAGAAGATTTTAAAAGCGTAAAGACAAAGGAGAAATAAGATGGACAGAAATTTAGCATTAAACTTAGCAAGAGTAACAGAAGCAGCAGCCCTTTCAGCAGGTAAGTGGTTAGGAAAAGGCGACAAAAATGCAGCTGATGGTGCAGCAGTAGACGCAATGAGAAGAATGTTTGATACAGTTGATATTGACGGAACTGTAGTTATTGGGGAAGGTGAAATCGACGAAGCCCCAATGCTTTACATTGGTGAAAAAATTGGTACAAAAGAAGGGGAAGACCAAGTTGATATTGCAGTTGACCCAATTGATGGTACAAATTCAATTGCCAATGGAACAGATAACTCTATAGCTGTACTTGCAGTAGCACCTAAAGGATGCTTATTAAATGCTCCAGACATCTATATGGATAAGATTGCTTGTGGACCAAAAGCTAAAGGAGCAATTAAACTTGATGATTCTCCTTCAGAAAATGTTAAAAGAGTAGCTAAGGCTCTCAACAAAAATATTGAAGAAATAACAGTTGCTGTTCTTGATAGACCAAGACACGAAGAAATTATAAAAGAAATTATCGCTGTTGGAGCAAGAGTTAAGAAAGTTTCTGATGGTGATATTGTTACAGCTATTGAAACTTGTTACGAAGATTCAGGAATTGACCTAGTAATAGGTAGAGGTGGTGCTCCAGAAGGTGTAATAGCTGCAGCAGCTCTTAAATGTTTAGGTGGAGACTTCCAAGGAAGACTTCATCCAACAGATGAAAAACA
The DNA here is from genome assembly GCF_001815405.1 of Peptoniphilus sp. HMSC075B08. Lineage (NCBI taxonomy): Bacteria > Bacillati > Bacillota > Tissierellia > Tissierellales > Peptoniphilaceae > Peptoniphilus > Peptoniphilus sp. HMSC075B08. The sequence goes on along the minus strand of NZ_KV820448.1, from coordinate 232,165 downwards.
AGAAGCTAGATGTAAGGACCTTCATTCTGATTTAAAGAAAATCTATTCAATTGATGATCTTGTAAAAGGAAATGAAGTTATATTTTCAGTTACAGGTATTACTTCAGGAGAAATTCTTGATGGAGTAAAATACTATGGCGATAACAAGGCAAAGACAGACACTCTTGTATTGAGACTACCAAGTGGAACACAAAGATTTATAAGATCAGTCCACTCTCTTGATTTAAAACCAGATTATGCTAAATAATTTTTGTCATGACTAACAATATTGAATTAAACAATAAATCAATAGATGACTTGAGAAAAATAGCCTTATCCCTTGGTCTTGAAAATTCTGAAAATTATAATGTAGAAGACTTAAAAGAATTTATAGAGACAGGTAAAACTCCTGCTTCTTCACTAGCTGATAAAGACTTAGATAAACTTAAGGTTTCAGAACTTAGGGAACTGGCGAAAGAATATAAAATAGAAAAATCATATTCCTTAAAAAAAGATGAGCTTATAAAAGAAATAAAGTTAAAAAAAGAATCACAAAAAATTGATAAACTAGATTTATCTGATAACGCTGCAGAAACTTTAAAAAATCTAGACAATAAAAATTACGTAAGAGGAATTCTTGAGCTTCATCAGGATGGATATGGTTTTTTAAGGACAATTAACTATCTTCCAAGTGAAGAAGATATATATGTTTCGCCATCACAGATAAGGAAGTTTAGGCTTAGAAATGGTGATGAAATTCTTGGAATAAAATCTCCACCAAAGGATGGAGAGAATTTCAATGCCCTTCTTTATATTAAGTCTGTGAACAACCTTCATCCTTCAAAAATAATTAATAGACCTTTTTTTGATAACCTAACTCCAATTTATCCAAAGGAAAAGATTAATTTAGAAACTGAAGACAGGGCTATGAGGATTATTGACCTCTTAGCACCTGTTGGTTTTGGACAAAGAGGTCTTATTGTTTCACAACCAAAATCAGGTAAGACTACTCTACTTAAAAAGATTTCTAAATCTATAAATACTAATTATCCAGATCTTCATTTAATAGTCCTGTTAGTAGACGAAAGACCTGAAGAAGTTACAGATATGAAAAGGTCTGTTAAGGGAGAAGTAGTATATTCTACCTTTGATGAGAATCCAAAAAATCATACCAGAGTTGCTGAGATGGTTATTGATAGGGCAAAAAGACTTATTGAGAACAAAGAAGACGTAGTTATTTTACTTGATTCCCTTACAAGACTTTCAAGAGCTTATAATTTAACTACACCAGCTAGTGGTAAAACTCTATCAGGTGGTCTAGATCCCTTATCTCTTCACAAGCCAAAAAGATTTTTTGGAGCAGCGAGAAATATTGAAGAGGGTGGAAGCTTAACCATACTTGCCACTGCTCTTGTTGATACTGGTTCAAGGATGGATGATGTTATCTTTGAAGAGTTTAAAGGTACAGGAAATATGGAACTCCATCTAAATCGAAGTCTATCAGAAAAAAGAATTTTCCCAGCTATAGATATATTAAAGTCAGGTACAAGGAAAGAAGAACTTTTGCTTAGCAAGGAAGAGTTGGATTTTAGTTATGAATTTAGAAATAAATTGTCAGAAGAAAATATAGAAGATGTAACAGAAAGATTTTTAGATTCAATTTCAAAGACTAAAAATAATAAGGAATTTTTAAAAAAATATTTTGTTAGATAAGATTTCCAATAATAAAATCTTGATAATTTAATCTTAATATTATATAATAATTAAGCAAATAGTTGTGTTTGCACTAGAGTGAAAATTGTGTTATAATATAAAAATTGAGTTATAAAATAAGTTTAAGGGGGCAATACAATGAAAAAAGGAATTCATCCAGATTATAAAGAAGCTACTGTAACTTGTGCATGTGGCAACACTTTTAAAACAGGATCCGTTAAAGAAGATTTAAAAGTTGAAATTTGTTCAGCTTGTCATCCTTTCTTTACAGGAAAGCAAAAACTCTCTGATCACGGCGGAAGAATTGAGAAATTCAACAGCAGATATAAGAGAAATAAATGACAATGAGGTTAGCCTAGCTAACCTTTTTTATTACTTAAATTTATGGAAATTAAAGAGGCCTTAATAGAAGGTAGAAAATATTTAAAAGATTTAGAATATACTGATCCAATATATGAAACAAGACGAATCCTAAGCTTTCTTTTAAATAAAGATTTATCATATTTAGTGGCTCATGATAGTGAGCTATTAGATTCAACACTTGAAGAAAGATATTTTGAGATTTTAGACAAAAGAAAAAATGGTATGCCGATACAATATATTTTAGGTGAAGAAGATTTTTATGGAAGAAGCTTCAAAGTTCTTAAAGATGTTTTGATTCCTAGACAAGATACAGAAATATCCGTAGAAACCCTATTAAAAATAATAAAAAATAACAAGATTAATAATATGTTAGAAATTGGTTGTGGCACAGGGATTGTCAGTATTAGCGTTGACCTTGAAACAAAAATTGATGTCACAGCTGTTGATATAAGTAAAAAGGCAATTGAAAATTCAATAATTAACAAAGAAAAATTAGGCTCCAGAATAAAAATAATGAAAAGTGATTTGTTTACTAATATAAAGGAAAGCTTTGATTTAATTTATTCAAACCCTCCTTATATAAAATCTGATGAAATAGAGAAGCTACAGGTTGAAGTAAGAAAACATGAACCTAGACTTGCCCTTGATGGTGGAGAAGATGGACTTCATTTTTATAGAAAAATAATTGAAAAAACACCAAAATATTTAAATGATAGAGGATACTTGGTTTTTGAAATTGGACATGATGAGGCTAAGGATATATGTGCACTCATGGAAGATAAATTTGATGTAGAAGTTATTAAAGATTTGAGTAAACTGGATAGAGTCGTAGTTGGACAGTTAAGGATGTAGAGGTTATTATGTACGAAAAACTTTCGGTATTTGAAGATAGATTAGTAGAATTAGAAAAGGATCTTAGTAACGTTGATATTATAAATAACTCTAAACTTTACCAACAAAAAGCTATTGAGCACGCCGAAATAGAGCCTATTGTTGGTAAATATAGATTGTATAAAGAAACTTTAAATACATTAAATGAGAATAAAGAGTTAATAAAAGAGAAATTAGACGACGATTTTAAGGATCTTGTAAGAGAAGAAATAAACGAAGGAAGTAAAAAGGTTGAAGAACTTGAAAATGAGTTAAAAATTCTTTTGATTCCTAAGGATAAAAATGACAGCAAGAATGTAATGGTAGAAATACGTGCTGGTGCAGGTGGTGATGAAGCTGCCTTATTTGCAGGAGTTCTTTATAGACAATATGTTAGATACGCTGAAAGATGTGGCTTTAAAGTTGAGACTATGTCATCAAATGAAATAGGAATTGGTGGATATAAAGAAATTGTCTTTATGATAATTGGAAATGGGGCATATTCAAGACTAAAATATGAATCAGGTGTTCATAGGGTTCAAAGAGTTCCAGAAACTGAAAGTGGAGGAAGGATTCATACATCTACAGCTACTGTTGCAGTATTACCTGAAGCTGAAGACGTTGACATAGAAATTGATCCAACAGAAATTAAGTTTGACGTTTTTCGTGCATCAGGAAATGGTGGTCAATGTGTAAATACAACAGACTCAGCTGTAAGGCTTACACATATTCCTACAGGAATAGTTATTTCATGCCAGGATGAAAAATCACAACTAAGAAATAAAGAAAAGGCCATGAAACTTTTAAGATCTAAGCTATATGATTTGAAGTTACAAGAGCAAAATGAAAAAGAGTCCATGGAAAGATCATCTCAAATTGGAACAGGCGATAGGTCTGAAAGAATAAGGACATATAACTATCCTCAAGGTAGGGTAACTGACCATAGAATCAACTTAACATCACACAGGATAAATGAAATCAATGACGGTGACCTTGATGAAATAATTGATGCACTAATCACTTATGACCAAACTCAAAAGTTAGAAAAAATATACTAAATAAATAATTATTATTTATTTAGTATATCTTTAATAGACTATTTGATTTTTCATTAATAATATTCTATAATAATGATGGTAGTTTTATTATTAAATTTTATGGGGGTAATATTATGAATCAAATGACAAGTGACAATTTAAGATCAGCATTCGGTGGCGAATCTCAAGCACGTACTAGATACAACATCTGGGGAGATGTAGCAGAAAAAGATGGTTTCAAAAATGTTAAAAGACTTTTTGATGCTACTTCTGATGCAGAAAAAATTCACGCTACACTTCACTTTAAAGCTTTAAAAGATGTTTCAGGAGATTTCCCTGTAACTTCAATGGCAGGATTTGGAATTAATTCAACTTCTGAAAACCTTGAAGCTGCAAGAGGCGGAGAAATTTTTGAGTCAACTCAAATGTACCCTGCTTTCATCGCAGTTGCAGAAATGCAAGAAGAAAAAGAAGCTGTTAGAGCAATGAAATATGCTACAGCAGCTGAAGAAGTTCATGCTAAGAGATTTGAAACAGCTAAAGAAGCTGTAGATGCTGGAAAAGATTTAGATGTTGAAAACATCTACCTATGCCCAGTATGTGGATATATTACTTTCGAAGAAGAAGATAAATGTCCAATCTGTGGATGCGCAGGAAGCAAATTTGTTGCTTATTAATTTTTGTTAAAAAAGTCTCCTCATTTTAAATGGGGAGATTTTTTGTATTATATTAATTATTAGATTTCAGAAAAAATAAATGTTATAAACCAAAGTATTTATTGCTAATTTTCTGTGCTTGTGTTATACTTTTATCCGGTAAGAAATGCACATATGAAATACACACATTTTCTGATGTCTTTGGAGTTGCCAATTTGGTCCCTATGACAAAAGATGAAAATGGAGGAAAAAACACGGAGGTGGCTTAAATGTCAGTAATTTCAATGAAAAGCTTATTAGAAGCTGGTGTACACTTTGGACACCAAACTAGAAGATGGAACCCTAAAATGAAGAGATTTATATTTACCGAAAGAAATGGTATCTATATAATCGACCTTCAAAAAACAGTTAAAAAAGTAGAAGAAGCTTACGATTTTGTAAGAGAAATTGCAGCTAACGGTGGAGAAGTACTTTTTGTAGGTACAAAGAAACAAGCTCAAGATGCAATTGAAAAAGAAGCTACTAAATGTGGTATGCCATACATTAACCAAAGATGGTTAGGTGGTCTTTTAACTAACTACAAGACTATAAAGAACAGAATTGAAAGACTTTACAAATTATATGAAATGGAAGAAAATGGAACTTTCGACGTTCTTCCAAAGAAAGAAGTTTCTCAATTACTTCACGAAAGAGAAAAGCTTGAAAAATTCCTAGGTGGAATTAAAGAAATGAAGGGTATGCCTCAAGCTTTATTTGTAGTAGACCCTAAAAAAGAAAATATTGCAGTTAAAGAAGCTCATATTTTAGGAATTCCTGTAATCGGTATTGTTGATACTAACTGTGATCCTGAAGAAGTTAATATTCCAATTCCAGGAAACGATGATGCTATTAGAGCAGTTAAACTAATTACAGAAACAATTGCTAATGCAGTTATCGAAGGAAAACAAGGCAGTCAAATAGAAGATACAGATTATGATGAATCCACTCAAGAAGTTTCTGAAGAAGAAGCAGTTGAGGATGAAAAGTCAGCTATAGAAGAGTAAAGATATTTCGAGAGTTCTAAAGTAATCCTTTATGACTCTCTTTTTTTAAAATAAATAAGGAGTGAATTAAAATGGCTATTACAGCAGCAATGGTTAAAGAATTAAGAGAAAAATCTGGAGCAGGTATGATGGACTGCAAAAAGGCTTTAACAGAGACAAATGGTGATATGGACAAAGCAGTGGACTTTTTAAGAGAAAAGGGATTAGCTTCTGTTGCTAAAAAATCTTCTAGAATAGCTTCTGAAGGTCTTGTTGAATCTTATGTTCACGGCGGAAGAATTGGTGTTTTAGTTGAAGTAAACTCAGAAACAGACTTCGTTGCTAAGAACGAAGAATTCCAAAACTTTGTTAAGGATATTGCAATGCAAATCGCAGCAGTTGCTCCTAAATATGTTAGTCGTGAAGAAGTTCCTGCTGAGGAAGTTGAACACGAAAAAAATATTTTAACTGAACAAGCAAGAAGTGAAAACAAACCTGAACATGTAATTGAAAAAATGGTTGAAGGAAGACTTGAAAAATTCTATGAAGAAATTTGTCTACTTGACCAAGACTTCATTAAAGATTCAGACAAGAAAATTAGAGACATTCTTAATGATTTAATTGCTAAGATTGGCGAAAACATTAAAATTAGAAGATTTGTTAGATTTGAAGTTGGCGAAGGTCTTGAAAAGAGAGAAGAAGACTTTGCAGCAGAAGTAGCAAAACAAATAGGATAACAAATTGGAGGAGTAAATGCCAAAATATAAGAGAATTGTTTTAAAACTCAGCGGAGAAGCATTAGCAGGATCAAATACAGTTGGAATCGACATAGACTATGTCAACCTGATAGCTAAGCAAGTTAAGAAAATCTATGACTCAGGAGTAGAAACTGGAATAGTTGTTGGTGGCGGAAACTTTTGGAGAGGACGTGACGAAAACAACATAGACCGTGCTACATCTGACTATATGGGAATGCTTGGCACTGTAATGAATGCTTTAGCACTTCAAGATTCCTTAGAAAAATTAGGCGTTATTACTCGTGTGCAAACTGCTATTGAAATGAAGCAAGTTGCAGAACCCTATATAAGAAGAAGAGCTATTAGACACTTAGAAAAGGGTCGTGTAGTTATTTTCTCAGCAGGAGTAGGAAATCCATATTTCTCAACTGATACTGCAGCAGCGCTTAGAGCTGCTGAAATCGATGCTGATGTCATTCTTTTAGCTAAAAAGGGAGTAGATGGTATATATGATTCCGATCCTAATATAAATCCTGATGCTAAAAAGTTTGATAATCTAACTTATAGGGAAATTTTAAATAAAAACTTAAAAATTATGGACGGCACAGCTACTACACTTTGCATGGACAACAATATTCCACTTCAAGTATTTGGAATAGATGAAGAAGATGCAATGTATAAAGTGGTTTGTGGCGAAGACATTGGTACTAATGTTAAATAGGAGGATACTATGATATCTGATCTTAAAAAAAATACTGAGTCAAGAATGTCAAAATCTGTTGACTCACTTACTGAATCACTTCAGTCTATAAGAGCAGGACGTGCTAATACAAGTTTGCTTGACAAGATTTACGTTGATTATTATGGACAACAATCTCCACTTAATCAAGTTGCTAGTCTTTCTGCACCAGAAGCAAGACTGCTTGCTATTCAACCTTGGGATGCTACATTAATTCCTGAAATTGAAAAAGCAATACAAAAGTCTGATTTGGGAATAACTCCTTCAAATGACGGAAAAGTTATTAGACTTGTTATACCTCAACTAACTGAAGAAAGAAGAAAAGATCTTACTAAGTTAGTTGGAAAGTATGCGGAAGAAGCAAAAGTTTCTGTTAGAAACATTAGAAGAGATGCTATGGAAGATATTAAAAAAGCTGAAAAAGCTAAAGAAATATCTGAAGATGATAGAAAAACTTATGAAGAAGATATTCAAAAGTTAACTGATAAATATATTAAAGACATCGATGGTGTAGCAGAAGAAAAAGAAAAAGAACTTATGGAAATTTAATTTTTAGCCTTAGATTATTCTAAGGCTCTTTTTTTAAGGAGTTTTATGAATTATTACGATAAATTAGATTTAGAAAATATTCCCAAACACGTAGGCATAATAATGGATGGAAATGGAAGATGGGCAAAGAAAAGAAAAATGCCAAGAACTTTTGGACATAGAGAAGGAACACAAAGGGTAATCGAAATTGTAGAAGCAGCCTATAAAATCAATGTTAAATCTTTAACTCTTTATGCCTTCTCTACTGAAAACTGGAAGAGACCTGATGAAGAAATTTCTAAGTTAATGGATTTACTTGCCTACTATATTAAAAATCAACTTGAAAAAATTAAAAAAAATAATATTAGAATAAATGTCTTAGGAGATTATAAAGCCTTTCCTGATAAGATAGTTAGACTAATCGAGACTGCATTGCAGGAAACTAAATCAAATGATAAAATGATATTAAATATTGGTCTAAATTATGGGGGTCAAAGTGAAATAGTTAGAGCTAGCAAATTAATCTGTGAAGATGTTATTGCTGGTAGGGTATCTCTTGAAGATATTGATGTAGAATCTTTTAAGGACTATTTATATACAAGAGAACAAGAAGAACTAGACCTACTTATAAGACCAAGTGGTGAGCTTAGAGTTTCTAATTTTTTACTATATCAACTAGCCTATAGCGAGTTTTATTTTTCTAATATATTGTGGCCAGACTTTCATGAAGATGAATTCTATAAGGCCATTTATGATTTTCAAAAAAGAAATAGGAGATACGGAGGATTATAATCTTGACTGATTTACAAAAAAGAGTTTCAACAGGAATAGTGGGTATTGGTCTATTAATTTTAATTTTTTACTTAGGATTAAATGCTATAAAATTTTCAATTTTTATTTTAACTCTTGAGTCAATAAGAGAGCTATACAACGCACTAATAAAAAAAGGAATCAAACTTTATTTGCCAAGTTTACTTTTAGGGGCTCTGGTAACTTTTTTGTGCTCAATTTTTGATAAAAACTTAACCTTTGCCCTTGTTTTTTATTTTATTTTTAATTCTTCTCTGTATGTAATTTTAGAAGACTATAATTTGAGCAATTATTCCTTTACAAGTATGGCCTACTTCTATACAGTATTTTTCTTAAATTTACTAGGAAGTCTTGATGATATTTACATAATTATTTCTGCTTTTGTAATTGCCTTTACCACAGATACCTTTGCTTATTTTGTAGGTTCTACTTTTGGCAAGCACAAGTTAATTGAAAGAGTTAGTCCTAATAAATCTATAGAAGGTGCCGTTGGTGGAACTTTTTTTGCTCTTATATTAACGGCTGTGTATTTCACACTTTTAAATAAATATAATTTTATTTACGACCTTAATCTTGTTGTAATCATAATTATTTTGCTTACTTCCATCGCGGGACAGTTTGGAGATTTGTTTGCATCAAAGATTAAGAGATTCACAGGTATAAAAGATTATGCACAGATTTTACCTGGTCACGGTGGTATACTTGATAGGTTTGACAGTCTTATATTTATAAGCCCCTTCGTGTATATTCTGTACCATTTTATTTAAGGAGAATAAATGATTACTTTAATTAGCTCTTTACTTGTTTTTTTACTCGTTGTTATGCTTCATGAATTCGGTCATTTTTCTATAGCCAAATTGTCAGGAATTAAAGTTAATGAGTTTTCCATAGGTATGGGTCCAAAAATTTATCAGAAACAAAGAGGTGAAACCTTTTATAGTTTAAGAGCCCTTCCTGTTGGAGGCTATGTTGCTATGGAAGGCGAGGAAGAAAACTCCCATGACCCAAGAGCCTTTAACAATGTTTCCATCGTAAAAAGAATGGCAGTTGTTTTAGCTGGAGCCTTTATGAATTTCGTATTGGCTTTTATTGCTTTTACCCTTATTTTTTCCATAGCAGGTTATGGATCAAATGAAATTGAAAAAGTTATTTCTAACTCACCTGCAGATAAGGCGGGAATACAATCAGGCGATTTAATTATAAAAATTAATGAGAATAAGGTTAAGGACATATACGATATAAATTCAATAATTTCTAAATATCAAAAAGAAGAAATGGACTTTCAAATTAATAGAGAAGGCAATATATTAAATGTAAAGATAAAACCTGAGTATTCTGTAGAAAATCAGATGTATTTAATTGGTATCATTTCAAAGCTAGATCATTCAATATTAAAATCCATTAGTCTTGGAGCAAATAGAACTTTAGAAATGTCCAAATTGATTCTAAAAAGTATTAAAATGATGTTTTCTGGTTCTTTTAAAATGGAATACTTATCAGGCCCTGTTGGTGTTGTACAATTAATTGGTTCAGAGTCTTCAAAGGGATTTTTAAATTTTCTACAGATTTTAGGACTAATATCAGTCAATCTTGGTGTTTTTAACTTGCTCCCAATTCCTGCACTTGATGGAGGAAAGTTTTTATTTTTATTAATTGAAGCCCTTAGAGGTAAACCCATAGATGAAAAAATTGAGCAAGGACTCTCACTAATAGGTATAAGTCTTTTATTTTCTTTAATGATTTACGTAACTATTTTTAATGATATTGGAAGGTTGTTTAATAAATGATAAATAGAAAAAAAACAAAAAAAGTTTATGTTGGAAATGTCCCAGTTGGCGGAGATTCTTTTATCTCTATTCAATCTATGACTAACACAGATACTAAAGATATAAAGTCAACTGTCTCACAAACAAAAAATCTAGAAGAACTAGGTTGTGACATAATAAGGATGGCTGTTAATGATTTAGAAGATGCAGCTGCACTTAGAGAAATTAAAAAAGAGATTAATATTCCAATAATATCAGACATACAATTTGATTATAAGCTAGCACTTGCTGCTTGTGAAAATGAATCAGATGCAATAAGACTTAACCCAGGAAATATTGGAGCTCCTTGGAAGATAAAGGAAGTTATTGAAGCTTGTAAGTTTCACAATATTCCAATAAGAGTAGGAGTTAACTCTGGTTCTGTAAAACAAGAATTTTTGGATAAATTTAAAGGAGTTAATGCATCCTCCATTTGTTATAGTGCTATGGAAGAAATCGAATTGTTAGAAAAAAATAATTTTCATGACATAGCAGTATCTCTAAAAGCTTCTAGTGTAAATCTAACAATAGAAAGTTATAGGAAATTTTCTGAAATGTCAGACTATCCCCTTCACTTAGGAGTAACTGAAGCAGGAAGTCCTAAAAAAGGTATTGTAAAGTCTGCCATTGGTATAGGTACTCTTTTAGCTGAAGGTATTGGCGACACTATTAGGGTGTCTTTAACTTCTGATCCTAGTGATGAGATAATTGCTGGAAAAGATATTTTAAAAGCACTTGATCTTAGAAGAGAGGGCATAGATTTAATTTCCTGTCCAACTTGTGCAAGAACTAAGGTAGATTTAATAGAAATAGTAAATCAGGCTGAAGAAAAACTTTATAAGATCGATAAAAATTTAAAAGTGGCAATTATGGGATGCGCTGTTAATGGACCTGGTGAGGCAAGAGAGGCCGATATAGGTATTGCATGTGGACATGGTGAAGGATTAATCTTCCGTAAGGGAGAAATAATAAAAAAAGTTCCAGAAGATAAACTACTAACAGAACTTTTATCTGAAATCGAAAAAATTGGGTGATAATTTGATTTTATTAAAAGATATTTTACAAAAATTAAATTCTTCTTATAATGATGTTCCAGATGACATTTATATAGAGTCAATTAGAAGAAACAAAAATAAAGGAGAAGTTTATTTTGTAATTAATTCAAAAAATGATTTAGAAATAAATTTTAAGAATGAAATTTCTAAAATTTTTTCTACAAGCTTAGAAGAATACAAGACTTATATTGACTTTAAATCATCTTCTCTTTATAAAAGTGAAGATGATTTAATTTATGCTGAAATTTTGAAGTACAATCCTTCATCACAAATATGGATTAAGGATGTTCTAATAAATAAAAATGATAAAATTGGTTTAATAAATATAAAACTACCTAGTGAAGAAGCATTTTATAGCTTAAGTCAAAATGGGTTTGCATCATATCTGGAAAATGAATTAAAAGTTTTTGGTAACTTCAGTATAAAATTTGATTTTGATAAAAAAGATCTTGTAGAGGATAATATTGAAAACTTTATTTCTCAAATAGAAGAAGCTGAAGAAGTTATTTCTACTAAACATGAAATTGAAGTAAAGACAAAAATAGAAAATAAGTCTAAAGAAAAGAAAATTAAAAAATCTAACTCCTATGGAAAAAAAGATATAGGAATAATAGAAAAGCTAGTTTATGTTAATGTAAATTCACAAAAGGTAAGTGTTGAAGTCGATATATTTAATTTAGAAAGTAGAGAACTTAAAAACGGTAACTTTTTGATTTCCCTTTCTATTACAGACTACACATCATCAACTCTTGCAAAAATATTCTTAAAACCTGACAAGGCAGAAGAGTTCTTAGAAAGCTTCGGTGTAGGTGACCATGTTGTTATTACTGGAAATGTGTCCTATGATAATTTCTCAAAATGTGAAACTATTATGATTAGGTACATTGAAAAAAGAGATAAGGTCCTTAGGATGGATTATTCTGATGAAAAGAGAACAGAGTTAAGAATTCATTCCAAAATGTCTCAGATGTCTGGTGTTACATCTTTTACTGACTTTGCAAATAGAGCTAAACTTTGGGGACATGATGCAATTGGCATTACTGATACTAATGACGTTCAAGGTTTCCCAGAAGCAATGGAGGCCGGAGAAAAAACTGGACTTAAAATTCTTTATGGAACAGACATAAATTTTGTTGATGATAAGGAAAAAATTGTAACTAACTATATAGATGGAAAAACTTACGATACTTACGTAGTCTTTGATATAGAAACTACTGGTCTTTCATCTAGAAATGATAAAATTACAGAAATTGGTGCAGTAAAAATAAAAGACGGTATTATAACAGATAGATTTTCACAACTTATTAACCCTGAAAAAGAAATTCCTCAAGTTGTTGTTAATTTAACAGGGATTAGTAACTCCTTAGTTGAAAATGAACCTACAATAGAAGAGGTTATTCCTAAATTTTATGAATTTGCTAAAGATGCCGTACTAGTTGCCCACAATGCAAAATTTGATATTTCATTTATTAGGAGAGAGTATGCTAACAATGGCTTAGAATTTAACCATCCAATACTTGATACACTTGTAATGGCAAGAGCAACAATGACACATATGAAGAGATTCAATCTTGGAACTCTTTGTAAAAATCTTGGTGTGTCTCTTGTGGGAGCGCATAGAGCAGTTAATGATGCTGAAGCTACAGCAGAGGTTTTTATAAAGTTAATTGACAAAATTAAAAGAGATGAAGAAGATTTTAATTTTGAAATTTTAAATAAACAAATAAAAAACACAGATTCTAAACGTTTATTCGAATCTTCTTTATTATTGTTAGTTAAAGATGAAGTTGGTTTGAAAAACTTATATATGTTAATTTCTGATTCGCATATGAAATACTTTAATTTTGTTGCAAAAGTTCCTAGAAGTTTATTAGATAAATATCGAGAAGGAATTCTTGTTGGATCTGGTAATGCCAATTCAGAATTGTTTGATGCTATATATAGGATGTGTCCCCATGAAGAATTAGTTAAAATTGCATCTTACTATGATTTTCTAGAAATCCAACCAGCAAGTGACAACATTATGTCAATTGAAGATGGAAAATATACTCAAGAAGATATTAGAGAAATAAATAAAAAAATCTTAGAGCTTGGAGAAGAACTAAATATTCCTGTTGTTGCTGATTCAGACACATATTATATAGAGGAGTCCGAGGACCTCCTTAGAAAAATTGTCCTAAACGGCAAACCTGGTAGACCTGATCCAAGATCTAGTAGAAACCAAAAGTTTTATTTTAAGACAACAGAAGAAATGCTAGATGAATTTTCCTACTTAGGTCAAGACAAAGCCTATGAAGTTGTTGTAACTAATACAAATAAATTAAAAGATTTTATTAAAGATATAAAACCAATTCCAGATGGAACTTATCCACCAGTTATTGAAGGTTCTGATGAAAGTTTAAGGGATATGACTTACAAAAAGGCCCATGACATTTATGGAGAAGTTCTTCCTAAGATTGTTGAAGACAGGTTGGAGAAGGAACTAAAATCTATTATTTCAAATGGTTATTCAGTTCTATATATTATTGCACAAAAACTTGTGAAAAAATCAAATGATGATGGATTCCTAGTAGGTTCTAGAGGGTCTGTTGGATCTTCTTTTGTTGCAACAATGGCCGACATAACAGAAGTAAACCCTCTTCCACCACACTACATTTGTCCTAACTGCAAATATTCTGAATTTACTGAAGACTTAACTTATGGATCTGGGGTTGACATGCCAGATAAAGTATGCCCTAAATGTGGAACCCAACTCATAAAAGATGGGCACAATATTCCGTTTGAAGTTTTCTTAGGTTTTTATGGAGATAAGGAACCAGATATAGATTTAAACTTTGCTGGTGAGTATCAACCTAGAGCCCATAAATACACTGAAGAGTTATTTGGAGAAGGGTATGTATTTAGGGCAGGAACTATAGGAAAAATTGCTGAAAAAACTGCTTATGGTTATGTGAAAAAATATTTTGAAAATCAGCATATCTCACCAATTGAAATTGACAGACTTTCAAGGGCGATCACTGATGGTAAAAGAACTAGTGGACAGCACCCTGGCGGTGTAATGATTGTTCCTAAAACAAATTCAATTTTTGACTTCACACCAATTCAATATCCAGCAGACGATCCAAGTTCAGGAGTTATAACAACTCATTTTGATTATAACTTTATTCATGGAAAAATCTTGAAATTGGATATACTAGGTCACGATGGTCCAACAATTATTAAAATGTTAGAGGACTTCACTGGAATAGACTCTAGTACAATTAGGCTTGATGATCAAAATACACTTTCTATATTTAATAGTGCGGAAGCCTTTCACATGGATGAATATATTTTCTCTTGCAAGACTGGGACACTAGGAATACCAGAATTTGGAACTTCTTTTGTTATATCTATGTTACTAGAAACAAAACCAAAAAACTTTGCAGATCTTGTGAGAATATCTGGCCTATCCCATGGTACTGACGTTTGGATTTCTAATGCCCAAGAGTTAGTTGATTCTGGTAGAGCTGAATTAAAAGATGTTATCGCTACAAGGGAAGACATCATGGTATATCTAATAAATGCAGGTGCTGAAAATAAAATGGCCTTTGATACTATGGAAAAAGTAAGAAAGGGAAAAGGCCTAACTGAAGAACAAGAAAATATAATGAAAAACTTAGATTTGCCTGAGTGGTATATTGATTCTTGTAAGAAAATCAAGTACATGTTCCCTAAGGCTCACGCAGTTGCTTATGTAATGCTTTCTTTCAGAATTGCTTATTATAAGCTCAATCATCCTTTAGCCTTTTATGCAACTTTCTTTACTATTAAACTAAATGATTTTAATGGAGAGAATATAATTGAAGGTCCAGGTTTTCTCAAAAATAGAATTAAAATTTTAAGAGATATTGAAAAACCAACAGCTAAGGACAAAGGAGAGATAAGAGTATCTGAAGTAGCCCTTGAAATGTATGCGAGAGGATTTGAATTTTTAAGTCCTGATATCTATAAGTCAAAAGCATCTAAATTTACTATTGAAGAGGGAAAAATTAGGATGCCACTTAGGGCAATACCCGGTGTAGGCGAAAACTGTGCTAACAAAATAGAAGAAGAATCAAAAAAATCTAATTATTTATCAATAGAAGATTTTTCCAAAAGAACAAAAGCCGGGAATTCTGTTATTACAATTTTACAAAAAAATGGAATATTAAAAGACCTTGATGAAACCAATCAAATTTCATTATTCAATTTTTGAAAAACTTGTATTTATAGCAATTTGTGTTATAATTTAATTAAGTAAGATATTTAGAGTAAAGAGTGGGGAAGCCCACTCTTTGTTTTTTAGTAGTGAGGTGTTAAGTGAATAAAAAAGAATTAAAAAGAGAAATCTACCCACTAGCTGAAGAGGTAGCAGAAGAACTTGGCTACGAAATTGTAGACATAGAATTTCAAAATGGATCAAAGCATGATCTTTTGTCAATTTTTATTTATAAAAAAGAAGGCATTGATTTAGATGACTGCACCGAAATGAGCAGAAGTTTAGAAAAGAAACTTGATAACTTAGAAGCTTTGAAAAATCCATACTATCTTGAGATTTCTTCGCCTGGACTTGATAGGCCTCTTAAAACAAAAGATGACTATAGAAGAAATGTTGGCAATGAAGTTGATGTAAAACTTTATGCTCCAATAGACGGACAAAAAGAATTTAGTTTTGTTTTGGATAAATATGATGACGAGAATATTTATTTTATGAAAGATGAGAAAGAATTGGCAATACCAATTAAATCAATTTCATCAATGAAACAAACTATAAAATTTTAATGGAGGAATAAATGAATCAAGAGTTTATTGACGCTTTAAATGAAATCGAAAAAGAAAAAGGGATTTCTAAAGAAATTGTCTTTGAAGCTTTGGAATCGGCCTTAGTCTCTAGTTATAGAAAAAATTATGGTACATCAGAAAATGTAATCGTAAATATGGATAGAGAAACTGGAGAAATCAAATTATACTCCTCTAAAGAAATTGTAGATGTTGTGGAAGACCCTCAACTACAAATATCTTTAGAAGAGGTAAAGAAATTAGACTCAAGTTATGAAATTGGAGACATATATAATCTAGAAATTCATCCTAAAAATTTTGGTAGAATTGCTGCACAAACAGCTAAACAAGTGGTAATCCAAAGAATAAAGGATGCTGAAAGAGATATTGTTTTCGATGAATACGTTGAAAGAGAAAAAGAAATTATAACTGGTCTTGTCCAAAGAAAAGCTTATAACAATGTTTATGTTGATTTAGGAACTACTGAGGCAATTCTTCCTTATAGTGAACAAATTAATGGTGAGTCCTATAATCACGGGGATAGATATAAGATGTTGATTCTATCAGTAGAAAAATCAACAAAAGGACCTCAAATAGTCCTTTCAAGATCTCATCCAGATTTAGTAAAGAGATTATTTGAATTAGAAATCCCTGAAGTAAGTGAAGGAATAGTTGAAATATACTCTATTTCTAGAGAAGCTGGTTCAAGGACAAAAATCGCTGTATTTTCAAGAGACCCAGAAGTAGATCCTCTAGGAGCTTGTGTTGGATACAAGGGTCAAAGAGTAAATGCAATAGTTGATGAAATTGATAATGAAAAAATAGATATTGTTATATTCGAGAAGGAAATAGACAAGTTTATTGCAAATTCCCTAAGCCCTTCAAAGGTTGAAAAAGTATTTGTTAATGAAGCAGAAAAATCTGCACTTGCAATAGTTCCTGACTACCAACTTTCTCTTGCTATTGGTAAGGAAGGTCAAAATGTTAGGCTTGCTGCAAAATTAACAGGATGGAAGATAGATATAAAATCAAATCTTCAGTTTGAAGAATACCTTGAAGAGAGAAATATAACAGAAGAAGAACTTAAAGAAGAATTTGAAAATGCTAAAAAAGAATTTTCTGATGAAGAAGTTGAGGAAATATCTGAAGACTTTGAAAAATCTGAAGAAAATTTAAAAACTGAAGAAAAATTAGAAATAACTGAAATAAATCCTGAAGAATCAGATTCTCATATTGATGAAAACTCTGATATGAATATTGAGGATGAAGAAAGCATAGAAACAAATTCTATAAATGAAGATGTTAATATTTAAAATTCTTAATTTAATGGAGTAAGTAATGACTAAAATTAGGAAGGTACCTATGCGTACTTGCATAGGTTGTAGAGAACAAAAAGAAAAGAAAGATTTAATTAGAGTTGTAAAGAACAAAGACGATGAAATCTTTATAGATAAAACTGGAAAGGCAAATGGAAGAGGAGCTTACTTATGCAATGACAAAAGTTGTTTGGAAAAAGCGATAAAGTCAAAAGCTTTAAATAGGGCATTCACGACAGAGATTAGTGAGGAAGTTTATGAGAAACTAATTGAATCTGTAGATTAAGCTTCTTTTTAGGAGGTGTTCAATTTGTCAAAAATTAGAGTACACGCGTTGGCAAAGGAAATTGGTATTACAAGTAAGGAATTAATTGCAAAGTTAAATGAACTTGAAATATCTGTAAAAAATCATATGTCAACATTAGATAGCGCTGAAGAAGATAGAGTAAGAAATTTATATAACAAAAATTCTTCAAAGAATGACTCTCCTGTAGAAAAGAAAAACAATGATAAGCAGGGAGACAACAAGAAAAAAACTCATCCTAATAAGGAAAAACAAAACAATAACAATTCAGATAATAAAGAATTTAAAAAAGATAATAAAAACAAGACTTTTAATAAAGAAAATAAAAAAAATGATGATAAGAGCGAACATTCATCTAATCAAAAAAAGAAAAATAACAAAAAGAATAAGTCTAAAAACAAAGAAAATGATAATGATAAAAACCACTCCTTTAAGAGAGATTTGACTAAGAAAAAACCAAAGAAAAAAGTTAGATCAAAACATAAGGTTGAAGAGGAAGATAAGGGAGATGATTCTATAATAGTTATAGCACCTATAACAGTAAAGGATTTTGCTAACCAATTGGGAGTGTCTGTATCAACAGTTATTACAAAACTAATTGGACTTGGAGTTATGGCAAATCAAAACCAAAGTATTGATGAAGATACTTGTATATTACTAGCTGATGAACTTGGAATTGAAATTGAAATTGAAGCTCCAAATCTTGACCAATCGGTTGAAGAAGAATATGGGCTTCTAAGAGAAGATAGGGAAAGAGATCTTAAACCAAGACCACCTGTTGTAACAGTAATGGGTCACGTTGACCACGGAAAAACTTCTCTATTAGATTCTATTAAGAAAACTCATGTTACTCAATCTGAAGCTGGCGGTATTACTCAACATATAGGGGCTTACACTGTTAATTTATCTGGAAAGAAAATAACTTTCCTCGATAC
This sequence comes from Peptoniphilus sp. HMSC075B08, assembly GCF_001815405.1. Lineage (NCBI taxonomy): Bacteria > Bacillati > Bacillota > Tissierellia > Tissierellales > Peptoniphilaceae > Peptoniphilus > Peptoniphilus sp. HMSC075B08. Next base: position 213,499 of record NZ_KV820448.1, on the reverse strand, counting down.
ACCAGGTCACGAAGCTTTTACTTCCATGAGACTTAGGGGAGCTCAAACTACAGACATAGCAATACTTGTTGTAGCCGCAGACGATGGTGTAATGCCTCAAACAATTGAAGCAATTTCTCACGCAAGGTCCGCTGATGTTCCAATAATTGTAGCAATTACAAAAATTGATAAACCAGAAGGCAACCCTGAAAGAGTTAAACAAGAATTAATGAACGAAAATCTTGTTCCTGAAGAATGGGGCGGTGACACAATTGTTGTTGGAGTTTCATCAAAATCTGGCGAAGGCATTGATGAACTTCTAGAAATGATTCTATTAGTAGCTGAAATGAAAGAGTTAAAAGCAAATCCTAACAGACGTGCTATTGGTACTATAATCGAAGCCAATCTTGACAAGGCTAAGGGACCTATGGCAACTATTCTTATTAAGAACGGTACTTTAAGATTTGGAGATGCTATTGTATCTGGTACTTGCTCAGGAAGAATAAGAGCTATGGAAGATGATAAAGGCAAAAAAGTTAAAAAAGCTGGACCTTCTATGCCAGTTGTAATATTAGGACTTAACGATGTTCCTAATGCTGGAGACACAATTTATGCAGTTAATGATGATAAGACTGCAAAAGCAATTGCCGATAAGAATACAGAAATTTCTAGAGAAAAGAGATTGAGTCAAACAACTAAGATTAGTCTTGACAACCTATTCGAAAAAATTTCTGAAGAAGATGTAAAAGAACTTAATGTTGTTGTAAAAGGTGATGTAAAAGGTTCTGTTGAAGCGCTTAACCAATCTTTACTAAAACTTTCCACTGAAGAAGTTAAGATTTCTGTAATTCACTCAGGTGTTGGTGGAATCAATGAATCTGACGTTACTCTAGCTTCTGCATCTAATGCAATTGTTATTGGATTTAATGTTAGACCTAATATTAATGCTATAGAACTTGCAAAAACTGAAGATGTTGAAATTAGGACATACAGAGTTATCTATGAAATTATTAACGATATAGAACAAGCAGCTAAGGGTATGCTAGATCCAGATATTGTAGAAGAAATCCTTGGAAGATGTGAAATAAGACAAACATTTAAACTTCCAAACAACCAAATGGTTGCTGGGGTTTATGTCCTAAACGGTAAAATCCTAAGAAACTCTAAGGTTAAAGTGCTAAGAGATGACGTTGTTATTCACGAAGGAGACATTGCTTCTCTAAAGAGATTTAAAGATGATGCTAGAGAGCTTGCAACAGGTTTTGAAGGCGGACTTGTTATTGATGGTTTTAATGATATTAAAGAAGGCGATCTTCTTGAATCTTACATCATGAAGGAAGTTGAAAGATCATAATGAACAATAAAAGAATTAACAGAATATCAGAAGAAGTAAGACGAACAATATCTAATATAGTTCAAAATGAGTTAAAAGATCCAAGGATACCTTCTATTACTAGTATTTCTCATGTTGAAGTTACAAATGATTTATCCTTCGCAAAAGTTTATGTTTCTGTCTTAGGAGATGACTATGATAGGGATGAAGCAGTTGAAGGACTTAATTCAGCTAAGGGATTTATAAAAAAAGAATTGGCTAATAGGGTTAAACTAAGGGCGATGCCAGAACTCATTTTTATTAAGGATGACTCTATTGAACGAGCTATGGAATTAGATAAACTTATAGATGAGGTAAATCACAAAAATGATTAATCTAAAGGAATTATCCTCTGAATTAAAAAATTTAATAGATAATAGCAATAGTATTGCAGTTGCATCTCACTTAAATCCTGATGGAGATAACTTAGGATCTGCTACTGCAATGCTTGGCATGCTTAATAAGCTTGGTAAAAATCCAGTCTTTATACTAGATGACAGTGTTCCATCCCATTTTAAATTTTTACCAAATCTTTCTTATTCAAAAAGTCCAGAAAATATTGATGAGGATTTCGATTTATTTATTGCTCTTGACTCTTCAGATGAAGATAGAATGGGAGATAGGGTGAAAGAAATATTTAACAAGTCTAAAAAAACTGTTAATATTGACCATCACTTTAGTAATAAGAATTATGCTGATTTGAATATTGTTGATGAAAATTCACCAGCAACTTGTGAAGTCCTTGCAAGAATTTTCAAATATCTTAATTTACAATTAGATAAAGAAATAGCGACTTCCTTATTTACAGGACTTTCAACAGATACAGGTTCTTTTAAATATAGTTCAGTTAGCTCAAAAACTTTTGAAATTGCATCAGACTTATTTAAGTATGACATCGATATAAATGAAGTTACGCAAAATGTTTACCAAAGTAGGTCTAGACAAAAGACTGATTTGTTAATTAGGGCCATGAACTCTATTGAGTATTTTGATAAAGATAAGATTGCTGTAGTTATAGTAACTAAAGAAGATATAGAAAAGACTAAAGCAGCAAAGTCAGATGCTGACGGAATAGTAGAATTTGTTAGAGATATTGATACTGTTGAACTTGCAGTTCTCCTTAAAGAAAAAGACGATTGTATTAGGCTATCTCTTAGGTCTAAATCTTATGTTGATTGTACGAAAATTGCGTCTAAGTTTAATGGCGGAGGACATATTAGGGCTTCAGGCGGTACAATAAACCACACCGATATCAAAAAGGCAAAAAAAGATTTAGTTGAAGTGGCGGAAGAAGAATTATGATTGATGGTCTCTTAGTATTTGACAAGGATAAAGGAATAACATCCCATGATTTAGTTTATAAGGTTAGGCGCAAATTAGGGATAAAAAAAGTAGGTCATACTGGTACTCTTGATCCTATGGCTACAGGAGTGCTAGTTATATCTATTGGAAAAGCAACTAAAACAAGCGAATATATTCTTTCAAGTGACAAGGAATACGAAGCTAAAATCAAACTAGGTATCTTGACCGATTCATATGATATTGCTGGTAATATTTTAAAAGAAGAAAAAGTTATCTTCAATGAAGAAGACATAAAAAAAGCTCTTCAAAATTTTACTGGTAAGTTGTCACAAAAGCCTCCTATTTACTCTGCTTTAAAAGTGGGTGGTAAGAAACTTTACGAGTATGCAAGAGAAGGTAAAGAGGTAGAAATAAAAGAAAGAAATATTGAGATTTATAAAAATGAACTTTTAGATTTTAACGGAAGTGATGAATTCCTAATAAGAGTTAAGGTATCTAAGGGAACTTATATAAGGTCTCTTGCAAATGATATTGGGAACTTTTTAGGCACTTATGGTACACTAACAGAGCTTAGAAGAATAAGAACTGGAAATTTTAAAATAGAGGATTCTATTAATAGCTCTGATTTTGAAAATATGTCTATTGATGAAATAAAGGAAAAAATTCTACCAATGGATTTAGCCTTAACTAATCTTAAAAAAATTGATTTAGACAAAAGATTTCTTAATAAATTTCTTAATGGACAATTTTACAGGCTTAATCACAAGCCAGAAGTTGATAATTACAGAGTGTATTGCGAAAATCTTTTTTTAGGAATTGGAGAAATTAGATTTATTGATGAAAAACCTTATCTTAAGATGAAGAAGAGATTAATAGGTGATTTATGAAAATAATTGAAATTGACTTAAATTATATAGCAGACGAAGATTCAGTTATTGCCCTAGGAAACTTTGATGGTGTTCATAAGGGCCATATGGAATTAATTAATAAAGCAGTTGCAAGAGCTGATGATTTAAATATTAAGTCTAGCATATTGTTATTTAATGAACACACTGACAACCTTATTAAGGTCGGTAAAAAGGACATTATAACAACAAATCAAACTAAATTTGAAATTCTAGAAAATCTAGGAGTTGATATAATTTATCTTATAAACTTTACAAGAGAATTTATGGCTTACACTCCTAAGATGTTCTTAAAAGATTTTCTAGCAGATAATCTTAAAATTAGAGGAGTTGTTGTAGGTTATGATTACACTTATGGATTTAAAAAATCTGGCGATGTGGATTTTTTATTAGAAAATAAAGATTTATTTGATACTATTGATGTTATTAATCAAATTTCATCTCATGGAGAGAAAATTTCATCGACCCTAATAAGAAACTTAATTGAAGAAGGTAGGATAAAAGAGGCTAATGATCTTTTATCAAGACCCTATAAGCTAATTGGGGAAATTATACATGCAAAAGGTCTTGGAAAAAAAATGGGATATCCAACTGCCAACTTAAAATTAGTAGATAATTTTGTAATTCCGAGATATGGAGTTTATGACACAGATATTATTATAAATGGAGAGAGGTTTAAAGCTTCAACTAACATTGGTACAAACCCAACTGTTGAGCATGATGGGATAAAAATTGAAGCTCATATACTTGATTTTGATAGAGATATTTATGGGGAAATTGTTGAGCTTGAACTTTTAGATTTTGTAAGACCTGAATTGAAATTTGATTCCATAGAAGAATTATTCGATCAGATTGCTAAAGATGTTTTAGTTACAAGGAATAGATGACTTTACAAGCCAGCCTTTATATGGTAAGATATTTAAGGTTAAATAGCTATTCACAGTTGGTCGCTCCTCGACGCCTACTTTGATTAGCTTTATCTAAAAAATTTAGGAGGAAAACATGTTAGAAACAAATATCAAACAAATTATTATTGACGAATTTAAAACACACGAAGGTGACACAGGATCACCAGAAGTTCAAATTGCAATTCTTACTAGAAGAATTAACGATTTAAACGAACATTTAAGAGTTCACAAAAAAGACCACCACTCAAGAAGAGGACTTCTTAAAATGGTAGGTAAAAGAAGAAACTTATTAAGATATTTAAAGAATAAGGATATAGAAAGATATCGTACACTTATTAAAAAACTACAAATCAGAGGATAATAGGAGCGGTAATTCCGCTCTTTCTTATTAGAAGGAGGAAATAATGGAAAAAACTTATACTATGGATCTTGCAGGTTCTCAGTTAAAAGTAACAGTTGGAAAAGTTGCTGAGCAAGCAAATGGAGCTTGTTTAGTACAATATGGAGATACTGTTGTACTTGTTACAGCTACATCTTCTTCTAAGCCAAGAGAGGGAATCGACTTTTTTCCTCTAAGTGTAGACTATGAAGAAAAAATGTATGCAGTTGGTAAAATCCCTGGAGGATTTATCAAGAGAGAGGGAAGACCTAGCGAAAAGGCTACCCTATCCGCTAGACTAATTGATAGACCACTTAGACCTCTTTTCCCAGAAGGTTATAGAAATGATGTACACATAGTAGCGACTGTTTTAAGTGTTGATCAAGATCATTCACCTGAAATTGTTGCAATGATAGGTTCTTCTATTGCTCTTTCTATTTCTGATATTCCTTTTGATGGACCTACAGGTTCAGTTGAAGTTGGATATATTGACGGAAAATATATCATAAATCCTAACGAAGAAGAGAGAAACAACTCTAAAATAAACTTATCTCTTGCTGGAACAAAGACTGCAATTATGATGGTAGAGGCTGGTGCGCAAGAAGTAAGTGAATCTGAAATGCTTGAAGCTATTCTAGAAGGTCACGAAGTTATAAAAGATATTTGTGAGTTTGTAGAAGAAATTTCTAGTGAAGTTGGAAAAGAAAAAGCTGAATACGAAGTATTTAAAGCTGACGAAGAAATTGTAGCTAAGGTAAAAGATTTTGGTAAAGATTTACTAGTTAATGCTATTAGAGAAAAAGATAAGGTTGTAAGAGAAGAAAACACTGAAAAAGCTAAGGAAGCTATTAGAGAACACTTCGTGGACCTTATGGAAGAACACTCAAAAGATATTTCAGCTGCAATTGAAGAAATTGAAGTTACTGAAATTAGACGTGGCATTCTTGAAGAAGAAAGAAGGCCTGATGATAGAAAACTAGATGAAATTAGACATTTATCTTCTGAAGTTAGTGTACTACCAAGAACTCACGGTTCAGGCTTATTTACAAGAGGACAAACTCAAGTGCTTTCAATTGCTACTCTAGGTGCAATCTCTGAAGAGCAAGTTATTGATGGACTTGGAGATGACAAACCAAAGAGATATATTCACCACTATAATTTCCCAGGATTCTGTGTTGGAGATACAAAACCATCTAGGTCTCCTGGTAGACGTGAAATTGGTCACGGTGCTCTTGCAGAGAGAGCTCTACTTCCAGTAATTCCAGATTCAGAAGTCTTCCCATATACAATAAGGGTTGTTTCAGAAGTATTATCTTCTAATGGATCTTCTTCTCAAGCATCTATCTGTGGTTCTACTCTTGCCCTAATGGATGCAGGTGTACCAATTAAGGCTCCTGTTGCAGGTATAGCTATGGGTCTTATTGAAGAAGATGGAGTTATAAAAATACTGACTGATATCCAAGGTTTGGAAGATCACTTTGGAGATATGGACTTTAAGGTAGCAGGTACAAGAAAGGGTATCACAGCTATCCAAATGGATATTAAGGTTGAAGGTATTAAAAAAGAAATTCTTGAAACTGCTCTTGATAGAGCAAAAGATGCTAGATTTGAGATTTTAGATCATCTTGCTACAACAATTGAAAAGCCAAGAGAAGAGCTTTCCAAGTATGCTCCAATAATCCACATGATTTCTATTGATCCAGAAAGAATTGGAGAAGTTATTGGTGCTGGTGGAAAGATAATAAATAAAATTATTGAACAAACTGGTGTAAAAATCGATATTGATGATGACGGAAAAATTTCTATCTTATCTGATAGTGATGAAAAAGCTAAAGAAGCCATTACAATCATTGAAGATATAGTAAAAGAAATTGAAATCGGAGAAGTATACCTAGGAAAGGTTAAGAAAATTGTTAAGTTTGGAGCTTTCGTAGAAATTAAAAAGGGAACAGAAGGTCTCCTTCACATTTCTGAAATTGCTCATGAAAGAACTAACAATGTAGAAGATGTATTAAAAGTTGGCGATTCAGTTGAAGTTAAAGTAATCGACATAGCCAAAGATACAGGTAAGATTTCTCTATCAAGAAAAGCTCTTATTAAAAGAGAAGATAATTCCAAGAAAGAAGAAAATAAATAAGTAAAGTTAAGTCGCATTAGAATTTATTTTAATGCGATTTTTTAAAGGAGAATTTATGAAATTAAAAGTTATTAATAAAAGTAAGCATCCTCTGCCTAAGTATGAAACAGATGGCTCTTCAGGAATGGACTTAAGAGCTAATCTAGATGAAGATTTAGTTTTAAAACCTCTAGATAGAGTGCTAGTTCCAACAGGTCTTTATTTCGAATTCGAAAAAGGTTATGAAGCTCAAGTTAGAGCTAGATCAGGCTTAGCATTTAAAAAAGGCCTAGGACTTCCAAATGGTATTGGAACTATTGATTCTGATTATAGGGGAGAATTGAAGGTGATTCTAATTAATATGAGTAGAGATGATGTTGTCATAGAAGATGGCGATAGGATTGCCCAAGTTGTTTTTATGAAAATTGAAATTCCCGATATAGTTGAAGTAGAGGAGATTAGTGATACCGAAAGAAGTGATGGAGGCTTCGGTCATACTGGTCTTTAAGGGCACAAATTGTTATAATATTAATGAGGTGCTAGCTCTTGAAAAGAAATATAAAAACAAATAAAAAAACTAAAAAGAAAAATAATAATAAAAAAATTAATAGGAGAAAAATATCTTCTGAAATAGATAATGGACGAGAAATTAAGGGACTATTTCTAATAGTTATTGGAATAGTCTTCTTTATATGCTTATATAGTCAAAGAATGGGAATCGTTGGGGCCTTAGTATATAAACTATTTTCTGTTTTAGCAGGTTCTGCAAACTTTGCTATCCCCTTACTTTTTATTTTTTGGGGAATACTCTTTAACCTTCAAGCTACTAAAAATCGAATGTCTTCCTATATAGTTTATACTTTAATTATACTTCTTTGCACTTTAGTTTTCTTAGATGGATCTAAAGAAATGGACATGACTCTAATTGAAAGAATAGTAAAATCAACAGAGTACATGGATATAACTAGAAGTGGAGGTATAATCGGAGCAATATTCGGATTCTTCTCTTATAAACTTTTAGGCTCACTTGGAACTTATATTATTCTCAGCCTAATTATAATTGCTTCAATTTACTTAATGTTAAGGCCTAATATGGAACAAATAATAATGGCTTTTGAAGACCTTGGAGAATACTTTAATGACAAAAAAATTGCTCGTGAAGAGAAAATAAAAGAGAAAAAATTAAAGGCTGAAGAGAAGGATAAGAAAAAAGCTCTAAAAGAAAATAAAAAAGTTGAAAAACAAAAACTTAAAGAAGAAACAAAATCTGAAAATTATGATAACTTTACTGAAGACTTAATTGTTAAAGACTATTCAGAGGATTCTCTAACTGAAAATAATGATTTTGAAGAAATTGATGAAAATACAAACTTAAAAGAATATGAAGAAACGCCTCAAAAAGCTCAAGAAGAAATTGAAGACGAGGTAGTGGATACAATAAAGGATGATATTGAACACAAAAAAGAAGAAGAATTTGTATATACTTATCCAGATACAGCACTTCTAGAGAGAATTCCATCAAAAGGTAATTTTTCTAAAGATGAAGTACTTGAAAAAGGAAAAATAATTGAAAATACTATGAAAAACTTTGGTATTGATTCAAAGGTAGTGGCTATAAATCGTGGACCGGTTATTACGTCCTATGAATTAAAGCCTGCACCAGGAATAAAACTATCTAGGATTGTTGGTTTAAGTGACAATATAGCTATGGCTCTGGCAAGTTCTGACTTGCGTATTGAAGCACCCATACCTGGTAAAACAGTGGTTGGCATTGAAGTTCCTAATAAGAAGAAAGATTCTGTTAGCCTCAAGGAACTAATTGAGTCCAAAGAATTTAAAAATAGTAAGTCTGATATTCCACTCGCCCTAGGTAAAGACGTTGAAGGCAACGTACTAATCTCTGGCATGGAAGACATGCCTCATCTTTTAATTGCTGGTGCTACTGGTTCAGGTAAATCAGTATGTATTAATTCAATAATTACAAGTGTTATTTATAAGTCATCTCCTAAAGATGTGAAGTTAATGCTTATAGACCCCAAAGTTGTTGAGCTTAGTGTATATAATGGCATACCTCATCTTTTAATAGATGTAGTGACTAACCCTAAGAAAGCAGCCTTTGCTCTTAACTGGGCTGTTGATGAGATGGAGAAAAGATATCAAGCTTTTGCTGAAAATCACGTAAGGGATTTAAAGGGCTTTAATAAAAAGATGGTTGCTGAGGGAAGGGAAGATGAAAAACTTCCTAAGATATTAATAATTGTAGATGAGTTAGCAGATCTTATGATGGTTGCTTCAAAAGAGATTGAAGAATATATCGCAAGACTTGCTCAAAAGGCAAGAGCTGCAGGAATGCATTTAATACTTGCAACTCAAAGACCCTCTGTTGATGTAATCACAGGAACAATAAAGGCAAACGTACCATCTCGTATAGCCTTTGCCGTAGCATCTTCTGTAGATTCAAGAACTATTCTTGACATGGGTGGTGCTGAAAAACTACTTGGAAAAGGAGATATGTTATTCTATCCAAGTAAATATCCAAAAGCAAAAAGAATTCAAGGAGCTTTCATTAGTGATAGAGAAGTTGAAAGACTTGTTGATTTTGTAAAAAATAATAATGAAATTAAAAACACTGTTGAATCAAAGATAGAACAAGCAATTGAGGACAAAAAGGTAAAGATTGATAATGAAAAAGACCCACTTTTTAAAGAGGCCGTAGAGCTCGTTGTAAATGATGAGCAAGCCTCAATATCCTATATACAGAGAAAGCTAAAGGTCGGCTATTCAAGAGCTGGTAGGATCGTTGATCAAATGGAAGAACTGGGTATAATAGGACCTCACGAAGGTTCTAAACCTCGTAAGCTTTTAAAAACAAAGGAAGAATTAGAAATGATTTTAGGTGATGAAGATGAATAATGTCCACATAGTTACATTGGGTTGCTCAAAAAATGATGTAGACTCTTCTATGATGTACTCACTTTTAGATAAAGATAAATATAAAATGGTAGAGAATCCAAACGAAGCCGACATTTTAATCGTAAATACTTGCGGGTTTATTGATGCGGCTAAAGAAGAATCTATTGACACAATACTTGAGTCAGTAGAATATAAAAATGAGGGTCGATGTAAAAAGGTTCTTCTATCAGGTTGTCTAGCTCAAAGATATCCTGAAGAGCTAATAAAAGAAATTCCTGAAATAGACGGTATACTTGGAACAGGTAATATTGAATATATAAATGAGCTCTTAGATAGAAGTCTATCAGGTGATTTATTTGTAAAGACTGACAATTTAAACTCTGCTTATCTAGAAGGCATTAGAAAAGAAAAAGTTAATACAACAGAATATGTGAAAATCTCTGAAGGATGTAATAATAACTGTTCTTATTGCATTATTCCTTCATTACGTGGCAAAAATAGGTCTAGAAAAATAGAAGATGTATATAAGGAAGTTGAATATCTTGTAAGTAAAGGAGCAAGAGAAATAATTCTCATAGCTCAAAATACAACTGATTATGGAATAGACCTATACTCAAAATATTCACTTGCCAATTTAATAAGAGAAATATCAAAAATAGAAGAATTAAAATGGATTAGAGTTTTATATCTTTATCCTGATCACTTTACAGATGATTTGATAGAGGAATTTAAAAACAACGATAAGCTTGTAAATTACGTAGATATGCCTCTTCAACACATATCTGATAATGTCTTAAAAAATATGAACAGGAAGACAAGTAAGGACCATATAATAAAAACTCTTAAGAACTTGAGAAAATCTGTACCAGACATTGTTATTAGAACGACTTTTATTGTTGGTTTCCCAGGAGAAAATCAGGAAGATTTCGATCAACTAGTTGATTTTATTGAAGATATAAAATTTGATAAGCTAGGTGTTTTTGAATACTCTAGGGAAGAGGGGACTAGAGCTGCAAGCTTAGATGAACAAATCCCAGATAATATTAAAGAAGAAAGAAAAAACGAAATAATGGCTATCCAAAGTGACATTTCAGGTGAAATTCTATCCAAGAATTTAGGAAAAACTTTTAAAGTTTTAATTGAAGAAAAGATTGATGACAATAATTATGTGGGAAGAACATATATGGATTCTCCAGAAATAGATGGAGTAACTTATGTTCAATCAGATAAAGAGCTTGAGATAGGAGACTTTGTCCAAGTTGAAATAATTGATAGTCTTGATTATGACTTAGTAGGTGAATTAATATGAATACTCCAAATAAACTAACTTTAATGAGGACACTTCTTGTTCCCGTTTTTGTACTTTGCATGTACTTTAATTTTAACAATTCTAGACTAATAGCTACTGCAATATTTGCTCTTGCTTCTTTTACTGATTTTTTAGATGGTCATATTGCAAGACGTGACAACTTAGTTACTAACTTCGGTAAATTTGCAGATCCTCTAGCTGATAAAATTTTAGTTTGTTCTGCTATGATTATGCTAGTTAGTACTGGTGAGATGCCAGCTTGGGGCGTAATCATTATTATAGCAAGAGAATTTACAATTACTGGTTTTAGAATTATTGCGGCATCAGAAAATATCACTATAGCTGCTAGTCCTTTAGGAAAATTTAAAACTGTTACACAGCTTATTTCAAATATTTTACTCTTAACAGGATTAGAAAGTTTTAAAACTCCTGGAATGATAGTTTTTTATTTAGCTGTAATCTTTACTATTATTTCTGGAGCGGATTATTTAATTAAAAATAAAAAAGTTTTAGACCTAGAAAACATTTAAGGAGATTTATGAAAGCAAGTATTCTTACAGTTGGTACAGAGATCTTAATTGGATCCATTACCAATACTAACTCAAAATACATATCAGAAAAACTAACTGATATGGGAATAGACGTTATAAGACAAGTATCTGTAGATGATGGATTAGATGACATTGTAGAAGAATTAAAATATCTTTCTAAAAAATCTGACCTAATTGTTATATGTGGTGGTCTAGGACCAACAGAAGATGATTTAACAAGAGATGCTGTTGCAAAGTTTTTAAAAAGAAGAGTCTACATTGATGAAGATGAAAAACAAAAAATGGAAAATAGATTTAATAGACTTGGTAGAAAGATGACACCTAATAACCTAAAGCAGGTTATGCTTATTGAAGGGTCAGAAAAAATAGAAAACATGTGGGGAGTAGCCCTAGGTGAATATATAGAATTTGACAATAAAAAAATAATCTTACTGCCAGGTCCTCCCAATGAAATGGAACCAATGCTAGACTATTATTTTTCAAACAAATCCTTTACAAAAGACAATATAATGGTTAAATCCATTGATATTATTGGACTTGGAGAATCCATAATAGAAGATAGAATAAGGAAAATGAATTTCCTCGATAAGAGCATTTCTATAAATACTTTTGCCCATGGAACGCATACTGAGGTCAAGATTATTGGTAAGAGTCAAGAAAAATATATGCTACAATCTTCTATAGAACAGACTATAAATTCCCTATATAAGGAGTTTACAACTCACATATATTCTGAAAATAATGAGGATGTTGCAAAACAGATTGTGGATATATTAAAGAAAAATAACTTAAAAATCTCTTTTGCCGAATCAATAACTGGTGGTATGATGGCATCTGCAATTACTGATGTAAGTGGTGCATCAAATGTTTTAGAGTCTTCTTTTGTAACTTATTCAAATAGTTCCAAAAACAAAAATTTAAATGTATCTAAAGAAACTTTAGATAAGTTTGGAGCAATAAGTGAAAATACAGCGTATGAAATGGCTAAGGGTGTAAAAGAAAGAACTCAAGCTAATATTGGAGTTTCAACTACTGGTGAAGCAGGACCAAATTCATCTGAAACTGAAGTAGGAAATGTCTTCACATGTATATATTTTGGTGAAGATAATTATAATACTAAACATTATTTCTTCTCAGGAGATAGAAATAAAATTCGTAGAAGCACAGTAAATAGGACTTTATCACAAATTCTTTATTTACTAAGGAAAAATTTTAAGGAGTAATTATGAAAGAAAGCAATTTAAGTAAAGAAAAGCAAGAAGCTCTTCACAATGTTTTATCAAAAATAGAAAAACAATATGGTGAAGGATCCGTAATGATTCTTGGAGACGATGTAAAGCTTGACATTGATGCTATTCCAACAGGATCACTTGCCCTGGATATTGCCCTTGGAATTGGTGGTATACCAAAGGGAAGAATTATTGAAATTTATGGTCCTGAGTCTTCAGGTAAAACTACTTTGGCGCTTCATATGTTAGCTGAAGCTCAAAAAATGGACGGCACTGGAGCTTTTATAGATGCAGAACACGCTCTTGACCCTGGATATGCAAAAAATCTTGGTGTAGACGTTGAAAATTTAATAATTTCTCAACCTGATACTGGTGAACAAGCCTTAGAAATAACAGAAGCTCTTGTAAGATCTAATGCAGTTGATTTAATAATAATAGACTCTGTTGCAGCTCTTGTTCCAAAAGCAGAAATAGATGGAGATATGGGAGCGGCACAAATAGGACTTCAAGCAAGACTTATGTCTCAAGCCCTAAGAAAATTAACAGGAGCAATTAATAAATCAAAGTGTACAGTTGTTTTTATTAACCAACTTAGAGAAAAAGTTGGAATAATGTTTGGTAACCCTGAAACTACTACTGGTGGTAGGGCCCTTAAATTTTACTCATCTGTAAGACTTGATATTAGAAAGTCTGAAAACATCAAAAAAGGCGATGAAATTATTGGTAATAGAGTAAGGGTTAAGGTTGTTAAAAATAAGATTGCTCCACCATTTAGGCAAGCAGAATTTGATATTATGTATGGTAAGGGAATTTCTAGTGTAGGAAATATTCTTGACGTTGCTGCCGAAGCTGATATTGTTAAAAAAGCTGGAGCTTGGTATTCTTATGGAGAAGAAAGACTAGGTCAAGGTAGAGAAAATGCTAAGGATTTCTTAGAAGAAAACCCTGATATATTAAAAGAAATCGATCATAAAGTAAGAGTTTACTATAACCTACTTCCTGATGATGAAAAAAATGAAGAAGATACATCAACTACTAATGAAGAATAAGGCGTGATTTATTGAAATTACTTTATTTAACAGATACTCACATTAGGGGAACTAGCCCAAAGAACAGACTAGATGATTATTGTGAAACTTTAAAAGAGAAATTAAAAGAAATTTCAAGTATTATTCAAGAAGAAAAAATTGATTTTGTATTACATGGAGGCGATTTATTTGACAGACCTGATGTTTCTGTCTCTATCGTCTCTGATTTTGCAAAAATTTTCCAATCCTACGGTGTTCCAATTTATATAATAAGTGGAAACCATGACATCTTTGGTCACAACCCTGACACCTTAGATAGAACCATGTTAGGGCTTCTATGCAATTTGGGAATTATGAATCTTGTAAATTACAAAAAGATAATCCTAGAAAAGGATAATCTACGAGTTCAATTAACTGGATCTCCTTATATATACTCTATGGATGACACTTCCAACAGGAGTAATTATATAGTTGATGAGGTTGATGACTCATGTAAGTATGCAATACATATGACACATGGTTTTTTAATTGACAAACCTTTTATTAAAGAGGTTTCTCATACACTTATAGATGAGATTAGAGATACAAAAGCAGATATAACCTTAGGGGGACATTACCATTTTGGATTTAAAACTCAGGAGCTTGATAATAAATTTTTTGTAAATCCAGGTGCCTTAATTAGAATTTCAAACTCCAAAATAGAAATTAAGAGAAAGCCTAAGGTGGATATTATTACCTTAGACGACAAAATTGAAATAAAAGAAAGATATCTTAAATCTGCCAAGCCCGGTGAAGAAGTTCTTGATAGGTCAGAAATGGAAAGGCATCAATTTAAGGGAATAAAAATGGCAGAGTTTAAAGAAAGTATCGAAGCCTCCACAAATTATAAGAGTCTTGATATTTTCGAATTGCTTTTAAGGATATCTAAAAGTGAAAATATAAGTGAAGAAATAAAAAAAGAAGCCCTTAAAAGGGTAGAAGAAGCTCAAATTAATGAGGGTAGATACTCATGATTTATATAAAAAAAATTGAACTTATAAATTTTCAATCTCACGGTCATACAGAAATTGAATTTGACAGAGGCCTAAATGTTATTTTAGGAAATTCTGATGCTGGAAAAACTGCTATCTTAAGGGCAATAAAATGGGCCCTTTATAATGAACCCAGAGGAGACTATTTTATTAGACAAGGAGAGAAGGATGTCTCAGTTAAAATTGTTTTCTCCAATGGAGTAGTTGTAGAAAGATCTAGAACTCCTTCAAAAAATTCATATTATCTACTTGATGCTCAAGGTGAAGAAATGAGATTTGAGGGTTTTGGATTAGATGTACCAAAAGAAATTACAGATGCAACTCAGATGTATAGGGTCTCACTTGATAATTCCAACAATAAAAGCATTTTAAATATAGCTGAACAATTAGATGGACCTTTTCTACTTAATGAACAAGCTTCATTGAGGGCTTCAGCAATAGGAAGGCTTATTGGGGTTAACTATGTCGATGATGCTCTTAGAACTGTTGTAAGAGATAATAAAAGAATTAATCAAGAAGTAGAAGGTCTAAGATCCAATAGAAATAATATCAAAGACCAATTAAAAGAATATGACTATGTAAAAGACTATAAAGAAAAATTCGAAAAGATCTCCGAAATTAGAGAAAAGATTGCAGGTCTAAAGGACAAACTAAATTTAGCATCTAACTTGAAAGAAAAATACGATATAAATAGTTTTGAGATAGAAAAAGTTCGTGACTTTATTGAAAAATTTAGCAATATAGAAACTATTGAAAATACACTCCCAAAAATTGAAGCCAATTTAATAAGGTGTAATGCCTATGAATCTTATTTATCAAAGCTTAATAAAACTGATTCGGAAGCAAAAATTTTGTCACAAAACTTAGAGAAGTTAAATGATATTGATATTTTATATGAAAAATCTAAAGAGATTGAATACAAGCAAGCTAAATTAAATTCATATACAAGCCTTTATAAGCAATATAAGTCTAACCTTGATTTAATCAAGGAAACTAAAAATAATATAGATTTATTTAAAAATGGAGAACGACTTACTGATATCGTTAGTTTTTTAGAAGATAAAATAAGCATATATTTTAAACTTTATTCAGAAAAGGAAATCCTCTCAAAAGTTACTGATAAATTAAATTATGGATATAATTACATTAAAGCTTTTGATAATAATACAAATATTGAAGAAATATCTAATGAATTAAATGAAAAGATAAGGTCTTTCATGTTGTTAAAAGACTTTTCTAGTAATTTGGAAGGAATAAAAAATAATTATATATTAGAAAATAATAATCTTAAAGATATTGAGAGTAGCATAAAAAATTATACTGAATCTTATGAAAATACTATTCTAGAGATTGGAGTTTGTCCTTTCTGCTATAGTGAAATAAATAATGAGTCCATTGAGCATATAAAATACCATTTGAGGAATGATTAAATGAATTATGAAGAAAATTTAAAAAATTTAAAAGAAGAATTAGACAGACTAAAAAATATGAAGTATAAGTCTGAGGCAAGACTTGAACAATTAAATTCTCAAAAAAAAGATATTTTACTTGAGATTGAAAAACTAGGTATTAAACCAGAAGATTTAGAAAAGGAAATATCTAATTTAAAAAATGAAATTGATAAGCTCTTTAACGAAGCCAATGACTTAATGCCAAGGTTGTGATTTTTTGGACATAAAGGAATTGGATTTAAATTTAAATAAATTAAATAATAAGATATTAAATGATGAGGGGAAAATTGAAATTTTAGAGGATCAATTAGAAAAAATTGAAAAAAGTCTTGAAGAAAAAGAGAAATATAGTGAAATTTTAAGTCAAGTATCCCTATTATTTCAAAAAACCTCTGAATTTGCTCGAGAACAATCTAAAAGGCAAATTGAAGATACTGTTACAAAATGTCTTCAATTTATTTTTGAAACAGATATTGAGTTTTTAATAGAACTATCTGAAGCAAGATCTGTACCCATAGCCGAATTCTTTGTGCAATCTAACTATTCTGAAGGTTATAGTATAAAAACCAAACCTGAGATAGCCCGTGGTGGTGGAGTTGTAGATATTATTTCACTTGCTCTTAGAATTGCTTTCTTACAACAAAATCAACCTAGCTTATCAGGACCTTTAATATTAGACGAGCCTGGGAAGCACGTAAGTAATGATTATATTTTCAATCTTGGTGAATTTTTGAAACAGTCGTCAAATGTTTTTAACCGACAAATTATTATGGTAACACATAATCCCCATTTGTCACAAATTTCAGACAAATCATTTTATGTAAAAAATAAGGGCGGAATCAGTGAAGTTAGCCCTTATCAAGAGTAATATTTTCTTGACTTTAGCAAGTAAAATTGTTAATATATTAATGAACATAAAGGGCGTTTATGTATTATATGCTAGAAAACTACAAGTCAGGAGGAAATACAATGATTTACGACTCAAAGTTAAAAAATAAAGATGTAGATGGATTGTTTGAAGCTATTCTTTTACTTGAAAACTTAGAAGAATGTTATAGATTTTTTGAAGATATTTGTACAGTTAAAGAATTACAAGCAATTGCACAAAGACTTCAGGTTGTTAAACTATTAGTTAAGAATAAAACTTATCATGAAATTGAAACTGAAACTGGAGCTTCAACTGCTACTATATCTAGAATTAATAGATCTTTAAACTATGGATCTGATGGATATAAATTAGTTTTACAAAGACTAAACTTTATAGATGAAGATGAAGATGAAGATGAAGATGAAGAAAAAGAATAAGGAATACCTTATTCTTTTTTATATGTTTACATTTATTGTTTTGTAATTTGTATAAGATACTAAACCTGGTTTTTTTGCAGGATGTCTTTTTACATTTATCTTGAAGGTATAGTCTACTGGTATATTTTGAGATTTGGATAATGAGCTATACTTAGCAGCCAATTTTGCTGCAGTCATCATTGCACTATTTGAGAAATCCCTATTATCATTTTTTAAAATTACATGTGATCCTGGAGCATCTTTTACGTGGAACCATAGATCATTTTTTCTAGCTTTTTTTAGAGTCAAATAATCATTTTGTTTATTATTTTTCCCAATGTAAATATCAAATCCATCTTCTGTTTTTATAACAAGATAATTTTCTTGAGAGTCTTTTCTTTTCTTCTTTTTATTATTTTTTTTCTTCTTTAGATAACCTTCTTTTTCTAACTCTTCGTATAATTCATCAATCTCATCAGGAGTCTCTGCGAAGTCGATATTTAATAATATAGATTCTAAATATTCCACTTCAGACTTTCCGATTTCAATTTGTTCACTTAGAAAAACAGCTGCATTTTTCAGCTTTGAATATTTCTTATAATATTTAGAGGCATTAGAAGGCCCATCCAATTTAGGATCAAGAGGAATTTTCATTTCTTCCATTTCATTATAAAAATTTTCTACTGTGACAGAACTTTCACCTTTTTCAATTCTATGAAAATTTGAAGATAAAAGATCGGCATAAACTTTAAACTTGTCTCTATTTAGGGCAGCATTGAGTTCATTTACTTGGTTTGATATCTTCCTATTAGTTTTTTCTATATGCTTCTTAACAGCCTTTCTAAGCTCTTTGCTCTTGGATCCTAAAGAATCCCTTAAAAATTTTGAATTATAAAATTCTTCTAGAAGGGGAGAGACCATTTCAACTTTTATTTTCTCATAATCACTTAATGATTCTAGATCAATTGAATAGAAGTCTTTAAAGACATCATCTCTAATGATTTTTATTGGAGAAAATTTATTGTCTCTAATATCCTTAAAGATACTAAGGAAATTCTTATTTAAGTTTTCCATCTCTTCTTCATTAAGTGAAGAAATATTTCTCTTAAAATCAATATCTGATCTATACTCCATCTCGCTACACATTTGTGGACTTATACCTGTAAAGTTCTTTAAAAAGAAAGATTTTAGATTAAGGTTCTCTTGAGAAGTCTTAATCAGATCAATTATTGAGTCTGTATCACAGGGATTAAGGCCACTTGATATATCTTCTTCATTATAAGTTAAACCAGGTAGAACTTCTCTAACGCTTGAAAGATTAAAATTAACTCTTTTTAGAGAGTCTATAATTTTTTTACTTTCATTATCAATAAGAATAACATTGGAGTGTTTACCCATAAGTTCAATTATAAGAGACTTTTCACTGTACATCCCTAGTTCATCACGAGATTTTACATGAATTTCAACTATCCTATCCATCTTATATTGATTAACAGCGAGTATTTGATTATTCTCAAGATGTTTTCTAAGAAGCATGCAAAATGCCGGTGGATTCTGCGGACTATCAAAGATTTCTTCACTAAAATACATTCTAGGGCTACCAGAAATGGAAATAAAGAGCCTTTCTCTTTTACCATTAGCCCTTATATTAATTAATAAATCGTTATTGTCACTTTGGTAAATTTTATCTATTCTACCACCATTAACACAATTATTTATTTCATATACTAAACTTTTTACTACTGTACCATCTAAGGACATAATTATCACCTGAGAGTAATTATAACATATTATAGCTATTGAATAAAAAGAACAGATAATCTAAACATATGTATAGAAAATGATTTTATAGGTGGAGAAGTAAAATTGAAAGAAGATTATAAAAAATAATAAAGGTATAAATTAAAAATTATTATCATTTATTATTTAATAGGGTATCATTATTTACTTGATAAAATATAATGACTGGAAACATTATAATAAAGGAAGTTTATGTATAACTATAATATATTAAATAATCTTAATATTAAATGATTTCACAAGCTAAAAAATCTAATTTAATGAAAGATATAGTGCAAGTTTAAAAAGATATAGTATAAGACTAAAATAGATGCGAATATAATGAAAATAAATTTAAGTTAAGGCTTTAAAATGCAAAATTAAAAAGAATAATAACTTAAACAATAAAAACAAAATATAATTAAGAAGGATAAAAAATTATAGAAAGTAGGTAGTAAAATGGTGAAAATCAAAAAATAGTAAATTTAAGATTTTTCTAAAAAAAGAGGGCTACAAGATAAAAATCTAAAAAAACATAAAAATTAGTCACAAAATTATTATTTTGTGACTAATTTTTTCTTCTTTTATATAAGATTTTTTTAGCTTTTAAGAGGTTCCCCTCTCACTCAACGGAATATATTTTAAAAATCAAATAGTGATTTCTCATTATTAGACTTATTTAACTCAGCTTTTGTATTCTTTAGATCTTTTAAATCTTTAGAATCTTCCTTAGATAATTCTTTTAATTCATTATCCTTCTTATCTAGATCCTTATTATCCTCTTCATAATTATATCTCTTTCCCTTAGTTTTAAAATTTCCAGAAATATAAACTGAATCATTCTTCCAATCTACATTAAGGCCTAAAGTTTCAGAAATAAATCTAATTGGAACATAGGTCCTTCCATCATAAAGTATTGCAGGAGAATCTAAATTAACTATACTTTCATTTCCTCCATTATTTACCTTTGCCTTAGTTGAATCTATATCCAGTTCAACTAAAACATCTATGGCTCCTATTAAGATACCACTAGTTTTAGTTTCCTTTCTTTGATAAAAGTTTATATTAGCGCCAAGGTTTTCTGTTATATATCTAACCGGCACCATTACCCTATCGTTAGTCTTGTCAAGATATGCACTACCCATATCTTCAGGTATATTTTGTATACTATCATTAATATAAATATTTATATCCTTATCAGCTGCTTCCTTAGGTAATTTACCAGCTGCAAAAACAGATGTACTTAAAACTGCGGACATAATTCCAATTCCTAATAATTTTTTAATGTTTTTCATAAAATCTCCTTTTTATTGATTCTTCTCTTCATTGTCTTTTGAAGCATTAGTTTTTAAATCTAAATTTGAAAGAGGGTTTGATGCCACCATTTTTCGCAAAGCTTCTTTGTTAACATGGGTGTATATCTCAGTAGTGTTTACAGACTCATGTCCCAAAATTTCTTGAAGTGATCTAATATCAGCGTTTCCATATTCATATAAAAGCGTAGCTGCAGTATGTCTAAGCTTATGGACAGAATACTTTTTAGTGTCCAGTCCAGAATTTTTCATATGTTTTTCTATCATATGTTGAATAGACCTATTACTCATTCTTTGTTGTCTCATTGACAAGAATAAAGCATCATCCTTAATTTGAGGACGTACTTTTAAATATTCCTCAATAGCATAAATTGAAGCTTCATTTAAATAAATGACTCTTTCCTTGTTACCCTTTCCAATAACTTTTAGAGTATTATCTTCTTGTAAATGAGAAATATTTATACCTGCTAGTTCCGAAAGTCTCATTCCACAGTTTAAAAACAAAGTAACTATAGCATAATCTCTTTTTTTATAGAGAGGCTTACTCTTAGATTCTTCAATTGTTCTTAATAAATTTAAACTTTGATCTAAAGTTAAATAAACTGGAAGAGTCTTCTCCACCTTGGGCATATCTATATCTATAACAGGATTAATTTTTATTATATCAATCTTTGCATGGAGATAGTTATAAAAACTCCTAATTGAAGAGATTTTTCTAAACTTGGACCTATTAGATATCTTCCTTTCTCTTTCCAAGAAAGCATTATAAGCATAGACATCTTGTTTTGTTACACTTTCCAAAAGTTCAGGACTAATGTCTTCAATAGTTATGTCGTCAAAATCAACCTTTGAGTCTACAATACCCTTTCTTCTCTTTATAAACCTTACAAACATCCTAAGATCATAATAGTACTCTTTCACTGTATTATCAGAAGCTCCCTTAGTTGATTTCATGTAATCTAAAAAATCATCAATTAAGTTCGAATTTATCAAGCTATCACCTCCTATAAAATAAAAAACCTGACAAAAGTCAGGTTCTTAATTATTTAGCGTATTCAACAGCCCTAGTTTCTCTTATGACATTTACTTTAATTTGTCCTGGGAAATCTAGCTCTGCTTCTATTCTCTTAACAATCTCTCTAGCAGTGATAGTAATCTCTGCTTCAGATATTTTTTCAGGTTTTACAATTATACGAATTTCACGTCCAGCTTGAACAGCATAGGATTTTTCAATTCCATCAAATTCATTTGCAATTTCTTCAAGTTTTTCCAATCTTTGGATATAGGATTCTACTGTTTCACGTCTAGCACCTGGTCTTGCTGCAGATATTGCATCTGCTGCTTGAACTAATACTGATTCAACACAGTTAGGTTCAACATCACCATGGTGAGACTGAATTGCATTTATAACAAATTCTGACTCGTGATACTTTCTTGCAATTTCAACCCCAACATCAACATGTGGAGCATCAAGATTCCTATCAACAGACTTACCTAAGTCGTGAAGCAATCCTCCTCTTTTAGCAAGCTTAACGTCAGCGCCAATTTCACCTGCAAGAATACCAGCAATCTCAGAAACTTCAACTGAATGCTTAAGGTTATTTTGTCCATAACTAGTTCTATATTTAAGTCTACCTAAATATTTAATAATTTCTGGATGAAGACCATGAACTCCAGCATCATAAGCTGCCTGTTCACCAGATTCTTTGATGATAGTTTCTACTTCATTCTTAGCTTTTTCAACAGTTTCTTCAATCTTAGTTGGATGAATCCTACCATCGTTAACTAGCTTTTCAAGAGCTACTCTTGCAATCTCTCTTCTTATTGGATCAAAACAAGATAAAACTACAGCTTCTGGAGTATCGTCAATAATTAAATCAACTCCAGTTATTGATTCAATAGCTCTAATGTTTCTACCTTCACGTCCAATTATTCTTCCCTTCATTTCATCATTTGGAAGATTTACAACTGCTACAGTAGACTCTGCAACTTGATCAGCTGCACATCTTTGTATTGCTTGCGCAATAACGTTTCTAGCGTATTTTCCTGATTCTTCTTTGATCCTATTTTCATTTTCTTTAATAATAAGTGCAGATTCATTAGTTATTTCTTTTTTAAGTTCATTTAAAAGAATTTCTTTGCCCTCGTCCTTTGTAAGACCAGCAACCTTTTGAAGTTCCTCTTCTCTTTGCTTTACAAGTTCATCAGCTTGGTCTTCTTTTTCTCTTAGACCTTCTAATTTCTTGCTAAGTTTTTCATCTTTTCTTTCAACTTGAGAAGATTTCTTATCTAATTGGCGCTCTTTGGATAAAACTCTATCTTCTAATTCCTTAATTTCAGCTCTTCTTAATTTAGCTTCATTTTCTTGTTCGGATCTTAACTTTTGAATCTCTTCTTTAGCTTCAACAAGCAACATTTTCTTTTGTGTTTGTGCTTGATTTTCAGCATCGTATATTATCTTTTTAGATAATTCTTCAGCATTTTTAAGTTTACCTTCAGAAATATATTTTCTAATAGCATAGCCAACAGCTAAGCCAATAATACCGATTATAATAGATATTAAAGTACTAAAACCCATTCTACACACCTCCTATTTAGTTTTCATGTTTCAAGTTTTAAAATCATAATTAAGGCAGAAAGCCTTAAAATAATTGTATATCTTTTAAAAGCATAAGTCAAACAGAAAAGCGTGTCCAATGCCTCAATCTATTTACTTTTATAAATAGGAATTGCTAGCTTGTATCCTGGCTTTATATCATATGATGAAATACTATTTGCTTTCTCTATGTCCATTACAAATCTCATTTTATTTTTATATTCATAATTTTCGGATATAGTCCAAATAGTATCTCCCCTCTTTACTGTATATACATCATAGACAATTTCTTTGTCTTTAAATTCCAATTCTGATTCGTTCTTTACTACTAATCCAGAATTAAAAATAAAAATTAGTAAAAGAAAGAAAAGAACTTTTTGTTTTTTAATTACTATAGTACGTCTCATATAATCACCTCAAAAATATTAACGACAGTTTAAACCTTTGTATCAAACACCTGTATTAAATATAAGTTCTAAACAAATGTTATATCATTTGTTCTTTTTTGTCAATATAAAAGAACAAAGTTTTTAAACCAAAGTTTGAAATGCTTGTTCAAATGTGATATTATATATTTATAAAAATTAGGAGGTAAATCCATGTACGATGATTTAAACCAAAGAGAACTTGAAATTTTATTTTTTATTAAAAGATTTATCGAATCAAAATCCTACCCACCTACTGTTCGTGAAATTTGTGCTGGCTGTAATATAAAATCAACTTCAACTGTTTACTACGCCCTTGAAAAATTAGAATCTACTAACTATATAAGAAAGGATGCATCAAAAACTAGAGCAATTGAAATTGTTCCACAAGACGATGATATCTTGATGCTAAAAAAGAAAACTGTTGATGTACCTGTAGTTGGCAAGGTTACTGCCGGTGCTCCAATACTTGCTGTTCAAAACATCGAAGATACTATGCCTTTACCTGTTGACTTTGTTTCTGATAAGGAACTTTTTATATTAAAGGTTTCTGGAGAAAGTATGATCAATGCAGGAATATTCGACGGCGATTATGTAATTATTGAAAAAACAAATTGTGCTTCTAATGGAGAAAAAGTTTTAGCTTTAATCGAAGATGAAGCAACAATAAAAACTTATTACAAAGAAGAAAATAGATTTAGACTACAACCTGAAAATGATACAATGGAACCTCTATACTTCGAAAATATTGATATACTAGGCAAAATAGTTGGACTTTATAGAAGATTTAATTAAATATACATCTAAAAATAACCCCTTCTTTCCAAATTAGGATAGAGGGGGTTTATTATGTTCTTATTAAAGTATGAGATTAAAATTAGTTAATAAGTCAAAAAATTTATTATAAATTTAGTGGAACTTCAAATTCTCTTTTAGCCTTTTTAAATAAGAATTCACCATTACGCACTGATGATAGGCATTCTGCCCTATTTCTTATGGCTTCAAACTCATTTGGTGCATCAAGAACAATAAAGTTTGCAGGTTTTCCTTCATCAAATCCATACTCATTTTGAATGCAAAGAGCCTTTGCTCCATTATAAGTTATTAAGTCTAGATTCTTTCCAAAATCTTTTTCTTCCATAAGTTGTGCAAGGTGGATCCCATTATCAAGAATATTCATAAGATTACCATTACCTGCTGGATACCAAAGATCAACAATGGAGTCTTGCCCAAAGCAAACATTAATATCATTATCCACGAATTCACGAACTCTAGTTAAGCCACGACGTTTTGGATAAGTATCTTGACGTCCTTGTAGAAAGGCATTTTCTGTTGGTAGGGATACAAAGTTTAGTTTAGATTTCCTAAAGAGTCCCATCATTCTAAATGCATAAGAATCATCAGAAGATCCAAAGGAGCAAGTGTGACTTGCAGTAGTTTTTTCTGATATTCCCTTTATCATTGCTTCAGCATTGAGAACTTCTAAAAATCTTGCCATCACATCATCAGTTTCATCACAGTGAACATCGATTAATTTATTGTGTTTTAATGCTAGGTCAACTATTTCTTTTATAGATTTTTCACCAATTTCACGACTCCACTCATTGTGAGGAATTCCTCCAACAACTTCACAACCTAACTCAAGAGCTTCTTCAACAAGGTCTCTACCAGTTTTGCCTTCTTCTTTGTAAGAATACATACCATTTTGAGGGAAGGCTACAACTTGGATTGTCACCTTATCTTTTAATTCATCGCGAACTTCTAGAGCAGCCTTAATACCTGTTAGATTTGGATCAGTACAGTCAGTTTGTGCTCTGATATATTGAGTTCCATAGGAAACACAATCTTCTACAGCCTGACGAATTCTCTTCTTCATTTCTTTCTTAGTTGATTCTTTTTTAAAATAATTCCAAAGGTCTATTGCTTCAAATAGTGTGCCTGACTCATTCTTAACTTCATCTGTCTTTCCTATCATGTAATAGTCTAGGTGAAGATGAGCATCGACATAAGGTGGGATAACAAGGTTTCCATCTAGATTTATGACTTCATCTGCTCCTCCTAAGTCCTTTCCAAATTTTACAAATTTACCATCTTCAACTAAGATTTCTGTAGCATCTTTATAACCATAAATTTTTCCATTAATAAATTTCTTTTTCATTAAATCCTCCTAGTATTTTATGATAGTTTTTTTGTTGCTTCATCTTCAATTAAATATATTAGAAAATTATTTATCTTCTTTCACAAATAAAACTATTGTATATAAATTATACACACTTATATTATATTACTTAGCTGAAATAAAGCAATTTGTAATAAATAAAACTAATCTTTTTCAATAAAATTAAATCAGATTAATTACTCATAATACGTTTATCTATTTAATTTTTAAAAAACTATTATTACTTCTACAAAGTCAGAATTATAAGTAATAAAAAAGAATAGGTAACTTACCTACTCTCTTTGAATCCTTTATTTTATTTTTTTATAAGCTATCAAGACCAAACTGTAAATTTTAAGCTTATTAAATCTCTATTAAGCCTTCCTTGTAAAGGGCATTTAATAAGTTTATAAGTGAAAATTTAATGTGATAGTAAGAGAGGCCTCCTTGGAAATATACATAATAAGGTTCTCTCATAGGTCCATCTGCCGATAATTCAATAGATGAACCTTCTATAAAGTCGCCTGCTGCCATTATTACCTGATCATCATAGCCTGGCATATCCCAAGGGATTGGCGTGAACTCTGAGTCTACTGGAGAAGAAAATTGAATGTACTTGCAGAAAATTTCAAGAATTTCTGGTTTTTGTAATTCAATTGCCGTAACAATATCACTTCTTGGGTCTGTGCTAGAAGGTATTGTTTTAAAACCTAATTCTTCAAAAGATCTTGAAAATAATGTTGCACCTCTTATTGCATCTTCAACAATTTTGGGTGACATAAAAAGTCCCTGAAGTATTTGTCTTGTCATACCAAAAGTTAGTCCACAGTCTTTACCTATTCCAGGAGCTGTTAAAAAATTTGCTGCCCTTTCAACAAGTTCTTCCTTGCCCGCTACATATCCCCCTGTATAACAAATTCCTCCACCAGGATTTTTTATTAGAGATCCTGCCATAATATCAATCCCAATTTCACTTGGTTCAATTAATTCTGTAAATTCTCCATAACAATTATCTACGAATATTTTTATATCTTTGTTAATTTTTTTAACTTCATCTACGGCCTCTTTAAGTTCAGAAACTGTAAAAGCTCTTCTATTAGAATAACCAGTTGATCTTTGCATGATAACAAGACTTGTGTTGTCCTGGATATAATCTTTTATGCTATCAACATCTATCATATTATCAACTAGAGGCACTTCAGAGTATTTGTATCCAGAATTGATTAAGGAGTCTGGACTATCACCTCGAAGTCCTATTACCTTTTGTAGAGTATCATAGGGTGTTGAGGTTACTGATAAGAAATGATCGCCTGGTTTTAATACAGATTTAATTGCTAGAGTAATGGCATGGGTTCCTGAGACTATATTTGACCTAACAAGACTGTCTTCAACATTAAAAATCCTAGTGTATATAGACTCCACTTTGTCTCTTCCAATGTCCCCGTATCCATATCCTGTAGTCCAATTGAAATCAGTTGCTTTTAATCCTTCTTCCTGCATAGCTTTTAAGATTTTTACTTGATTGTATTGAGCTATGTCACTGAACTCTTTAAATCTATCTTGTAGCTTCTCCTCTATATTATTTACAAATTCAATTATTTTTGAATTTATATTATATTTTTCTTTAAATAAGTTATCGTATACTGTCATCTTTTCTCCTAAATCATCGGTC
Organism: Peptoniphilus sp. HMSC075B08; assembly: GCF_001815405.1. Taxonomy (NCBI): domain Bacteria; kingdom Bacillati; phylum Bacillota; class Tissierellia; order Tissierellales; family Peptoniphilaceae; genus Peptoniphilus; species Peptoniphilus sp. HMSC075B08. The sequence goes on along the minus strand of NZ_KV820448.1, from coordinate 185,799 downwards.
TAATTTACTATCAATATAGCTTTCTATTTCTTCTAATAAATTATCCGATTCCCTATCAAACCATTTTATTCTTCCGTCCCTTCTAAACCAAGTTAATTGTCTCTTGGCATAGTGTCTGGAATTCTTTTTTATAAGATCAATCATCTCAGAATATTCAATTTCACCTTCAAGATATGAAATTACTTCTTTATATCCAATAGCCTTTAGTGATTGAGAGTTTTTGTCCAAGCCTTGGTCTAAGAGAGATCTAACCTCATCTACGAGGCCAAGCTCAATCATTTTATCAACCCTACTATTAATTCTCTCATAAAGTCTTTCTCTATCCATGTTAAGGCCAATAAATATTAAATTATAATCTTCATTTTCTTGACGAAAATTATTTTCCTTTTCATTCCCACTTTTTAAAATTTCTAAAGCCCTTATTATTCTTTGACCATTGTTGGGGTGAATCTTTTCTGCCATATCTTTGTTAAGATTGAGAAGTTTACTATAAAGAAATTTGCTACCTTTTTCTTCTAATATTTTTCTTAACTCATCTCTATACTCATAATCTGCCTTTGTTTCTGTAAAATCAAGATTATAAACTATGGAGTTAATATAAAGGCCAGTTCCTCCAACAAGAATTGGAAGACCTCCCCTCCTATTTATATCGCTAATTATTTCTTTAGCTTTAAATTTAAAGTCAGCTACAGAAAAATTTTCATGAGCTTCTAAGATATCAACCATATGATGGGGAATATCTGTCTTATCTAAGTCTACCTTTGCCGTTCCAATATCTAGTTTTTTATAAATCTGCATGGAGTCACTAGAAATAATTTCTCCCTTATACTTATTTGCAAGTTTCAGAGAAATTTCTGTCTTTCCTATTCCAGTTGGCCCAGTAATTATTAATAAATTTTCCATTTATTCCCTCAAAAATAATTTTGAAATAGTGTGCTTTGATACTTCTACTATTGTAGGTCTTCCATGAGGACAAGTATAAGGATTTTCACAATTTTTCAAATCTCTAATTAGAGCCTCTATCTCAATGTCTGATAGGTCATCTCCTGCTTTAACAGAAGCCTTACAAGCTTTTCTCATTATCTTATACATATCTGCTTCGTAATTTGATGATATATCTTTGTCTAAAGAGTCAATTATATCTCTTATAAAGTCCACATAGGTAGGTAGTCCAAATATCATTGGCACTTCTCTTAAGACAATAGATCTGTCTCCAAAATCTTCAATTTTAAATCCAAGTTCATTAAATAAATCAAAGTAAGTTAAGATTTTATCGTACTCTATTTGATTTAATTCAATAATTTCAGGCTTAATTAAAATTTGTGAAGATATTTCGCTATTAAGATACATTTTTAAGAATTTTTCATAGTTTACTCTTTCGTGAGCAGCATGCTGATCAACAACAAAAACTTTTCCATCTCTTTGATTTTCTAAAAGAATATAAGTCTTGAAAAGAACTCCACTAATTCTAGTATTTAAAAGGTCTTCATCAATGCGGCTAGCTCCATCATCATATAAGAAGTTCTTTTCTTCACCCTCTATCTTACTATCTGATGCATTATCTTTCGTTACAACTTCTCTATATAATAGAGCTTCTTCATTAAAAGAATTATTATCTTGTGATTTTATATCTTCATCTTTTTCTATTTCCCATAGACTTTTAAGATTATTATTTCTAGAATCTTCTTTTTCAATTAAATCAGAAGTTTCTTCTGTATCATCTTCATCATCAAAAATATCAAATACATTTACGTTTTCTTTCTTATCTTCTAATTCAATTTCTCTTATAGACCTATTTGGATAAATTACTTCTTCAACAACTTCGGATAAAAGAGCTGTTAAAATATTTTCATTGGAAATTTTTATTTCATTTTTCTTTGGATGAATGTTCACATCAATTAATTTAGGATCAATATCTATATAGAGAACAAAAACAGGATACCTATTAAGTGGTATTAAAGAATTGTAATTTTTTTCAATGGCTCTAGAAATATTTATGTCTCTTATAAATCTGCCATTTACAAAAATATACTGACTATCTCTATTAGACCTGAAAAGTTTATTGTTGGAGAAAAATCCTCTTATTTTATAGTTTTCTGATTCAAATTTTCCTTCATTTAAGGATGAAGCTATTTCTGAACCAAGAATTGAAAATATCCTATTAATTGGATCCTTGTCACTTCCAGTATTCAAAATAGTCTTACCATCTCTAATTAAAGTGAACTTTATATTATTATTTGATAGGGCAATTTTTTGAACAATATCAATGATGTTATTAATCTCTGTAGAATCTTTCCTTAGGAATTTCTTCCTAACAGGAGTGTTGTAAAAGACATCATTAATTATAAAAGTCGTTCCCTTTGGCATTCCCACCTTGTTCTTTTTAATAATTTTTCCATTTTCTATGATTAGAGAATTTCCTGCCAAATCATCTTCCCTTTTTGTCATTAGTTTTATCTTAGAAATGTTTGAGATACTTGCTAGGGCTTCTCCACGAAAACCTAGAGTCCTAATTTTTTCCAAATCTTCTATTACTTGAAGCTTTGATGTAGAATGACGAAGGAAAGCAAGCTCAAGGTCGTCCTCTGAAAAACCTGAACCGTTATCTGATACCTTAATATAATTAGTGCTTTCGCCTCTCAACTCAATAAGAATATCATCAGCTCCTGCATCAATGGAATTTTCCACCAATTCTTTTACTATAGACGCAGAATTTTCAATTATTTCACCGGCTGCAATTTTTGATATTGTTTGTTCATCTAAAAGTTTTATCATTTTAACTCCTTAGATTGTTTAACTATTTCATCTAATAAATTAAATGCTTCCATTGGACTTAGCTCAAGGATATTTATTTCTCTCAATTTATTAATAAAATTTTCCAATTCTGGATTGGATTTCTCTTCTCTAATAAATTCTTTATTAAGGTCTATACTTATGCCTTCATTTTCTTTTTCAATAATAGCTAAAATATCTTTTGCCCTATTAATAATTCTATCATCAATACCTGCAAGCTTCGCTACATCAATTCCGTAAGAATTATTTGTAAAGCCCTTTATTATTTTTCTCAAAAAGATAATATCATCTTCTTGTCTATCTACTGCTATAGTTAAGTTTTCTACAGAATCATATTTCTCCTCGAGGTGGACTAATTCATGGTAGTGGGTAGCAAAAAGAGTTTTAGCCTTAATATTTTCTGCAATATATTCTATTATTGCATTGGCTATAGCAAGTCCGTCAAAGGTACTTGTTCCCCTTCCAACTTCATCTAGTATCAAAAGTGAATTTGATGTCGCGTTTTGAATTATATCTGCAACCTCTTTCATCTCAACCATAAATGTCGATTGACCCATGGCCAAGTTATCACTAGCTCCAATTCTTGTAAAAATTCTATCTACTAAAGAAATATTACAAGAGTCGCAGGGTACGAAGCATCCAATGTGAGCCATTATAGTGATAAGAGCAACCTGTCTCATATAGGTTGACTTACCTGCCATATTAGGTCCTGTAATTATATGAATCATATTATTTTTTGTATCAATATAGGTATCATTTGGAACAAAAAACTCATCTTTTATATATGATTCAACTATTGGGTGTCTCCCTGCTTTTATTTCGATAAACCCTTCATTGTTAAAGCTTGGTCTTACGTAATTGTTTAAATTTGAAACTTTTGCTAAAGATAATAGAGAATCGAGCTTCGAAAGTTTGTCTGCAAGTATTTGAATCCTATAAATTTCTTTACCAATAAAGTCTTTTAGACCATTGTAAATTTCTGCCTGCATACTCAAGGCTCTTTCCTTAGATCCAAGCAGCTTACCTTCCATGTCCTTTAGTTCAACTGAGAAAAATCTTTCGGATCCAACTAAAGTTTGTTTTCTAATATAATCTTCAGGTACTTGGTCTAAAAAAGATTTCGTAACTTCAATAAAATATCCTAAAATTTTATTGTGTTTAACTTTAAGTTTCTTAATTCCAGTTCTATTTCTTTCTCTTTCTTCAAATTCTAGTAACCAGTTTTTGCCTTCTGTCGCAATCTTGAAAAGTTCATCTAAATCCTTTGAATATCCTTCTTTAATAATCCTATTTTCCTCTATTACAACTGGTGGATTGTCTATTAAAACTTTATTTATTTCACTATATATATCAGACAAATCTATAAATTCTTTGGTTAATAAATTCAAACATTCATTGTCTTGATCTTCTAAAATTTCTTTTATTTTCTTAGAATTTTCAATTGTTGACTTAAGGGAATAAAGCTCACGTGGATTTATACTTCCATTAGATATTTTTACTACAAGTCTTTCGATATCGTAGACTTCTTTCAAAATTTTTTCAATCTTATCTTGTAATAAAAGGTCCCTCGTAAAGGATTCAATAATGTCTTGTCTCTCTTGAATTTTATTTAAATCAACTAGTGGACTTTCCACCCATTTTTTTAATTTTCTAGATCCCATAGAAGTACTACACTTGTCTAAAACATCTAAGAGAGATCCTTTTTTTGAGAAGGTATTTAGGCCTTTAACAACTTCAAGAGTTCTCTTGGAACTTTCATCTAAAAGTAAGAAATCATAGTTGTTGTAATAAGATATACTGTTGATATGCTTTAAATTAATTTTTTGTGTTACAACTATATACTGTAAAATTTTTTTAAGTGAAGTATAATAAGAAATTTTATTGTCAGATATAAAAGATTTTAAATTGTTTTTAAAGTTATCACTGAAATACTTTCCAAAATCTTTAAATATATTGCTGTCTTTGAGATTGCCAGCTATATAAGGGTTAATAAAAATATTATTTTTTTTAATTTTATTTTTAAAGCTTTCTAATTCATCCTCATTTATTAAAATTTCGTTTGGACTAATCCTATCAATTTGATCTTGGAGAAATCTAAATAACTCCTTCTTAGATAAAAAAGTCTTTTCAGTAAAATAAATTTCTCCTGTTGAATAATCTGAATAAGTTAAATTTAATGAATATCCCTGAATAAAAATTGATAAAAGATAGTTATTAGAATCACTTTTCAAATATTCTGTGTCTGTGAAGGTTCCTGGTGTAATAATTTGTGTAACTTCTCTCTTTACAATTCCTTTAGCGAGTTTGGGATCTTCGACTTGATCACAAATTGCAACCTTATAACCCTTGTCTATAAGCTTTGAAATATAAGAAGAAGCTACGTGATATGGAACACCACACATAGGGGCCTTTTCTTCTAAACCAGCCTCTCTTCTTGTTAGAGTTATCTCAAGTTCTCTTGATGCCAAAAGTGCATCATCAAAAAACATTTCATAAAAGTCTCCAAGTCTAAAAAATAATATAGCATCTGGATTTTCATCCTTTACAGCAAGATATTGCTGCATCATTGGAGTTAATTTTTCACGATTCAACCTTCTCACCTACTAGAGAAAAACTATTAGCATCTTTAATCTTTACTTTAACAATATTTCCAACATCATTTACATTTCCATCAAAGTTAACTAATTTAAATTCGTCAGTTCTTCCACTAACTTTACTTTCATTCTTTTTAGAAATGTCTTCTACAAGAACATCTACTTCCCTACCAATAAAAGCCTTGTTTTTCTTTTCTTGAATTGGATATAGTACATCAAGAAGTCTTTCAAATCTTTCATGCTTTATCTTGTCAGGAACCTGATCTGTCCTATTTGCAGCAGGGGTATTCTCCCTAACTGAATAAATAAAAGTAAAGGCTGTATCATACTCAACTTTTTTAATCAAATCGAGGGTATCCATAAAGTCTTCTTCCTCTTCTCCTGGAAAACCTACCATAATATCTGTTGAAAGTGCAATGTTTGGATTTACATTTTTAACCTTATCAATTGTTCTTAGATAATCTTCCTTTGTGTACTTCCTATTCATCATCTTAAGAACTCTTGATGAACCTGCTTGGACTGGAAGGTGTAAAAAGTTAGATAATTTATCAAGATTCTTAAAAGAATAGATTAATTCATCAGAAATATCCTTAGGATGGGAAGTCATAAATCTTATCCTTTCAATGCCCTTGATATCATTTATTCCTTCTAAGAGATTAGAAAAAGTAAATTTTTCATCAAGAGTCTTTCCATAAGAATTGACATTTTGTCCAAGAAGTGTAACTTCTTTAGTCCCATGTCTTGCTAAATCTTCAATTTCCCTAATAATTTCCCCAGGTCTTCTACTAGTTTCTCTTCCCCTAGTATAAGGGACTATACAGTAAGAACAGAAATTGTTACAACCATACATAATATTTACATAGGACTTAAAATTATAAAGTCTATTGGCTCCAAGATTATCATCAATACTTAGGGCATTTTCTTCAATATCCATAGCAAGTTTTGTCCCATTATATGATTCTGTTAAAAGTTCAGGTAGTTTCCAAATATTGTTTGTTCCAAAAATTATATCTACATTAGGAAACTTTTCTATTACATAGTTTCTAGACTCATCCCTTTGCATCATACAACCACAAACTGCTATTTTTATATTTTTCTTTTTTGATTTTAAGTTTTTTAAATTTCCCAATTGTCCGTAAACTTTATCTTCTGCAGAATGTCTTACTGAGCAAGTATTTACAATAATAAAGTCTGCTTCATCAATCTCATTTACAAAGCTATATCCCATTTTTTCAAGAAGCCAAGCTATCTTTTCTGAGTCATGTTCATTCATTTGGCAACCATGAGTTATAACTAAAGCTTTTTTCTCATCAATGTTTTCTTTTATGTTTCTTATATATTCATTTACATTATTATTTAAATCGTTAATTAATTCTTTATTTTCCATATACATCCTCATTTCATATCTTTATATTATAACTGAAAAATAGCCACTTTATCAAGAAAAGAGTATGCATATGCATACTCTTAAGATAGTATATTATTTAAATATCTAGCAACATAAACACCACATGCCGATGCTTGTGAAAGTGAGTGAGTGGCACCTCCGCCATCTCCTACAACAAACAATCCTTCAACTGAAGTCTCAAAATTATTATCTGTTTCAACTCTTGAATTATAGAACTTAACTTCAACACCATATAATAGAGTGTCGTCGTTTGCAGTTCCTGGTGCAATTTTATCAAGAGCATAAATCATCTCAATTATTGAGTCCAATTGTCTCTTAGGAATTACAAGAGATAAATCACCTGGAGTTGCCTTTAGAGTTGGCTCTGTGAAACACTTCTGCATCCTTCTTTCATCAGACCTTCTGCCTTTGACTAAATCTCCAAATCTTTGAAGGAGAACCCCTCCCCCTAACATATTAGATAATTTAGCTATGGATTCTCCATACTCATTGGAATCTTTAAAAGGTTCAGTGAATTTATTACTAACAAGAAGTGCAAAATTTGTGTTTTCTGATTGTAATTTAGGATCTGCGTAGGAGTGACCATTTACAGTTATAATTCCATTGGTATTCTCAGCAACTACTTGACCATAAGGGTTCATGCAAAAGGTCCTAACAAGGTCATTATACATTTTTGTTTGATAAACTATTTTAGACTCATAAACTGCATCTGTTATATGTTTGAAAACTTCTGCAGGTAGTTCAACCCTTACACCAATATCAACTTGGTTGGAAAACAAATTAATGTCAAATTTTTTACAAATTTCTGAAATCCATTTAGATCCACTTCTTCCTGAAGCAAGTACTAATTTTTCACAGGAATAAGTTTCTCCCTTATCACTTGTTAGGATAAATTTATCTTTCTTTTCAACATCAACAATTGTAGTGTTAAATAACATTTCAACTTTATCCCTGGTCCATTCATAAACTTTTTCAAGAATTTTAATATTTCTATCAGTACCAAAGTGTCTTACTTTAGCGTCAAGAAGATGAAGGTCGTGCTTTAGGGCAAGAGTTTTTAAATTTGATGATTTAGTTTCATATAACTTTGATTTTTCACCATCAAATTCGCAAAGAACTTTATCAACATATTCCATTAGCTCAATTGAGTCTTCCTTTCCAAGAAAATCATGCATTTGTCCACCAAAATTAGTTGTAATGTTATATTTTCCATCAGAAAGGGTCCCTGCACCACCATAACCATTCATAATATTGCAAGGATTACAAGAGATACAATTATCAACTTTTCCAGTTTTTATTGGACACTGTCTTTTGTATATTTCATTTCCCTTATCTATTACTAAAACCCTTAAGTCCGAATTCATCTTTTTAAATTCATAAGAAGCAAATACACCTGAAGCACCTGCTCCTACAATTATTACATCATAATCTTTCAATTTGTATCTCCTAATTAAATTTTTCCATAAAATCTTTAAATCTTTGAGGAAACTTATCTTCTATTTCTAATTCTTTCCCATTAATTGGGTGTTTAAATTTAAGTTTATAGGCATGTAAAAGCTGTTTATCAACTTTAAATTTATTTTTCACACCATATACATAATCTCCAACTATTGGATGGTTTACATAGGCCAAGTGAACCCTAATTTGATGAGTCCTACCCGTATGTAAATGAACATCTAGAAGAGTAAACTTGCTAAAATTTTTTAAAACCTTGAAACTAGTTGAAGCTTCTTTAGAATTTTCATAAATAACTTTCATTTTAATTCTATTGTTAGGATCTCTTCCAATGGGTTCGTTTAGATCAAAATCTTCATAGATATTTCCTTGGCATATAGCAAGATAGTGTTTATCTATTTGTCGATTTTTAAACATATCCACCAACTTATAATAGGCCTCATCTTTTTTTGCTATAATCATAAGACCTGAAGTATCCTTATCAAGTCTATGAACTATTCCAGGCCTATCTTTGTCAATTGGGTTTGAGAGTTCTTTAAAAGAATATAAAAGTCCATTTACTAAAGTTCCACTTTTATTTCCTGCTCCTGGATGAACAACAAGGGCTTGAGGTTTAGAAATGACTGCTAAATAGTCATCTTCATATAAAATATCAAAGTTAATTTTTTCTGGATAAAGTCTAAAGTCATCCTCATATTCAACGAAAATTTTATCACCTTCTTTTAAACTATATCCAGCCTTTTCTATTTTTTTATTTGCTAAAATATTACCTTCTTTTATATTTTTTTTAATTTGAGATCTGTTGATTTCAATTTTTCCATCTAAAAATTTATCTAGTCTTAATCCAACAGACTCCTTATCAACGATAAAAATGTTCTTATACATGGCTCACCTTTTGTTATCATGGAGAAGTATACCTATTGATATCAAAATTGTTCCAACTACTATAAAAACATCAGCAAAGTTAAAAATTGCAAAGTCGTATCCAAAAAATTTCATACTAATAAAATCAATTACATAATGAAGCCTGATTCTATCAATAAAGTTTCCAAAAGTACCTCCAATTAATAAGCTAAAACTAAGAAGATAAATAAAAGGAACTTTGTTGTAGTTCTTGAATAAGAATATAATAAGTATTAATAAGACTGCTACTGTGATAACTGCAAATAGTGACCTAAAACCTTGGAGTATTCCAAAAGCTGCTCCTCGATTTTCTATATAATAGAGTCTTAAAAAATTATCTATTAAGACAATAGAATTCTCATTAGCTAAATTAGTTGCAGCAAGGTATTTTGTGAATTGATCTACAATAATTAAAATAATACTAAATATAGCAACAAACATATTTTCTCCCCTTATTTATTTAATCTCACGATTAATACAGAATTTCCTTTTTTAGTATTTCCTTCAAGGTCATATAATCTAAATCGACCGTAATGCCTTACAGAGACTAAATCTCCTAGCTCTAATTCTAAATGTGATCTTGTTTCTTTGGCAAAATTTACCTTTACAAGTTCAGCTTGTATCATATCTTTCACTTTTGACCTAGAAAGATTGAAAACTTTTGAAATTAAATTATCTAGTCTAAAAGAGGAAACAATTACCTTTTTATAGTCATATTCCTTCTTCGGAAGACCACTTATATCATCTTCTCTTGAAAGCAATATGTTGTATTTCGAAACTTTAGTGAGATTAATTTCTATAAAATTTGAAATTTCTCTTTTAACAAAAAAATAAGTGAATTTTTCTCCAATTAAAATATCACCTATTTTTCCTCTGTCTATACTTAGACCTAAAATAGATCCAAGTACATCACCATGTTTAATTTTATTATTAGTTTCAAATTTGAATAGAACAAGATCATTGTCTTCATTTTCATACCTATAGGCAGGGTATATGTAGATAATACTAGATTCACTATCTTCATATCCCCCGTCTATTTCATATGACACTTGGTCTTTAAATCTATTCAATATGGAAATAGATAAATTAATCTCATGAGGATTTAGAAAATCTGTTGAAGTTGAAATATGATTATTCATAACAGATTCCATTTTGTCGATTACTTTTCTAATAGAAATCTTTTCTTCGGGTCTATTTATATGATTAATTAAATCTATTCTATTTAAATTTACCAAGGGAACATTCCGTTATTTTTAAGTTGTTCCTTTAATCCGTCAATTTCTACATTGTTTGGTGCAAGTATAAAAATATCCTTGTTTACCTTTTGCATCTTGCCATCAAGAGCATAAAGAGCTCCACTAACAAAATCAAAAATTTGTCTCTTAACATCAACATCTAATTGTTCAAAATTAAGAACTACTGCTTTAAAATCTCTCAAATCATCAACTATAAGGGGAGATTCATCATAAGATAGTGGTTCATGAACTGTAATTATCATGTTGCTTGCTGATACTCTAGACTTTGTTGCTGGTTTGTGGCTAACTGGTTTAGAAGGAGTATAAGCTGGTTCGATTGCTTCACTTTCACTCACTTCATCTTCAAATTCTTCATCAAAATCTTCATATTCATATTCGTCTGCAAAACCAAAGATTTTCTTTAGTTTATCCATAGTTTTTTCTGCCATAATATCCTCCTAATTATAATTTCTATTTCCAAAAAGTTTAGAGCCAACTCTAATCATGTTGGATCCTTCTTCTATAGCTAATTTAAAATCATGACTCATTCCCATTGATAGATACTTCATTTCTACATTTTCATAATCCTTTGAAGCAATTTCTTCAAACTTATTATTCATTTTTTCAAATAATTTTCTAAGTAAGACTTCGTCTTCAGTATTTGGTGCTATAGCCATGAGTCCCTTAATATTAATATTTTTAAATTCAAGAAGTTCATAAATAAAATCCTCAGTATCTTCGTACTTTATTCCAAACTTGCTGTCCTCATTTCCAATATTAATTTGAACTAGACAATCAACTTTTATGTCATCTTTTTTTGCTCTCTTGTCAATTTCTTTTGCTAGTTTTATTCTATCAAGAGATTGAATTAATTTAACTTTATTATAAATATATTTTACTTTATTAGTCTGTAAATTGCCAATTAAATGGAAATTTAATTCATTATTTTTTAATTTTTCTTTGATTTTTTCATCTTCAATTTTAGATACAAGTTCTTGTACCTTATTTTCACCAAAATCATGAACACCGAGATTATTAAATTCTTCAATCATTTCAACAGGGTGAGTTTTAGAAACTGCTATTAGTTTAACATCTCTTTTAAAATTAGATTTATCCTTAGCTATTTCAATATCTTCATAAAGTTGTTTTAAATTATCTTTTAAAACCAATTTATCACCTCAATTTAATATTCTTGATTCATCAACAGTTTTTGGATTTATAACTATTGCATCATTTACAGTTAATGTCTTGTATGATTTTTCTCCGATACTAAAGACAGATTGTTTGTTACCTCTATTAATAAATACAGTATCACTTGATTCACTGACAATATCAACTGGCACAAATTTAACAAGACCTCTGATTTCCTGTACATAAACTCCTGTAAGATTATTTCTTTCAATTAAAGTTGATTTAGGTATTTCAAAACCCTTGGTCTTATTTACAATAATTTTACCTTCATGAATTCTATTTGAATACATATTTTCAAAATATCGATCTAAACTGATAATTATAACTGCATGATTTTCATCTTTGTTAATTCTTTCAACAATTCCATATATATCTTCTATATCTGGAATTTGTATTTTTACGGAATCTCCAATATTATAGTTTGCTATGTTTGATACATTTGAAATAGTACAAGCCACTTTCCAGTTTAAATTATTCATGATTTTAAAAAGTGGATCGCCATTCTTTACCCTAGTTTCCATCTCAAGATTCTTAAAGTTGTAGTTTTTATTTAAGTACTTATATGTAAACTTATCAAGGTCTTTTATATCAAAATATTCTTCATTCCCATCAATTTTGTATGATACAATCCCACTAAATTCTGTCAAATAAGAAAAATTATATTTTGAAATTTTTTCTTCTAATTCTTCTTTTTTAACATTTAGTGCAGCATCAGAAAGTTCAAGGTATTCTTTTAATTCCGCTGTATTAATGTTTTCATTTATACCATTATCTGTTGAGTTTATATCGTAATAAACTCCTGTAAAATCTTTATTTTTTATCTGTTCCTGTAAATTTTTAGTGAAAGTTTTTGAGCTCTCTTTCTCAAGAGGTTCTATGCCTTGTTTTATTTTTATAGCTGCTTTTATTTTAGCTAACTCATCTTTTAGAGATGATACATCACCCATAAGATTTAAGTTTGCGACTTCATATCCAGATGGTACCTTTTGACCTTCACTAGCGTGAAAGACCACAACTCCATCTCCATTTGCAAAATAAGCTTTCTCTTCAAAAATATTATATACTCTTGTGTCAATATCTTTTTCAAAAGTAGTTAAAGTTGGGAAGATTGTCTTATAATCATTAACTCTATTCCCTCTTATTAACTTTCCAAAAATCATTAGCAAAAATAAAATAATAATAAGAGCAAATACCCTTCTTTTTATATATTTATTTTTATTTCTAAAACTGCTCAAAAAACCACCTATTTACCAAGTTATTATAACATAAACTCTTATAATAAGATATTATCCAAAAAAGATTTGCTCTATTTCACCCTTGTTTTTTCTAGTCATAAGCTCATAAACTGCCTTATTAGGATCGTATCCTTCATACAGAACCCTATAAAGAGCATCTGTTATTGGCATTTCTATATTTTTTAAAGAAGCAAGCTTGTATGCTGACTTAACAGTTTTTACACCTTCAACGACTTGACCAACTTCTTTACATGCATCTTCCATAGACTTCCCTTCTCCAATTAATATGCCTGCTCTTCTATTTCTTGAGTGCATGCTGGTACAAGTCACTATTAAGTCACCAATTCCTGATAATCCGTTAATAGTATGTGGATTTGCTCCTAATGAAATACCCAACTTATTCATTTCATATATACCACGAGTCATGAGTGCTGCCTTAGTGTTATCTCCATAACCTAGACCATCGTTCATACCAGCGGCTAAAGCAATAATGTTTTTTAGTGCACCACCCATTTCTACCCCTACAAGATCAGGATTTGTATAAATTCTAAAAATTGGAGTAGAAAACTCATGTTGAATAATTTGAGCTACTTCAAGATTTTCAGAAGATGCAACGACAGTTGTTGGTATATCCTTTCCAACTTCTTCTGCATGGGAAGGCCCTGATAATGCCACAAAGGGATTGTCTTTTAATATTTCGGATGAGATTTCTGAAATTCTATCTAAAGTCTCTACTTCTATTCCCTTTGAAAGGTTAACAATTATAGTTTCCTTCGAAATCTTACCTTCAATTTGTTTTAAAATATCTCTTATACTTGATGTTGGCACAGCAATTACAAAGACATCTATGTCACTTAGAACACTTTCCAAATTATTGGTTAAATTAATATCTCTTTCAAATTTTGCTCCAGGAAGATATTTTGTATTTTCTCTATTTTTTCTAATGTTTTCAATTACTTCCTTGTTCCTAATATAGAAGTTTAAGTCATGACCTTTATTTGCTAGTAATCTTGCTATTGCAGTACCCCAGCTTCCGCCACCACAAAGAGTTATCTTCATTTCCTTCCTCCTATTTTATTCTCATTTCCTGCAATTATTCTTTTAATATTGTCCTTATGTCTAATAATTCCTATTAATGCAATAATGTCTATAATTAAAATATTAGACATCACAAGGTTTGACATAAAAGAGTAGACAATAATAATTGAGACAAAAAATAATATTGAACCAACTGAAACCATTTTTGTTAAAACAGTTCCCAAAACCCAAACAACATAACAGATTAGGGTTAATGGAAAGTTAAATAGGGCCAAGGCTCCTAAAGTTGTCGCAACACCTTTGCCTCCCTTAAACTTCATATAAAAAGGAAAATCATGACCTATTACTGCTCCTAAAATAGCTAAAGGAACAAATTCATCTCCAAAAATTCTTCTTATTATTAGAGTAACCAAGGCTCCCTTTAAAAAATCTATTAAAAAAGTTAGGACCCCTGCTTTTTTCCCTAAGACTCTCATGGCATTTGTTGTGCCAGCATTTCCTGATCCGTACTTTCTTATATCTTTATTAAGAAATAAATTGCCAATTATATAAGAACCTGAAATGGTTCCAACAAAATAAGAAATTAATAAAGTTAGGATATAATTCATCTTCTAGGTCCCTTATCTGATCTTGAGTTTGTCCTATTCTTAAGTTCTAAAATTATTGGTGTGCCATCAAAAGAATAAGTATCTCTAATTTGGTTTTCAATATATCTAAGGTATGAGAAGTGGAAAAGCTCCTTGTCATTAACTGATAATAAAAACTTTGGTGGTCTAACACTAACTTGAGATCCATAATACAGCTTTCCTCTCTTACCCTTGTCAGAAGGTGGTTGATTCATTAAAACTGCCTTATTTAAAATATCGTTTAACACACCAGTTTGGATTCTGTGATTGTAATTGTTATTTACAAGTTCAATCATATCTAAAAACTCGTCAACTCTTTGTCCAGTCTTTGCTGAAATGAAAACTATGGGAGCGTATAGGACAAAAGGTAATTCTTCTCTGATTTTTTTTTCAAAATTCCTCATTGTCTTTGTTTCTTTTTCAAGGGCATCCCACTTGTTTACAGCGATTATGATTGCCTTATTATTATCATGTGCATATCCAACAATTTTCGAATCTTGTTCAGTTACACCTTCAAGAGCATCAATCATAAGTACGCATACATTAGACCTTTCAATGGCTGTTAATGTTCTTATTACTGAGTATCTCTCTACACCTGGAGCAATTTTCTTTTTCTTCCTAAGTCCGGCTGTATCAACAAAGATATATTCATTATCCTTATATTTTATAAGAGAGTCTATAGAATCTCTTGTTGTACCTGGAATATCTGTTACTATAGACCTGTTTTCTCCTGTTAAATAATTTAATAAAGATGATTTACCAACATTTGGTTTTCCAATTAAAGTAACTCTTATGTTATCATCTTCTTCCAGCTCATCAAGTGGAGTTAGTCCATTACATGCTTCGTCTAAAAGATCTCCGACTCCTGTACCTTGTTCAGCACTTATTCCAATTGGATCACCTAGACCTAATTCATAAAAATCATATATATTTTCTTTTGTTATTTTTGAATCGTACTTATTTACTGCTAGTACAACTTTGGTTTTTGTCTTCCTTAAAAAATTAGAGATTTCTCTATCTGTAGGATTAACTCCCTCAGCACCATCAACAACAAAGATTACAACGTCAGATGTTTCTAAAGCTATATCAATTTGTGCTTTAATATTTGACATAAACACATCTTCATCTTTGAGGTCAAGTCCTCCTGTATCAACTAGCAAAAATTTATAGTTAAGCCAAGTTGCAGGCTGATAAATTCTATCTCTAGTAACACCTGGAGTATCTTCAGTTATTGATACCTTTCTTCCAACTATCTTATTAAATAGTGTAGATTTGCCTACATTTGGTCTGCCAATTATTGAAATTATGGGCATTTCCATATAATCACCCCTATCTTAATTATTATATCAAAGGAGAATATTTTATTCAATTTACTAATTCCATTGAGAATAAAAAAACTCCATAGTATAATTAGCTTGGTGATGAAATGGCTAAGGTTTTAAATAATATAAAGGACGCTAAGGACTTAATGAACTTGTCACTGTATACTGGAGCTCTTTTAATTCAAAACGGCGCCGAATCTTATAGGGCCGAAGATACAATTGAAAGACTTTGTAAGTCAGTTTCAAACATTTCTAATGTATCAGCCTACGCCCTTCCCTCCGCAATTTTTATTTCTATGGAGTTCGAAGGGGAAACACTTAGTAACTTTAGAAAAATAACAATTTCTGATACAAATTTATATAAAATTGACAGGGTGAATTCTTTCTCAAGAGAATTTGTTTCTCGTGATTTATCAATAAAGGAAGCCTATGACAGGCTATTTGAAATTGATGGCACAGAAGAAAATCCTAAAAAAATTTATTTAGGTGGTGGCATTGCTGCGTCTTTTTTCTCAGTTTTATTTGGAGGAGACATTAAAGACTTTACTGCAAGCTTCTTTATCGGGATACTTATTCCAATAGTTTTAGATAAACTTTCTTATTTAAAACTTTCTTTCTTTATAAATAATATTATTTGTGCCTTTGTCACATCAATACTTGCAATTATATGCGTACACTTTGGACTTGGCTCAAATATAGATATGATAATCATTGGTGTTATAATGCTTTTAGTGCCAGGTGTTGCCATAACAAACTCTGTTAGGGATATTATGAGTGGAGAATTTATTACAGGGGCAATAACAATGATAAAGGCCTTCTTTATCGCTCTTGCAATTGCTTTTGGAGTTGGTGTTGGTCTTAAGATAATGAGGTATATATTATGATAAAAAAAAGTATTGTACAATTCTTCTTATCAACACTTGCAACATATGGCTTTACAACTTATTTTAAGCTCCCAAAAAGAGTTAGAATAATAACCTCAGCCCTATCAGGATTTATTTGGGTGGTTTATGAACTTTTATTTGATTTCAGTAACAATTATATGGTTTCTTACTTACTGTCCTCTTTTTTAATAGGAGTTTGTTCCGAATCCTTTGCAGTTTACTTTAAAAAACCTGCAACAGTCTTCACACTTCCTTGTTTAGTTCCACTAGTACCAGGAGCCGGCATGTACTATATTATGTATTATTTTATAGAATCCAATTATGCAGTTATGAGAGAACATGTTATAAAGACTACTTTAACAACCTCTGCACTGGCGTTAGGAATAGTCTTGTCTCAAGGTATTGTAAGGATAATTAGAGAATTATTTAGAAATTATAAAAATAATAGAGTAAATAATAATTTAAGTCATGAGTAAATTATATTAAAAGACCCTAGGCTATTAACCTAGGGTCTAATTTTTTATATTTATCTAAAAAGTCCTTACTTATCTTTCATTTAACTTTTTAACTAACATTTCATTTGCAACTTTTGGATTAGCCTTTCCTCTCGATTTCTTCATAACTTGTCCAACTAAGAATCCAAGAGCCCTATCCTTACCTTCTTTAAAGTCAATAATTGATTGTTCATTTTCATCTAGAACTTCGTCTACAATTTTTTCTATAGCAGAATGATCTGTCATTTGTACAAGACCTAGTCTTTCAATTATTTCCTTTGCTCCATCTCCAGTTTCAAACATTTCTCTTAAAACTTTTTTACCTGCATTATTACTAATTTTTTCGCTTTTTATAGAATTTAGAAGTTCAATAAATTCTTTGTTTTCAAATGGTAGTTTAAATTCTTCATTATCTGAGATTTCAACTCTTCTTAAAATTTCTGTTTGAATCCAATTTGATAAAAGAGTATAATCTTTAAAATCTTTTGCGAGTTCTTCAAAGAATTTGGCAAGTTCTCTTGAAGAAGTTAGTACTTGTGCGTCTTCAACTGTAATACCATAAACTTCAACAAATCTTTCAACCATTTGCTCTGGTAGTTCTGGCATATTGTCAACCACTTCTTTTATTTCTTCATCTGTAATATGAACTATTGGAAGGTCTCCTTCTGGAGCAAACCTATAATCATTGGCAGTATACTTAACTCTCATTAGGACAGTTTCATTTTTCGCGTCGTCCCATCTTCTTGTTGTCTTGATTTCATCTTCATGATTTTCAAGAAGCTTAATGTGTCTTTCTACTTCAAAATCAATGGCCTTTTCAACGCCTCTAAAGGAGTTAAGATTTTTAACTTCTGTAATAGCAGTTTTTTCTCCTGTTTCCATGTCCTTTACATTTACGTTAACGTCACATCTTAGTGATCCTTCTTCCATCTTACAGTCAGAAATATCTAAGAACCTAAGTGTTGACTTTAATTTTTCTAAAAATTCACGTGCTTCTTTACCACTAGAAATATCCGGTTTACTCACTATTTCAATTAGAGGTACTCCACACCTATTGTAGTCCATAAGTGTTTCATTATCTTCTGTATGAAGGCTTTTTGCTGTGTCTTCTTCCATTTGAATTTGGAAAAGTCCAATTTTTTTCTTTCCTTCATCTGTATCAATTTCAAGATAACCATCAGTACAAATAGGTTTATCATTTTGTGTGATTTGGAAACCCTTTGTTAGGTCAGGATAAAAATAATTCTTCCTGTCAAATTTAGATTTATTGTTAATAGTACAATTAAAAGCAGTTCCAGCCATAATAGTATAGTTAACAACATTTCTATTTAAAACTGGCATTCCACCAGGAAGTGCCAAACATACTGGACACACATTGGTGTTCGGTTCATCCCCAAAGGAGTTTTTACATGAACAAAAAGCTTTTGTCTCAGTGGAAAGTTCAACGTGAATTTCCAATCCTACAATTGTTTTATATCTCATTTGTTTAAACTCCTTTCAAATGCTAATGATGCTTGAATAAGGTCCTTATCCTTAAATCTTTTACCTGTAAATTCTATTCCTACAGAAAGTCCATCTTGACCTGCTGGCATTGGTAGTGAAATTGAAGGAGAACCTACCATGTTAGCTGGTATAGTGAATAAATCTGCTTGATAAGCTTCAACTGGACTCATATTGTCATCGATTTTAAAAGGCAGTGTTGGGAAAGTTGGACATACCATAAAGTCATAATCCTTAAACATCCTGTCCATATCTCTTTTAATTAATCCTCTTACTTTTAGAGCCTTATAATAATACTCATCTGCATTATCCATTGATAAAATATGTGTACCAATCATAATTCTTCTCTTAACTTCATCACCGAAACCTTCACTTCTTGAAGCACGGTACATTTCTTCTATATTTTCAAAATTCTTATCTGTTCTATGTCCATATCTTATGGAATCAAAGCGGGCCATATTTGAAGCAATTTCACCATTAACTAAGATGTTATAAGTTTCAATTGTATGGTTTAACGAGTCGATATCATATTCATCAACTTCAGCACCATTGTCTCTTAAAATTTTTATTGCCTTTTCAAATTCACTTCCAACTCTTTCATTTAAATCCATATCTAAACAAATCTTTGGAATAGCAAATTTTTTGCCCTCTAAGTTTTTAATTGCATCATCAGAAAAATCAAATTCAAAATTTAAGCCAGGGTTTCCAACAGAAGTTGCATCTCTTTCGTCTCTACCTTCTATTACGTTAAACATCATTGCAAGGTCCCTAACATCATTTGCAATTACACCTGGTTGATCAAAAGTGTTTGCCATTGATGACATACCAAACCTAGAAATAGAACCGTAAGTAGGTTTCATTCCCACTGTCTTACAGAAACTAGACGGTTGTCTAACTGAACCTCCTGTATCTGATCCAATAGAAATAGCAGCCATATTTGCACTTACAGATGCAGCTGAACCACCTGAAGAACCACCAGAAACTCTAGTTGTATCAAGTGGGTTTTTTGTCACTCCAAAATAGGAAGTTCTTGTTGATGCTCCCATGGCAAATTCATCTAAGTTAACCTTACCTAGAATTACACCATCATTATCTTTAATTTTTTTAACTAATGTTGCATCATAAGGAGCGATATAATTTTCAAGCATCCTTGATCCACAAGTCATTTTTATATTTTTTACAGAAATATTGTCCTTAATTGAAATTGGAACACCTGCAAGTTGTGACATTTCTTCTCTGTTGTGGAATTTTTCATCTACTTCTCTTGCCTTCTTTAGAGCCTCTTCTTCTGTCACTGTGATGTAGGCATTTATTTCTTTATCTTTTTCCTTAATGCTCTCTAAAAATTCTTTTGTAACTTCTTCACAGGAAAAATCCCTATTTCTATATCCTTGGGCTATCTCCCAGGCCTTTAACTTACTAAAAGTCATGAGTCCCTCCTATTCTACAAACTTTATTAGTTTAAAATAACCGTATTTTTTAGTAGCGGCATTTTCTAGTGCCTCTTCTTGAGAAAGAGACTCTCCAGTTTTATCTTCACGAATATTGTTTTCTGTTCCATTGACTTGGAATACTTCTTCAACACCCTCAGTATCAACTTCTTTTATCTTATTTACTAGTTCAATAATTTCATCAAAATTTGGTGCAAATTTTTCTAGTTCTTCATCAGAAAAATCGATTTGAGCAATATTTGCTATATGCCTTATGTCTTCCTTATTCATTTAAACCTCCTACTAAATTATCAAGTTCTTCTAAACTTAAAATTTCTATTTTTAAATCTCTCGCTTTATCATACTTAGATCCTGGATTTTCTCCAACTACAAGGTAGTCAGTATTTTTACTTACAGAACCTGTCACTTTAGCTCCAAGAGATATTAATTTTTCTTCAAGCTCTTTTCTAGGAATTTCAAGAGTACCTGTTAAGACGAAAGTTTTTTTATCAAGGGGCTTAGGTCCATTACTATCATCTTCATAAAGTGGACTAATCCCCAAATCAAATAATTCATTTACTGAGTTAACAATTCTTTCATCGTGGAAAAACTCCACTATTTCTTTAGCCGTTATGCTTCCAATATCTCCAATATAAATAAGCTCATCTTCCTTAGAATTTTTTAATTTGTCAAAGGTCTTAAAGTAATTAGCTAAGTCTCTGGCAGTTTTTATCCCAACATTAGGTATACCAAGAGCATAAATGAAGTTTGACAAATGAGGATGCTTTGAATTTTCAATTGCATTTAAAAGATTATTTGTCCTCTTTTCTTTAAAACCTTCTATTTTAATTATATCTTCATATTTTAGCTTGTAAACATCTGGGATTTCTTTTAACCCTACAGTTCCCATTAACTTTTCTATTGTCTTTTCACTAAAGCCTTCTATATCCATTGCATCTCTAGATGCAAAATGAGTGAGCCTTGATACCAGTTGGGGAACACATGATAGTGTGTTAGGACAAAATATATGGACACCATCTTGGTATAAGTGAGAACCACAATATGGACAAATTTTAGGTTTTTCTATTTCATGAGTTTCATTATCACTTGGAAGGGTACCAAGAATTTCTGGAATAACATCGTTAGACCTTCTAATTAAAACTCTTGAACCAATCCTAACTTTTTTCCTAAGTATATCGTCATAATTATTTAGAGTAGCCCTTTGTACTGTGACGCCACCAATATCTACTGGCTCAAGTATAGCAGAAGGTGTTACCTTTGCAGTACGTCCGACATTCCAGACTACATCAAGTAGAGTTGTCGATATTTCCTCTGCCTCAAACTTATATGCAATTGCCCAACGAGGAAACTTATTTGTATACCCTAAAGCTCTTCTAGTTTCAATATCATTAACTTTTATCGTTACACCATCGATTAAGATATCTAATTTATTCCTATTTTCACCTATTTCCTGAATCTTTTTTATTATTTCAGAAAATTTCTTGAGTTTATAATTGTATTTTGAGACATTAAAATTGTTTTCTTTTAAGAATTTTTTCATCTCATCATCTGATTTAAAGATATCTTCTTCAATATAACCAACATTATAAAAATAAGCTGTTAAGTTTCTTTTCTTAGTAACTTTAGGGTCAAGATTTCTCAATGCTCCAGCAGCGGCATTTCTTGCGTTTTTTAATTTTTCTTCATTTTCTTGGTTATACTTCTCAAGTTCAGATAGGGGCATCAATCCTTCACCCTGAACTTCTATTTTACCAGAATAAGAAATCCTCAAAGGAACTGAATAGATAGTCTTAACTTGCTCCAAAATCTCTTCTCCAACTATTCCGTTACCTCGTGTTGATGCCATTATAAGATTTTGGTTTTCATAAGTTAAATTAATAGTAAGACCATCAAATTTAAGTTCGATTATAAATTCTGGTTCTGGTAATTTATTAATATTATTTTCATTATAATTATTTACAAATTTTTCTATCCTATTATACCAAGCAAGAAGGGCATCATCTCCCTGGGCCTTATCCATAGAATAAAGTCTTCCAAGATGAGTGTGCTTTTCAAACTTACTTAGGACAGCCCCTCCTACTCTTGTTGTGGGAGAATATGACAAGACTGTACCACTTTCATTTTCAAGATTAACTAACCTATCATAAAGTTTGTCGTACTCAGCATCGGATAAAAGTGGATCATCAAGAGTATAGTAATGGTAGTTTAATTTATCAATTTCTTTTATTAAATCTTCCATTTCTTTTATTTTATTATTCATAGGTCACCAACTAATCTATTAATTTAATAGGAGCAACTGAAAGCATAAGCCTCTTTAAACCCTTTTTGTCAAAGGAAATAACAACTTCGTAGTCTCCATTTTTTTCTTTCTTTTGCACTACCATGCCCTTGCCAAATAATTTGTGCTTTACCTTATCTCCAACATTGATATTTTTATCCATGGACTTAGGTGCAGCCTTCTTTGTTTCAGTTTTCTTTTCCATTCCAAAGAATTTATTTTTTCTATTAACTGAAGACTTATTTCCTTCATTATAATCACGGACTTCTAATAATTCTCTAGACTTATCTTCAATGATTTCTATCTTATCGCCCATTTCACCGATAAATCTACTTCTTTTTGCTGGAGTCAACTTTCCATACATAGACCTAGTTCGAGAAGATGAGATAAATAGATTGTTGCAAGCTCTTGTAACTCCTACATAACAAAGTCTTCTTTCTTCCTCAACTTCCTCTTCACTTTCCATAGACCTGCTACTTGGGAAGAGACCTTCCTCTAGGCCGACTAAGAATACCGTAGAAAATTCAAGCCCTTTAGCTGCATGCATAGTCATAAGATTTACTCCACTATCTTCAGATGTTTTATCAACATCTGAAAGTAGAGATAGGGTATTTAAGTATTCGGCAAGTTCAACGCCTTCCCTGTCATATTCCATTATATTGGAATGGAGTTCTTCAATATTTTCGAGCCTAGTCTTAGCTTCAATTGTATTTTGATTTTTTAAATCTTCTACATAACCACTTTCATAGAGAACTTCTTCAAATAGCTTACCTATTGAAAGTTTATCTACCCTATCCTTTAAAATCTTTAAGATATTGCCAAATTCCCTTACATTTTTTCTTGCTCTAATATTTAAATCTTCAAACTTATCAATATTAGTAACCACATCGTAAAGAGACAGACCATTGTTATCAGCATAGTCTATCAAATCAGATAGAGATGTATCTCCTATTCCTCTCTTTGGCCTATTTATAATTCTAGCTAAGCTTACATTGTCATCAGTGTTATTTAAAATTCTTAGGTAAGCTAAAACATCCTTGACTTCCATTCTATCGTAGAATTTTAAGCCACCGACAATCTTATAAGGTATCCTTTCTCTGACTAGGGCCTCTTCAAATCCTCTTGACTGAGCGTTGGTTCTATATAAAATAGCCATGTCTTTAAACTCTTCACCCTTGTAGTGAAGTCCAATTATCTTATTTATTACACCATATTCTTCTTCATTTGAATGAGGAAATTCTCTATATACAACATCTTTACCTTCATTCCTTGAAGTCCAAAGGTTTTTATCAATCCTAGATGAGTTGTTTTCTATTACCTTATTAGCTACTTCAAGAATTTTTTGAGTTGATCGATAATTTTGCTCTAGTTTTACAATTTTTGCACCAGGGAAATCTTTGTGGAAATTTAAAATATTATTTATATCAGCTCCACGCCACTTATAAATAGATTGGTCATTATCCCCAACAACTGTTAAGTTTGGATCCTTTCCCGCAACTAATTTTATAAACTCATACTGTATTTTATTTGTATCTTGGTATTCATCAACAAATATATACTGGAACTTATCTATATAAAATTCCCTAACCTCTTCATAATCTCTCAAAATATCAACTGTCTTTATTAAAAGGTCATCAAAGTCTAAGGCATTATTATTTGCTAACTTTTTTTCATAAATCTCATAAATTTTCCCAAGATTTTCTTTGAAAAAGTTGCTTTTATTTAAATCCATATATTCTTTAGGACTAAGGCCTTCACTCTTTATATTAGAAATATCATTTACAAGAGATCTTGGTTTATAAATATCCCTATCAAGGCCAAGTTCAGCAACTGCTTCTTTTACAACAGTAATTTGGTCGTCCCTATCGTAAATAGTAAAGCTTGAGCTGTAACCTATCTTATCAATGTTTTTTCTAAGTATCCTAACACAAATTGAGTGAAAAGTTCCAATCCACATTGAGGAGATGTCTTCATCGATTAAATTTGCAACTCTCTCTCTCATTTCATTGGCAGCTTTATTTGTAAAGGTAATAGCCAAAATTCTCCATGATGGAACTTGTAATTCTTCAATTAAATATGCAATTTTAGAAGTAACTACTTTGGTTTTGCCACTTCCAGCTCCTGCTAAAATAAGTAGGGGACCTTCTGTTGCCAAAAGAGCTTCTTTCTGTTTATCATTTAGTGTATTTATATCCATGACTTCTCCTTACTGCTAATTATTATATGTTTTTTTACCCATATTTTCAACTTTTTAGGATATCTCTAATGACATGAGAGGCCAATACCATTCCACAAACTGGAGGAACAAAAGAGATTGATCCAGGTGTTCTGTCACCAGTTTTAATTGGGAGTTCAGTAGAACAAACAACTTTTAATTTTTTTATTCTCATTTCCTTTAGCTTCTTCCTCATAATTTTTGCAACAGGATCATTTTGAGTCTTTTCAATATTCATCACTTGAAACTTAGTTGGGTCAAGTCTATTTCCCGCACCCATAGCTGAAATTATTTTTATATTTTTGTCGTAAGCTTCCTTAATAATTAAGAGTTTAGAAGTAATTGTGTCAATGGCATCAACTATATAGTCATAATTTTCAAAATCTATTTCATTAATATTTTCATCGTTAATAAATAAATCATATTTTTTTATCTTTAAGTCTGGATTAATATCAAGAAGCCTTTCTTCACATGCATCGACCTTTCTCATGCCAAGAGTCTTCATCGTCGCAAAAATTTGTCTATTTACATTTGTAATCTCATACTCATCTCCATCGACAAGGCCAACTTTTCCAATTCCAGCTCTTACTAGAGATTCGACACAAGCTCCGCCAACTCCGCCAAGCCCAAATACTAAAATAGATTTATTTTTTAATTTATCAAGATCCTCTTTGGGAATCATTCTTTCAGTTCTACTTAAAAATTCCACTTTTCCTCCAATTTGAAAGGGCCGTCATATGAACAGCCCTTTTAATATTATTTTAATTTTATGTTTGTTAGACTATTTTCGCCAAGAATTCCACTACCCTCGACAATGTCATTTATATTATGTTTTCTAAAAGTGTTTACAGTTACAACTTGACCAGGACCAAAGCTTTCTGAATCAGATTCAGTAATTTTTATTCTGATAAAACTAACATTTTTACTGTCTATGATTTCAATAACTTGACCTTTAAAATTAATAGGAGTATTAGCTTCTGCCACTCCTAAATCAAAATCACTATCTTTAGATTCATTATTAGATTCATGGTTTACTAGGATAGATTCACTGTTATCATAAAGGTCATTGCTAGAAGAATTGTTCTCTTTATCAATCTTATTTTCTAAGTTGTTTTCTTCATGATTGACTAATAAATCTTCAGCCTTAACATCTTTTTCTTTTGTTATTTTATCCATATTATTGTTAACATATTCAAGAGATTTTGAAGTTAATACTGCAATTTCACTTCTTCTAATGGCGAAATTACCATTAAATTTACCTTCAGATCCTGTACTTGTAAAAATATTAGAATTAACAAGACTTGGAAGATATTCAAGTGTAAGAGGATGAATTTTCTTCATGTCCTTATACTTTAAGTTACTTGTATCAGAAGACTTATCAATGTTTAAAGCCCTTGCAAAATAAACAGCAATTGTATTCCTGTTAGGGTAAACTTTGTTTTCTAAAAATCCTCTTTCACGAGCACTTGTTAAAGTTTTTTCTGTAATAGTGCCATGGTATAAGTTAAAGCAAATTGCATCTCTCGCCCAGTCTATTACACCATTTGCATTTACAGTTTCCATATAAGTTTCTCTTGCTAAATTCATGTCTTCTTCACTAGGATTTAGAAGAGTTTTTAAAATTTGCATGGTTTCTAAGAAACTCACAGGATTATTCGGCCTAAAGCTTCCATCTTCATATCCATTTATAATATTTTGGTTAGATAGTTCTTCAACATATTTATATGCCCATTCCGTCTTTCCACTATTTTTTACATCTGTAAAAGATTTAGCGAAAATATTTCCTGGTGCTAATAATACACAAAGGACTAAATTTATAGCTATAATTTTCTTTTTCATATTATCACTCCGTCATAAATTATAGCATAAAGCAAGAAATTTAAAAAATAATTAAGTATAAAATTCAACAAAAAAAGAAGCCTCAAAAGGCTCCTTCTAATTCAAAATTTACTTGTAAGTGAAAACATCACTATTTCTAGATGAATTATCAGTATTTCTAGAAGAGTTTCTTTCTAATTGCTTGAATGTATAGAAATTTCTTCTTTCTCGTATACTATTGACTTGATCTAACTCATAGTAACCTGTGTTTCCTACAACTTCCTCTATATTTAGTTGTTGTATATTAGATCTTTCGTCAAGATATCCATTAGCTAGAAATACATCGTTTAAAAGAACATTACCCTCCAATGAAAGGTTAATTGTTTCACCTGGTTTAATCCTATTGTTATCTGATTGAATAACTTTTAAAGTAACAGCATAAGTGTTAAATTGATTTGATGTTTTATTAGCTCTTAGAACTTGGAACATTGTATTAAACTGTAAATCTTTATTTACAATGTTAATTTCTTCAACTTTTCCATTGTCGTTAAGTTTTAAGTTAACAGTCTTACCTCTTAAGAAATCTTCTGTTACAGAGTTGACTCTAATACCGCCTTCTCTAATTATTGGATCTTTTACTAATGAATAAGTTTTATATCCACCACTGTTAAGTTCCAATTCAATATAAGGGTCAGATGATTTTCTATAATAATCAAAAGTAGTTTCATATAACGAAACATTTCTTACTCTTCCCATTGCTAATCCATTATTTTGATCGTCAGATTTTCCAATTAGAACTTTATACTTAACATAGAAAGTAACATTATCGTTTAAAGATACATCATTTAATCTATTTGTCTCATTTGTAATATAGAACTCATATGTTTTTCCATCGCTTAATTTTAATTTAATTGATGCTTTATCCTTGTTAGTGTTTTCCATAGAAACTATTTGACCTTTTACATAAGCTTCCTTAGGGAAAACTGTGATTTCAGTTATCTTATTATCGGCATTAGTCTTAAATTCAACTAAGTCATCTACAGCGATATCTTCAAGTTTTAAATCTTTTCCATAAGCTTTGATTTTAACATTTTTGTCTAAATCAAAAGTCTTTGTATCAGATGTTGAAATTTTTGAAGTTGTTCTAAAGTTAAGTGAATCTGAGTTGTCTCTATATCTAAGTGTTATTTGATTATTTCCCTTAGAATTTACATAACCCACCATGTCAAGCATTGCATTTGTAACTGTAATAGTTTTTGCTGTACCTTCTCTTTCACCAGTTTTTGCCTTAGTATACTCTATTTCAACTTCTTGACCAGCTTTTATGTCTTCAAGTTTGATATCTTTATCTTTTAGCTTGTATTTTGTGTTGTTATCGATGTCAAAGGAGTACTTAGTGCCCTTGTTTTCAATAATAACTACATTTACGTTATTTAGTTTAGATGAAAGCACAACTGTACCCTTCATCTTTTCTGTTTTTGCTTCAATTTTATTTTTTTCTGCATAGTCAAAAGATGCTTTTGTTATTATCGCAGTTTCAGCACGAGTAATTGGTCTGTCACCTTCAAAGTTTCCATCAGAACCTGTTGCAGTAAAAATCTTTGCTTCTACAAGAGAAGATAAGTAACCCTTAAGAGTGTCGCTTAATTTGTCCTTGTCGTTATGTTTTAAAAGATTTGTGTTTCCATTTGGACTTAATTGTAAAGCTCTTGCAAAGAAGATTGCAATATCTCCCCTGCTTGGGTATTCTCTTTGGCTAATCTTAAAGAAACCTCTTTCATTTGCTTTCTTTAAAGAGTTTTCGTCAAGATAACCTCTGTCAAGAGCAAGGCATACAGCTTCTTCTGCCCATTTATTTACTCCATTATCTTTAGCCATCTTAGAATATTTTGTTGTGGCATTTTTAATCTCTTCATCACTTGGTCTTAACACTTGTTTTATAAGTTGTAAAAGTTCTTCAAGTGACACTGATTCTCCTGGTTTAAATTCACCATCAGGGTGTCCACTAATTACATTTTTATCACTTAATATATCGATCGCATCGTAAGCCCAAGAGTATTTATTATTTTTCTTCTTTACATCCTTGAACTCTTTAGCAAAAGTTGCACTTGGTGCTAGCATTAAAGCAGCAAGTCCAAGAGCAGCTGCTCTTTTTAAATTATTGGATTTCATAATAAAACCTCCATTTATTTCTTTAATTACATCTTTTTAATATTATAACACATATTATCTTCTATGAAGTTTTCTTTTTATTAAAATTTTATTAAATCAATGCTTGAAACTTATAAAGTAAACTATTAACTGAATAATTTAGCTTATTATTTGGTATAATTAATTTAAGTGATACATACCTTAATGTAAAAAAATTTTAAAGGAGTGATACCATGCGTTACTTGCCAGTGAGTCTTGATACTCTTGACAGAAAAATCCTAATTTTAGGAGGAGGTTATCTCGCTTACTCTGCTCTAAAATCTGTTATTGATTCTGAAGCAGAAATTTATATGATTGGAGATTCTTTCATAAAAAATATTGTAAATATTGCCGAAAATTCCAATGAAAAAATCAAATTAAAGGAACGCCAAGTTGATAAGGACTTTATGTTCATGGGTTACGACTATGTTTTAATAGCTACTGAAGACTTTGAAATAAATGAAGCCTTGGAAAAAAGAGCTCTCTCAAGAAAAATGGTATATCAAAGATTTGATATTCTCTCTAAGTCTTTAATCTCTATTAATAAATCTATTGAAAGGGGTCCGTTGACCTTCTCCCTAAATAGTTCTAGGATTAACCCGACTGTTACTGATATAATTTTTGAAGATTTAGAAAGTTTTACTGAAAAATATAGTTTAGAAAAAATTAATATTTTAAATGAAATTAGATCAGAATTAGTTCGTAAAAATTCACAAAATATTGATGAAATAATTAGAAGACTTTATGAAAGTGAAACAATTAATCTTTCAACTTTCTTAGAAGAAATGCCTGATTACAAGATTGAAGATTTAAAATCTTCTGAGAATCTTATTAATTCCATAGAAAATGGTGAAAAAATCACGACAGAAAAAGAATCTACTATGGAAGATGATCAAATCATTAAAAAAAATCTAGATGATGCAAAAAATATATCTAGAGACAAGGATCTTAATAAAACAAAATTAAATTTAGATTCTTTTCATGATTTAGATAAGTTCAATAAGTAATTATTATTAAGAAAGGAAGTATAATATGATTGGTTATGTAGGAAGTATGCCTGGTAAAGTTTTTAAGGAAAAAGAGTTCACTCTTGTAAAAAAAGTTTTAGCTTCTGGAGAAATTATAGAAAATCACAACCATCCTGGTTTTACTGTTCTAGTAACTGTTGTTAAAGGTGAAATTAAAGTACTTTTAAATGAGGAAGAGGATAGAGAATTCGAGCCAGGTAAAGTTTTAAAATTTGACGGTGATAACTTTATATCAATTGAAGCTATTAAGGATAGCGAGTTTTTTGTTACTCTAATAAAAAAGAATGAGTGATTTGAAAATTAATATATCAAAGGAAGCCTCGGCTTATCTTAAAGAAAAAAATGAAGGAATAATTACTATCGATAAAATTACAAGTAAATCTTGTTGTGGCAGTGGACTGCCCTCTTCTGATGTATATATAGGTCCCTCTAAGAGACGTAATATAAATTATTCTATTTTAAAAGAAAATAATATTGAAGTATTTATTGATAAAGAGCTTATTTTCGTTGATGATATTTGTAATATAGATATTGTTAAGTTTCCCTTTACTAAAACTCTTGTAGCAAATTTCTTAGACTATAAAAGACTAATTTAATAAATATTTTTACAGAAAAACCTCATGAAATTAATCATGAGGTTTTCTTTTATAAAAAATTATTTTATTTACATTTGTCTAAGTTTTTTAAGAATTATTTTTTGTTCAACACTTGCAACAAGTCTTCTTGTGTAATCAACTGTGTCTGGGTTAACTGACATAGATGTAATTCCACATTCAACAAGGAATTCTGCAAGTTCTGGGTATTGGCTTGGGCCTTGACCACAAATTGAACAAGTGATTCCCTTCTTGTTTGCTGCATCGATTATTGTCTTAAGGGCAATTTTAACTGCATCGTTTCTTTCGTCAAAGTATCCCATGTTATTAAGGATTCCTGAGTCCCTATCAGCTCCCATAACAAGTTGAGTCAAGTCGTTAGATCCAATTGAGAATCCATCAACTAGTTCTGCAAATTCTTCTGCTTGAAGAACAACTGCTGGAACTTCTGCCATAATCCAAATCTTAAAGTTTTTAGATTGAACTAGGCCTTCTTCAGCCATTATTCCCTTAACAACCTTAAGTTCTTCTGGCGTTCTAACAAATGGAAGCATCACTATTACGTTAGTAAGTCCATATTCTTCTCTAACTTTTTTGATTGCTTGACATTCTAGTCTAAAGCCCTTTTCATATTCAGGAGAAATATATCTTGAAACACCTCTCCAACCAATCATTGGGTTAGCTTCAATTGGTTCTACTTCATCTCCACCCTTTAGACCTCTGAATTCATTTGTTCTAAAGTCACTTGTTCTAACAACAAGGTTCTTTGGATAAATTGCTTGAGCAACTTTAGAGATACCTTCAGCGAGTTTATCTACCATAAGGTCTCCTTGACCAGTTTTAACAAGATACATTGGGTGAGCACCAATCATATTAGTGAAGATAAATTCTGTTCTCATAAGGCCAATACCATCCATTGGTAGGTTCTTATATTTTTCAATTAGTTCTGGTTCGCCAAGATTCATATAAATCTTAGTAGCAGTTGTTGGTGCAAACATATTTCTAAGTTCATCAATATTTCCAAGGTTTGTTCCAGATGTTTGAGTTTCAGTTTTCTTTTCTTCTTTTTCTTTTAAAACTTCGCCTTCATAAACAATTCCTCTTACTGCGTCTACTGTAACAGTACCTCCAGTCTTTAGAGATTTTGTAGCATTTTTAGCTCCAACTATACATGGGATTTGTAATTCTCTTGATACTATAGCTGCGTGACAAGTTCTTCCACCTTCGTCAGTTACAACACCAGCACACTTTCTCATAGCAGGTACCATGTCAGGGTTTGTCATAGCAGTTACAAGAACATCTCCCTCTTCAACAAGGTTAATTTCAGAAATATCTTTAATAAGTTTTACCTTACCTCTTCCAATTCCTGGAGAAGCTGGTAGACCCTTACAAAGAGTTACTAATTTTTCTTCTTTTTCTTCTGCAAGAGTTGTAATTGGTCTTGATTGTAAGAAGTAAAATTCTTTTGTGTCTGTATCAAAGCCCCATTCAGTGTCTTGCACTGAACCATAAAGTTTTTCTACCTTAAGTCCTCTTTCAATAAGAGTGTCAAGTTCTTCTGGTGAAAGAGCTTCTGCCTTTATAGCATCTTCTCCTAGAACATCTTTTACATTTACAGTTCTAGTTCCAACACTATTTTCATTTTTTATAACCATGTATTCTTTTTCAGAAATACTTTTTTCGATTACTTTTTTAGTTTTTTTGTCAATTATATATTCATCTGGAGTAACAATACCAGATACAACAGCTTCACCAAGTCCGTAAGATGCGTTAATCATCATTTCATCTTTAGAGTTATTAATAGGGTTTGCTGTAAACATAACTCCTGATTTTTCAGAGTTAACCATTTTTTGAATTACAACAGAAAGAGCTACGTCGAAGTGATCATAGTTTTGTTTTTCTCTGTAATAGATTGCTCTAGAAGTCCAAAGTGATGCAAAACAATCTCTAATGTGGTTAAGTAGTTCTTCTTCTCCACTAATGTGTAAGTAAGTATCTTGTTGTCCTGCAAAGGATGCATCTGGAAGGTCTTCTGCAGTAGCAGATGATCTAACTGCAACTTCTGGATTTTTTACTCCAATGTCTTCAGAAAATTCTCTGTAAGCTCTTAAGATTTCTTCTTCAAGTCCTGGATCAAAGTCTTTTTCCTTAATTTTATTTTGGATTTCCTTTGATGCATTTGTAAGATCGTCAACATTCTCAACGTCAACAGCTTCCATTAAAAGTTTAACAACTTCATCAAGTTCTGCATATTTAATAAACTTAGTGTATGCTTCTGCTGTTACACAAAATCCTGGAGGCACTGGTAGACCAAAGCTAGTTAATTCGCCAAGGTTAGCTCCCTTTCCTCCAACAAGTCCTACATCATCTTTACCAATTTCATTAAACCATTTAATATAATTATACTTAGACATAATTCCTCCTTGTCACTTAAAAAATATTATAACACATTTATTATATATGTCACACTATTTTTTTAAAGATTTTCTAAGTTCATCAATGGACATAGTTGATACATTTTCTCTAGGTATCTCTAATTTATCTACTAAGTGATAAATATCCTCCATACTAGGAGCTTCTATCTCAACATAGGGCTTTGGATAAGTTTCTTTATCCCAAGTATCTATGTCAATGACAAATTTTTTATAGGAATATTTTTTTCTATTTTTATAACCTGTGTGATAAATGTCATATCCCAGGCACTTCAAAATATTTATTAAATCATCCACACTTGTGATTTCTGTTGTGTGTTCTATATTATCCCTAACTTTGAAGTCCGAAATATTTTCTTTAAATGTAAAATATTTTTTCTCGCCATCTGAAGTTTTAGTAACTCTAATTCTCAGATAGCCCTTCTTTTTATAAATTTTATGAGCGGTGGAATTAATTGTAATATTAGTTTGGTCCTCTTCTTTTACAAATTTACCACCTATTTTTTTAATCTTTTCTTCAAATTCTTCTACATCAATATCAAGAAGCTTTACTTCAATCTCTCTTTCCATTAGTCCTCCTCAATTATTTTTAAATTAAAATCTAAATAATCACTTGCAACAAAATTATAGTCAACACCTTCCATTTCTCCTTCGTAGGAGAACTTGTGACCCTTTCCATGAAGGTGACCATAAACACATTTTTCCACCTTATAATCAGCTAGCATCTGTGAGAATTCATTGAGACTTAAATCTTGATTAAAAGGAGGATAATGAATCATGGCAATTATTTTTTTATTTACGCATGAATCCAAAGAGTTTTTTAATCTCTGGACTTCTCTAAGATAAATTTTTTCATCATTTTCTGAAAACTCAAAAGAATCTCTAGCAGCCCATCCTCTTGTTCCACAAATAGAATAATTCTTGTATTCAAAAGAGTTGTTGTGGATGAAATGGATAGTCTTATAACCAAGATTATTCATCTTGTTTAAAGAAGACCACCAATAGTCGTGGTTCCCTTTGGAAATTATCTTGATACCAGGAAGCTCATCAATTCTTTTAAGGTCTAAACTTGCAGTATCGAGTTTAAGTGCCCAAGAAATATCACCTGGCAATAAGACTAAGTCATCATCTTTGACCATCTTCTTCCAATTTTCAATTATTTTTTCTTCATGATTTTCCCAATTATCTCCAAAAATATTCATGGGTTTTTCTTTTGTGTAGTCGAAGTGAAGATCTCCAATTGCGAATATCATATACACCTCAAATTTTTATTAAATTATATGCCATATTATTTTTATCTAAAATTTCTTTTTCCCTATTTGTACTTGTAAAAATCAGAACTTGTTGCTGACTTTCCAACATTTTAAGAGATTCCTTTAACCTCTTATCATCATAGGCATCAAAATGACTATCAAGTACTAGTGGAATTTCTTTGTCACTTATTATTTTTGATATAGAAAGACGAAAGGCCAGATAAATCTGATCAATTGTCCCCAGACTTAAAGAATCCAAATCAACGAAATCCTCTATATCCTTATCATAAACCCTTATGCCAAAAGTGTCATCAATTAAAATTTCTTCATATTTTCCATGAGTCATGCAACTTAGGTATTGTGAAATTTCTTTTTTCAAAAGAGGAAAAGTATTCTTTCGCTTAGACTTAACAAAGTCCTCCATTTTTTCAATAGATAATTCAAGTAATTCTTTTTTATATTCTAATTTTTCTAGCTTTTCAGTGATCTCACAAGATCTTTCATCTAAAACTCTTAACTTTTCTAGAGATTCATCAAGAGTTTTTAAGCTACCTTCTAAGTTTAAAATATTGTTTTTT
Source organism: Peptoniphilus sp. HMSC075B08 (assembly GCF_001815405.1). Classification (NCBI taxonomy): domain Bacteria; kingdom Bacillati; phylum Bacillota; class Tissierellia; order Tissierellales; family Peptoniphilaceae; genus Peptoniphilus; species Peptoniphilus sp. HMSC075B08. The sequence continues at coordinate 151,285 of NZ_KV820448.1, read as the reverse complement.
TCCTTGTCTATTTTTTCTTGGATTTCTTCAATATTTTCTTCTTTGTACAGATCTCCACTTAAATTTTCTTTTTCCAGCTTCTCAATCCTATACTTATATTCACTAATCCTATTGTCATCTTTTTTATAATGAAATAGAGTTTTCAAACCTTTAATATTTTGAACTCCATATTTATTAAAAATATTTTCTAGGTTTTCTTCGTGTTCAAGAATTTTTTTCTTTGTATCCTCAATTTCTAAAGAATTTTTTTCCATCAATTCCCTAGTATATTCATTTCTTGAAATATTCTTAAAATTCTCTTGGAGCTTTGAATCAAAAAGTTCACTTAATTCTTTTTTATCTCTTGCACCATACTTGTTTAAAATTTCTGAGATTTCTTTATCAAATTCCTTTTTTATAAGAGTTTTTTCTTGGGACTTAATCCTATAATCTTGATATTTGTTTTTTAGTCTATTTAATAAGTCTTTGTTTTCCCTAAATTTTACTATCCTAAAGTAAGAATAAGTAAAAAATAAAATAGATACAATTGAAATTAAATATTTTTTGAAATAAAGTGAAATAAATATTACAGCTCCACCAATTATCATAGAGGACATAAATTTTAAAATATATTTAAAGATTTCTCTTTCAAGATTTTTTATGTCCCATGATATAATTTCCATTTCTTTAGAATAATTATTTTCATTTAAGACTTGTATCTCTCTATTTATTTCCTTATACCTCTTATAGTCTTCTTCTAAATCTAGGTCCACTTCAAAGTTTTTTTGCTCAGTGGATAAGAGATCATCAAGTCTACTAGAGTAGATTCCAAGTTCTTTATTTATCTCAATTGCTCTTTCAAGTTCAGATAATTTATAATCATTTTCTCCATTTGATTCATTAGTTTGGCATTCTTTTAACTTCGCCTTTAAGGTCTCAAGTTCAAAAAGCTTTCTACCCTTTAATTTATATTCAAGATTTTTTAATTTGTCCTTAGAAAGCTTATAGTCTTCAATAGAATTTTTATAAGTCTCCTTAAAACTTATAAAGTTTGCCTTATCTTTTGAAATTTTTTCCAATTCATCGTAGAATCTTCCGATTTCCGATGATTTTCTTCTTTTTGTCCCTAAATTGTAAAGATCTTCCTCCATTTTTTCTATTACTTTAGTTAAATCAAGGTTTTCATCTTCAGAAATAGAAAAATTATTAATCCTAGTTTTTAGTTCATCACTAGCATCATCTTCCAATTGACTGAGCCTTTGTCCAAGGTAAAAACTTGATTTATAAATTTTTCTATTTAATTCAAAAAATATTACACCTGGTTGAGGAATCCTTGAATATAAAAAATTTCTTTCATCATTTGAAAGGTCCTCACCTGTATTTAGATTTAAGATTGAAACTTCATCCTTGTCAAAGTCTCTGCTTATTCTATAGTCTTCTTCACCATCATTTAAAATAATATAACCCCTATATAAATTAGAAGACCAAGGCCTTGATTTTTCAAAAAGTTCGTCACGAACCTTTCTAGCTAAGGAGTCACGACTAAAACCATAAAAAATTCCATCTATAAAATTTGTTATAGTGGACTTTCCACCCTCATTTACTCCATAAATTAAGTTTATTCCATCTTGAAGCTCAATCTTTTTATCTTCAAATTTTCCGAAATTTAAAAGTCCTAATTCTTTAAATATCATAATATTGCTCCAAAATATATTTTTTAGAAAGTTCCTTCGCATCCATTTGAGTCTTACTAGAACCGAAGCTATTTAAGAATTCCAAGATATATTTATCTTCAATCTCAAAGTCTTCTTCTATATCGTATAGTTCATTTAATATTTCAAAATAAAAAGCATTTAAATTTTCTCGCAGAAAGTTTTCTAAATCTTCAGGATGTTTTGTCTCTCCCCTTAGTCTAATCCTATAAAGATTATCTTGGTAGATATTCTCTTGGATAGACCCTAAAATATCACTAAAGGTCATTTCCTTATTCAAATTTATTTCAAGATTTATAAACTCTCTCTTGGAAAAATTTTTAAATTCAAATGATTTTTTCTCATCATCCAGGTAAATTATCCCCCTCTTGCCTTCATCTTTAAAAGAAAGGGGAATTAAAGATCCAGAGTAGTAAGTGTTATCATACACCTTTGCCCTCTTGTGGATATGTCCGAGAGCGACATAGTTAAATTTTTGTAAAAAATCTTTACTAAGTGGTAAATATCTTTCATCTTTTAAGTCTGAATGAAAGAGACCAATATTTATAAATTCTTCGTCTAAATCTAAATCTCCAAAATTTCTATTAAAAGCATAAGAATCATAGGAAATTCCATAAATCCTAGTTTTTAATTCACTTAATTCAAAATAATCAAGATTGTTTTTAAATATATACAAATTCTCTGGTAGGTCTACTTTTAAAAATAAGTTGTCTTCTGAGAGATAATCATGGTTGCCAAAGGCAATAAATATTTTAGCCTTAACATTTCTTACTAAATCTAAAAATCTATTTAAATCTCTTAGGTTAAAATATTCTTTCTCGAATAAATCGCCAGCTATTAAAATAATATCTGCTTCAACTTCATTTGAAAATTCAAAAACTTCAAAGAGGGCACGCCAAGCATCCTCAAGAAGTTTATTTGAAACCTCGAGAGGTAGCTTTCCCTTATAAAGTTTTTTTAAATGTAAATCACCAGTGTGAATTATTTTCATTTTATCACCAAAATAATTATATCACAGATTATAAAAAAAGAGCCTCCACCTGGAAGCTCTAGTCTCTAAGTTTATTAAATTATTAATTTTTGTAAACTTTTAAATTCATCTGTGCCTGCAATACCTGCAAGGTCAAATAAAATTGTTTCTGTATTTGAAATCACTGCTCCCATTTCGCGAAGAAGTTCCATTCCGTTTTTAGAATTTTTTTCAGTCCTTGATCCCATTGCATCTTCTGCCACAAAAACTTCGTAATCTGCTTCTAGTAGGGCTCTAACAGTTTGGAATACACATATATGAGTTTCCATACCACATAGAACAACTTGTTTCTTGCCAAGTCTATCAAATTCTTTTTTTATTTCTTCGTCACCATAGGAGTTAAAAGTTAATTTATCAAATTCTTTTTTATCTTTAAGAGGAGCTTTTACCTCTTCATTAGTAAAGCCAAGTCCCTTAGGATACTGAACTGTGTAAATAGCTTCTGCTCCAATAGTGCTTGCTACTTTTGCCAAAACTGTTGAATTTTTTACTATCTCATCTCTGTTGTACATTGCCTTTAAGAGTTTATCTTGAATATCTATAAATGTAAAAACAACATCATCTCTATTTAATTTAAAATTTTTCATTATTCCTCCTGACTTATGAAATTTCTTCTACTTCTACACTATTCATAATTTTTTTAATAGCGCTCATCTCTATCTTATCCTTGTCTACAAAATTTTCCCACACTCCACAAGAGATTGCAAGTTTTATTGAAGTTATAAAATCATATTCTCTGTCAATTGCAATTGCAAGTCCAGACAATGATAGACCAGTATCAAATTTTTCAGTTAAAATTTTATTTTCTAACTTATCCTTATTTATATAGGCCCTATAATTTTTCTCTTCTGTAGAAATAATTGTTGCCCTTTTGCTATTTACAAAGACAATTTTAGTTCCTGATTCTATAAATTTTTTATTGTATTCAATTACTTCCCCAGTATAATTAATTTTTTTATCCTTCTCTATGTCTTTTTTATCAAACATTAAAATATAAGGATTTATTTTTTCCATTTCATCAAGATTTCTTGGGTTGACAGCAACTTTTACCTTGTTTTGATAACAAATTTTTACAAGTTTTTCATAAATATTATCATTTAAACCCTTTAAATCTATCTTTGGAATTACAACTATTTTTTTATTATATAGAGATCTTTCAAAAGAATTTAGAATATCTGACCTATCTTCCATGGTTATTCTTGGATCTTCAGTCCTATAAACTTTCTTAGAATCTTTTGATTTTATCAAAACTTCTTCAACATTTTCGTCTTTAAGACCTGTAAAGTTAACATCTATACCTAGCTGACTTAGGGACATGGCAATTTCTCTGCCTCTTTTGTTGCCCTTTAGCATAAATACTTCTGAGTCAATACCAAGCTTCTTTGCAAAAAGGGACATGTAAATTCCATGACCGCTGGGATAAATTTTTGAAGTTTCAATTAAATTCTCAGCTTCATCTTTTAAATTAAATTCTCTAACAATTTTTGGGTTAAAGTCGCAATAAAGAATCATTTTTTTCACCTACTTGTTTGGATTTTATCCATTATCTCTTCTTTCATAATATTAATTTTATCTTTTGCGTCTTTCTCATTATCAGACACTGCGTAAGCATAGATTTTTAATTTTGGTTCAGTGCCAGAAGGTCTTAAGGCAAACCAAGTTTCATCACCGAAATAAAATTTCAAAAGATCTTGTGGATTTTCTTTATCATCAATAAAGTCTTCTTTTCTCTTTAAATCACCTATTTTTTCAAAGGACTCAATTTCCCTAAAACTATCCATGATTTTTTTCATTGTACTGCTTCCATCTTTACCTTCAAAGTAAACTGAATCAAGATACTCTTCAAAATATCCATATTTTTTATAAATTTCTTCAATATAATCTTTAATTTTAAGATTTCTTTTCTTAAGGTATCCTGCCATTTCAGCAATTATCATGGAAGTTCCAACTGCATCTTTATCTCTAATGTGGTTCCCAATTACATATCCAATTGATTCTTCGTAACCATAGATAAAGTCATGTTCATGGCTTTCATCCCAAATGTTTGGTAAATTACAAATATTTTTAAAGCCTGTTAGAGTTTCAAAAACTTCAACTTCGTAGTTTTTTCCAATTTTTTTGATCAAGTCAGCACTTACCACTGTTTTGACAAAAGAAGGATTTTCTAAATTTTTATGAGCTTCCATTTCAAGTAAGAAGTTACCTAGGATAAATCCCATTTGATTTCCAGTAATTCTTAAAATTTCTTCTCCCATTTCAAGAACAGCTACCCTATCAGAGTCTGGGTCAGTTGCAATAATTATATCTGCAACTTCTTTTTTCGCAAGGTCAATAGCTTTATCAAAGGCCCTAATATCTTCAGGGTTTGGATTAGATACATTTGTAAAATCTCCATCAGGATTTTCTTGTTCAGGAACTACATGAACATTTTTAAATCCTCTTCTTGATAAAACCTTTCTTACAAATTTATTTCCACAACCACTTAAAGGGGTGTAAACAATTTTAATGTCCTTATCAATATCATCTGTTAAAGAAAGACTTAAAGTATCCTTATAGAAGGAATTTGTTATATTTTCTCCTAAAAATTTAATTTCTTTATAGTCTCCTAACTGTTTAAGTGAATCAAAGTCATAATCTAAGATATCTATTTCCTTTGATCTTGCCTCAATCTCTTCAGCAATATCATTTAGAATTTGTGATCCCTTTTCCCAGTAAAGTTTAAATCCATTGTAGTTCTTTGGATTGTGGGAAGCGGTAATCATTATTCCAGAGATTGTCTTTAAATATCTTATTGAATATGCTAGAAGTGGTGTTGGTGTAATTCCTGGAAATAAGTAAACTTTGATTCCTTTTTCTGCCAAAATTTTTGCTGTTAAAATAGAAAATTCATAAGACTGGTGTCTTATGTCACGTCCAATGACTACTCCCCTATTTTTTGCGTCTTCTCCAAGACTGTCTATTAATTCAGCAAGGGCAAGAGCCGTCTTACCAACCGTTAAATAATTCATCCTGTTTGTTCCAGGTCCAAGAATTCCACGAAGACCAGCTGTACCAAACTCTAGATCTTTGTAAAAGCTATCTTCAATTTCTTCTTCATTTGCTTGTATTTTTAATAATTGATTTTTTAATTTTGGGCTAACGCTTTTACTTGCAAGCCACTTTTTATAAATATCTCTATACATACTTACTCCTTTTTTATATCAGCAAATTCTCCATCGATTAGGTTTACTAATTCTTTAGGATTTAATTTTATTTGCATACCAACTTTTCCACCACTTACATAAAAGAAGTCCAAGTTTTCTGCTGATGAATCTATAAAAGTTTTAAATTCTTTTTTCATACCCACAGGTGAACATCCACCATGCACGTAACCAGTTAGTGGAAGAAGTTTCTTTTGAGGTATCATCTCAACTTTTTTTGATCCTGAAGCCTTTGCTGCCTTTTTTAAATCAAGTTCTGATGATACAGGAACAACAAAAACAAAATTTTCTCCTTCTTTTGATTCTGTTACAAGAGTCTTAAAAACCCTATCCTTATCTTCTCCTAATTTTTCTGCAACATCTACTCCACCTATTCCATCCTTAGTAGAATATTCTATTATTTCAAAATCTATATTTTCACTTTCAAGAATTCTCATTGCATTTGTTTTTTTCATTTAATCACCTTTTCATCTACATTAATTTTACAACAAAATAATATTTTCTTCATCTTTTTGAATGTTTTTGCTTTATAAGTGTATAAATTATGCAAATAAAAAAACTGGCTCTTAGCCAGCTTCTTAAAAAATATTAAAAACCATATTTTTTTAAATCAACTTGAATTAAATTAGTCTTATCTTCTTCGTTAAAAATAATATCATTTATAAGCGAAACATTTCTAACTCCCATTAAGGAGTTGGAAATAAAAGCCTCATCAAAATTTTTTAAATCATCTAAATAAATAATCTCTTCCCTAACTTTATAATTTTCTATAATAAAATCTCTCATGGTACCCTTTAGAAGTCCAGAAGAAATTACTGGTGTAAATATTTCTCCATCTCTTACAAAAAATATATTAGCAAAAGAAGTTTCACATACTTCTCCCCTCTCATTTATAAAAAGAGCAGAGTCGTATCCCTTATCTAATGCCAATCTGTGCTCCATAATATTTTCATAATAAGAAAGGCTCTTGTGATAAATCATTTTTGAAGAAGAGTTTCTCCTAACTTCAGAAACAATAAGTTTAAATCTTTTATTATCTTTTCTATAATTATCCTCTCGACTTGTAAGTATAAAATTTTTGTCAGATACAATAAGCTTTAGGGCGAAATTTTTATCCTCTGATGATTTTATATATTCTAAAATTTTTTCTTCTTCAATTTCCTTTGAAATGCCGAAAAATTCTAAGGACTTCTTCAGTCTTTCTAAATGTCTTTCCAGAAAGAGAGGCCTTCCATCCACTACTTTTATAGTTTCGAAGGCTCCCTTTCCAAAGGAGTAGCCATCATCAAATTCTATTTTCATTGAATTCCTCAAAATATTTTACAATTCTCTCGTAGGAGTCATAACCAATAGTTTGCGCTGCATCACTTTTTGCCTCATCAGGGTTCGGATGAACTTCAACCATTACACCATCAAGTCCTAAGGCAAGTATAGCCCTCACCATTGGTTCAATAAGTTCTCTCTTACCAGTTCCGTGACTTGGATCAACTATTACAGGATATCCAGTTTTTTCTTTTATCATGTAGGCCCCTGCAAGGTCAAGTGTATTTCTCATTTCAGTTTCAAAGGTTCTTATTCCTCTTTCGCAGAAAATTATATTTTCATTTCCTTCAACTTCAATATATTTTGCTGCCATTTCCCATTCTTTAAGAGTAGCAGAAAATCCTCTCTTTAAAATTACTGGCTTATTAGTCTTCCCAACTTTCTTAAGAAGAGCATAGTTATACATATTTCTAGACCCAATTTGAAATACATCCACATAATCTTTTATAAGTTCAACATGGTCTTCACTTAAAACTTCTGTGACAACAGGAACAGCAGCTTCCTTTGATGCTTCATTTAAAAATTTTACAGCTTCAAATCCCATTCCTTGAAAATCAAAGGGTGATGTTCTAGGTTTAAAAGCTCCACCCCTTACTATGTCAACACCAAATTTTTTTAAGTCTTTAGCCTCTTCTATTATGTGGTCACGTGATTCAATGGAGCATGGTCCAGCTATTAAAATTGGCTTGCCATCTCCTAAATTTATATCTTTAATTTTTACAATTTTATCTTTACTTAAGTTTTCTCTCATTTTAATTTTTGCTTCCCTCAATATCTATTTCATCAAAATTATTGTAATAAGATTGGAGTGCAAGAAGTGAGCCCTTTGCCTTTAAAACTATTTCATCAAATTCTTCTTCCTCGTCAGATAATAGAATTATAGCACCGCCAACTCCTATTGTAGCCTTATCTTCTTCAATAAGCGCAGTTCTTATGACAATATTAAAATCCATTGTTGAATTGTTTGATATATATCCAATCGTTCCTGAATAAACACCTCTAGGATAAGTTTCAAGTTCATCAATTATCTCAAGTGTTCTCTTTTTAGGAGCTCCTGTCATAGAACCCCCAGGAAAAGTTTTTTCAAGAACTTCTATTATATCAACATTGTCCTTAATTTTTCCAGAGACTGTGGTTACAAGTTGGTGTAGAGTTTTATAAGTTTCTACATCCATAAGTTTTGGGACTTTTACTGAGCCAATCTCACAGAATTTACCCAAGTCATTGCGAAGAAGGTCGACGATCATTAAATTTTCTGACTTAGTCTTTTCTTCACTCCTAAGCTCTTCAATTAATCTCTGGTCTTCTTCTTTTGATGCTCCTCTTTTTATAGTACCCTTAATTGGCTTAGTTGATACAATTTTATTTTTATCAACCCTTAAAAATCTTTCCATTGATGAAGATGCAATTTTTAATTCATCAAGAGGTAAGAAGGCACTATATTGTCCAGGACTTTTATCCCTGAGTTCCATATAATAATTCTTTCCATCAATTTTGTCAAAGATATCAAGTCTATTTGTAAGACAAACTTCATAAGTTTCCCCAGCACGAATTAAATCTTTTATTTTTAAAATATCTTCTGTGTAGGTTTTCTTATCTTTTACAAACTTTAATTTTGGAAAATCTCTTCTTGTTTTCTTTTCTTTTTTGTCTTCTAAGTCTTTATTCAAAAGATTTTTTATATCTTCCTTCCATTCCAAGTCATCCTTATAAGAAAGAAGATATAATTTACCCTCCATGTGATCATATACAAGTGCCCTATCACAATATTTTAAATAAGCATCAGGGTATGAATAAGAATATTTATTTACAACATTTTCTGTATCTTTTTTTAATTCATATCCAAAGTAGCCAATGTATCCTAATTGGAAGTCAAAAGCTAAGTTATCATCATATTCCCACTTAGGTCTATGAACCTTTAGATAATCAAAGATATTTTCTTCAAAAACTTCTTTTTCATCTGAATTCACAAAAGTTTTTTCCACTATTTTCTTGTCAACATCATACTTTATTGTGTGACCTCTTTTTTCACCCTGGAGGCCAAAAATAGAAAACCTTGAAAGACCTTCTTCTACCTTACTGCTATCAAGCCATAGAGTCTTGTCGTCATATTCATAAAGTCTTTCATATAGATCTTCTGTATCAAAATCTTTATCAATTATTTCATAAGCAAGTTGATTTTTATTATAAAAGTCTCTAGTAATATTTATAAAGTTTTTTATTAGTTTTTCTCCACAATCACTTGCAATTGACTCTGGATGAAATTGCAGACCATAAATTGGCTTAGTTTTGTGAGAAATTCCCATGACAATCCCATCAGGTGTTCTTGCATCAATTTTAATGTCATCAAGCTCTTCATTTTTACAAGTGAGTGAATGATACCTAGTGACAATAAAGTTATTTCTTATTCCCTTAAAGAGACCCTTGCCATTGTGGATAACAGGACTCTGTCTTCCATGCATTGGTTCCTTTGCTCTTATAACTTCTCCACCATGATAGTAATAGATTCCTTGGTGGCCAAGACAAATGCCCAAGATAGGCTTATCTAATTTCTCTATTATTTCCTTGCAAACTCCAAAGTCTTTTGCTTTATCTGGGCTACCTGGGCCAGGAGAAATAATTACATTGTCGAAGTCTAAGTTTAAAATCTCATCATAAGTCATTTCATCATTTTTAATTACTAGGGGTTCAATTCCCGAAACTTTTCCAATTAGTTGGAATAAATTATAGGTATATGAATCGTAGTTATCTATTATTAATGATTTCATTTTTCCTCCTCTAAATAATTTTTTAGATAAAGTATTGCTTTTTCATAGCCAGCAATTCCTAAGCCTTCAAAAGATTTTATAGCGTAATCTCTTATAAAATTAACCTGCCTAAAGTCTTCTCTTTCTGAAACTTTTGATATATGAACCTCTACTGTAGGAAGACTCACTGCCTTTAGAGCATCAAGGATTGCAACACTTGTATGGGTATAGGCAGCTGGGTTTATTACTATACCATCAAATTTTTGATAAGCTTCTTGAATTTTATCAACTATAGCTCCTTCGTGATTTGATTGGAAGTGTTCAAGTTCAATATTTTCTTCATGAGAAAGTTTATTAAGTCTTTCTAAAAGACTTTTATAGTTTTCACTTCCATAAATATTTACTTCCCTTATTCCCAGCATATTTATGTTAGGTCCATTAATCACCAATAATTTCATAGTTTTCAACTTCCTTTATGATTAAGTTTAAATTTTCTGTCTTATCTTCTATTACATCAATCTTTATGTTAGCTAGATCCTCATAAATAATTTTTCTTTCACTATAAAGCTTTTTAAGGTTTTCCAAATTTTTTGATAGTGGTCTCCCAGATGTTTCTAGTTTTTCTAAATCTCTCTTCAGATAAATTACAAGGGAATTTTGCAATATATAATCTCTATTCTCTTCTCTTAGTGGAGTCCCACCTCCTGATGCAATTACAAGTCCATTCTCCTTGCTAATATATTCCAATACCTTGCTCTCTAAGTCTCTAAAGTATTCTTCTCCTTTTTCTTCAAAGATTTCTGGAATTGTCTTCCCTTCCTCTTCTTCAATTAATTTGTCTATGTCAAAGAATTTTCTGTTTAGTTTTTCAGACAACATCTTTCCCATTGTAGTCTTGCCTGATGAAGGCATGCCAATTAAAATAATATTTTCCATATCAGATTTTAATTTTTTGTAAATTTTAATAATTAAAGATTCATCTAATTTTTTGTCCAAGAAAAGCTCACATGCAAAAAAGGCTTGAGCAACTAACATCATAAGACCTGACATAATTTTTATATTTAATTTCTCTGCATCAAGTAAGAGTTTTGTCTTCAATGGATTGTAAATTAAATCTATAACCGCTTCTAGATTGTTAAATTTATTTAAATCTATCTTTGACTCCATGTTATTTGGATACATGCCTACAGGTGTTGCATTAATTATAACTTCAAAGTCACTAAATTTTTCTAGAGAATCATAGTTATTTTCACTGGACCTGCTAATTACTACAAATTCTTCAGCACCCTTATCTATAACGAGTTTTTGTAGCATCTTACTTGCTCCACCTGATCCTAGTATTAATACTTTTTTTCCTTTTAAATCTATTCCATAAAATTTTAAACTGTAATCAAATCCTAGATAGTCAGTGTTATAACCTATTAGTCTTACGTCCCTATTTACTATTGTATTTACTGCTCCAATTTCTTTCGCAAGATTATCTATGTCATCAAGATATTTCATAGAAGCTTCCTTGTAGGGAATTGTCACATTTATACCCTTGAACTTTTTAGATTCAAAAAACTCATCAAGTTCTTCTCTTTTTATATCTCTTAAATTATAAGTATAATCTGCTAATAGTTCGTGAATTTCTTTGGATTTACTGTGAGATAAGCTCTCACCAATTAAACCATATTTAAAGTTTTCATTTTTTATTTTCGATGTAATCTTTTTACTTTCACTAAAAATTTCTTTATAAATAGGCTCTACAATATTTTTGAATTCTAAGTTAATTTCACTTTCTAATTTTTCAATTATTTCTTTTTCCCTATTTTTATCTTCAGTATTTAAATTGTTATTTAATTTATAAAGACCAACTTCTTTTATTATCTTCATTCTCTCTTCAAGTAGGCCAATTATCCTTTTATCTATATCATCTAAAATTTCCCTATCTTCTTTTAGATTTCTCATTTTTCACCTTCCATAACTAGGTCAAGAAGAGCTATAGCAGTAATCATCTCTATTGCAACTAAAGCTCTAGGAACAATTGATGGGTCATGTCTACCCACAATTTTTAGTTTCTCATTAGTCTTATCTTTAAGAGAAATTGTATCTTGAATTTTTGCAATAGAGCTAGTTGGCTTGACAGCTGTATTAAATATTATGGGCATACCTGTTGAAAGTCCACCAATTATTCCTCCATGGTTATTTGTCTTTGTCTTAACTTTATCGTCTTCATAATAATAGGAATCATTGTGGGTGCTTCCTAACATATTTGCGGCTTCGAAACCACTTCCAAATTCAATTCCCTTAATCCCTGGTACAGAAAATACTGCATGAGAAATTAAAGATTCTATGGAATCGAAAAAAGGTTCACCAATTCCCACAGGCATATTTAAAATAAAAGTTTCAACTACCCCACCTATGGAGTCTCCATCTTTTTTAGCTTTTAAGATTTCTTCCTTCATTCTTTCTCTTGAAGAAGGATTTATTACAGGAAAAACTTGATCTTTAAAATCAGAAAAATTTTCTTCTTTAATATCTTCCAGTAGGATGTCGTCATCCTTAGCTTGACCAATGCTTTTTATTCTAGAATAAATCTTTATTCCCCTTTGATTTAAAAGGTCTTCTGCAATTGAACCCCCAATAACTATGGGAGCTGTCATCCTTCCAGAGAATTGCCCTCCACCTCTAATGTCATTGTGTGAGTAAAATTTTACAAAGGCTGGATAATCGGCATGGGATGGTCTTGGTTTATCTTTTAAGTTCTCATAGTCCCTTGACCTTTGGTCCTTGTTCTTAATTATGGCACAAAGAGGAGCTCCACAAGTTAGACCATCTACCTCACCACTTACAAGCTGGTATAAGTCTTTTTCTTTTCTAGGAGTTGAAAATTCATTCCTACCTGGTCTTCTTCTTTCAAGATTTTTTGCAATTAAGTCCTCGTTTATCTTATATCCTGCCTTAATTCCATCAATAACTAGCCCAATTTCTTTTGAGTGTGACTGACCAAATAAAGTTACTTTATAATTTTTACCAAAACTATATGACATGATTTTCACCTCCCAGTGACTCTAAATCCTTATAAAAATCTTTATAGGACTTTTCCACACATTCGCTATCAAGAATTTTAATAGGTCCCTTGGCAAATCCTGCCGCAATTGTTGCCGACATAGCTATCCTGTGATCATTATAGGAATCTATTTCACAAGAATTAAATTCACCTATACCATTAAAGGAAAATGATTCATCTTTTAAAGATACTCTTATACCTAATCTTTCCAGCATTTCTACTGTTGACTTTATCCTATCACTTTCTTTTAATTTCAATCTTTCAATATTTACAACTTCAATTTCATTTCCATAAATTCCACATATAACCGACAGAATAGGAATTGTGTCAGGTATATTTTTTGCATCTATTATAATTTTATCTTTGGCTTCATTTTTCTTTATAAATTTATATGAATCCTTAGAAATATTTTCTAAACCAAGTTGATAAAAATACTTTAAGGCTTCTTTATCTCCTTGAATTGAGTCCTTATTTAAGCCCTTAACCTCAACTCCTGAAGCTAGAAAAAAAAGGGCGTTGGACCAGTCTTTTTCAACAAGATAATCTTGTCCTATAAAGCTTCCACTACAAGAATAGGAGTTGTTACTTTCTTCTAGCTTAACTCCAAATTTCTCCATGACCTCTATTGTCATATCAATGTAAGGTTTAGACTCCCTTTCAGTTGTTAGCTTAATCTCGCAAACTTCTCCAACTCCTCCTGAAGCCAACATAAGACCAGAAATAAATTGAGAAGAAATATTTCCTGGAAGTTCAAAATTATAATTTTTTAATTTTCCACTTATGAAAATTTTTTCCTTATCTTCTCTTATAGAAACACCGTGTTTTGGAAGTAAATCAAAATAAACAGAGTTAGTTCTCCCCACAAGGCTTCCTCTTCTTATAACTTCGGCTTCAATTCCAAGAGCTCCGAGAATAGGCAAGATAAACCTCAAAGTAGTTCCGCTTTCTCCTACATCAATTCTTGCTCTTTTATTAAATTCTTCAGGTGGAGAAATGAGAAACTTATTTCCATCTCTCTCAAGCTTAACTCCCAAAGCCTCCATAGAATTTAGAGAAGCTTCTATGTCCTTAGATAAGTTATCAATTTCTAAAATAGAATTACCTTTAGCGAGACCTGCACAAAATATAGCCCTATGAGCATAGGATTTTGAAGTAATCCCTGGAATTTCTCCCTTTAATTTCTTATTTTCAATTAATCTATTCATCGTCTTTGCCCAATTCAATAAATTCTCTTAAGTCATCAAAGTTCATTTTTTTGCTTATAACTTGGCCAATTTCAGTAGGAATTATAAGGTTAATTATATTATTTTTTATCTTTTTATCGTGCTTTAGTACTTCTAAAATTTTATCTGTATCAAAATCATAATATGTTGGCAAGTTGTGATTTTTATATGCTTCAATTAAGTCCTTATAAAAATCATCTTTTGCAAGTCCCAATTTATAAGCTGCTCTTGCCATATAAATAGTTCCTATTCCAATACTTTCCCCATGGTTAAGTTTATAGTTTGATAAGGACTCAATCCCATGACCTATTGTGTGACCAAGATTTAATTTTTGTCTCTTCCCCTTATCCCTTTCATCGTCTCTCACAAAATCTAGCTTTATATTAAGAGACTTGTAAATAATCTCTTCATAATCTATTTTACCTGCTGATTTTAAATAATCAAAAAGTTCCCTATCCTTTAATACAGAATATTTGAAAATTTCTGCTAGCCCATTATTAATGTTTCTCTCATCAAGAGTCTCTAGAAAACTGTAATCAATATGGACGTAGCTAGGAAAATAAAAAGACCCAACTTGATTTTTTAAATCCATAAAATTAATACCATTTTTTCCTCCAACAGAAGAGTCTATCATTGATAATAAAGTTGTAGGTACAGCAATAATATCAATCCCTCTTAGGTAAGTTGAAGCGACGAAGCCTCCAAGGTCTCCAACTACACCTCCACCAAAGGAAATAATGGCGTCACCCCTGTTAAAATTATTTTCTACAAGAAATTTATTGATCTTAATATAATTTTCAATAGACTTTGATCTTTCGCCTGGGACAATTTTAAAAACATAATAAGAAAGATCCTTCATTATATTTTTTATCCTATCTTCGTATAGAGAAAAGACATTCTCATCAGTAATTAGCAAAAACTTTGATTCACTTCTACCTCTTAAAAAATCTCTTAACTTGTCGTCACTTTTATATTCAATATTTATTTTATAATTATTTTCTTTTACTAGTATTTCCATAAAACACCCCTAAGTATTCGCTCTCTCTATCATAAATCATAGGCAGTCATAAATAAAGAAGTCACCAATATTTTTATCAGATTAAATAAAAAACTGGAGAAAAAAAAGTTATCTCCAGTTAAAATTTTTATTAAATTATTTTCTCTTTATAATCAGTAAAATTGTTAAAAATAAAACTCCAATTAATACAATGGCACCACCCGGTTTTAAGCCAAGGTAAAAGGAAGATACTAAGCCAAGTATTGTAAAAATAAATCCAAAAATTGATGCCAAGATAGTTGTCTTTAGATATCCAACTTTAAACTGCATGGCACAAGCTACTGGCACAACCATTAGGGATGAAATTATTAAAATCCCAACAGTCCTTGCTGAAACAGAAATAGTAACAGCTATTAGAATCATGAAAATCAAATTTATCCTATCTACGTTAACTCCAGAAAGTCTCGCAGAGGACTCATCAAAGGAAATATACATTAAGTCAACAAATAAGTATGAGAACAAGAAAAATACTATAATTGAAACTCCAAGTATTAAATAAAAATCTAACTTTGGAATAGCTATAATAGATCCAAATAAGTATTCCTCAAAGTTTGCACTGGTCTTAACAAATCCTGAAAAAAGTGATGCAAGACCAATTCCTGTACTCATTAATATTGCAGAAGAAATTTCTTGGTAGCCAGGGAACTTTGTCCTAACATATTCAAGGAATATAGAACCCACTACACAAAGGACTAGAGCTCCTATAACTGGAGAAGTTGATGTCATAAGTCCCAGCATTACGCCAGCAAGGGAAACGTGAGATAGGGCATCTCCAATTACAGATATTTTTTTGTTTACAACTACAACACCCATGCAAGGGATTATAATCGATAAAAAAGCTCCAACAATTAAAGCCTTTATCATATATGAATACTGAAAAATTTCCATTATTTCACTTCCCTTATCTTCTTATCTTTTATCTCATAGACCTTGTTTACATTGTCTTCTATTTCTTCAAGGTTGTGAGTTATCATAAGAATAGTAATATTGTGTTCTTGATTTATGTGACTTAAAAGATGGAATAAGGCTTCCTTAGACTCCTTATCTACACCAGTCATAGGTTCATCAAGAATCAAAAACTCAGGAGTTGCAACTAGGGTCTTTGCAATTAAAATTCTTTGTCTTTGTCCACCTGATAATTCTGTATAAAGTCTTTCCCTGTAATCATTCATACCAACAAGATTTAAGGCATTGGTTATTTTCTCTTTATGGTAGTTTTTTAATTTTCTAAATCCCTTATTCCTTGGATAAAGAGCTAGGGACAAGAGTTCCGAAACTGTGATTGGAAACTCAAGACTTGATGGGACAGAAAGTTGTGGAACATAACCAATATTTTCTATTCCATTTTCTGTATAAAAAGAAACAGTGCCATCTAGCGGCTTAAGTTGGTTTAAAATAAGTTTAACTAAAGTCGACTTTCCAGCACCATTAGATCCTATAAGGGCGATATAGTCGCCCCTATAGACATCAAAGTTTATATCATCTAAAACTAAATCATCATTATATTTAAATTTCAGATTTTTAATTTCTAACAATTTTTCCTTCACTATTTTAAAGCACCTACTAAATTTTCTAGATTTTCTTCCATGATGCTAAAATAATCTGCCTTATTATCTACTTGCTCTTGGCTCAATCCTTCGATTGGAGAAAGTACCTTAACTTGGCAACCTGTTTCACTTGCAATAATATTTGAAACCTTAGGATCAATTAATTCCTCCGTAAAGATAGTTGTAATATTATTTTCTTTGATATAAGAAATTATTTCTGCCATTTTCTTAGCATCTGGTTCTGTTTCTGCATTTACACCCTTAACTCCAATTTGAGTTAGGCCATAGTCTTTGCAAAGATAACCATAAGCTTCGTGACTTACAACAATTTCTTTATTTGGAAGACTTCCTAAGCTTTCACTGTATTTAGCATCAAGTTCATCTAACATTTTAGCATATTTTTTATAATTTGACTCATAATAATCTGCATTGTCTTTATCAAGTTCCACTAAAGCATTTTTTATGTTTTCCATTTCTATTTTTGCATTTTTAGGTGAGATCCAAACATGTGGATCCATTGGTCCATGGTGATGTCCTTCATGGTCGTGGTCTTCATGATTATGGTTATTTTCTGTAGCTTCATGATTGTGGTTTTCTTCAGCTTCATGATTGTGATTATGATTTGCTTCATGTTCATGGTCTTCATGTTCATGTTCATGGTCTTCATCTTCATGGTCATGAGTATGAGTTGATTTAATTAGGTCTACACCTTCAGATGCTTCTACAACCTTTAAATCCTTATTTGAGAGTGAACTAAGAACTTTGTCTGTCCATGATTCAAGTCCTGCCCCATTGTAAATAAACATATCTGCATTTTCTAGATTTTTAATTGCATTAGAATCCGGTTCCCATCCATGAGGTTCAGTTCCTTGTGGCATAATCATTTCCACATCTACTTTATCACCAGCAATTTTTTTAGTGAAATCATACATAGGATATACTGAAGCGTAAACTTTTAATTTGTTTTCTCCCTTACTTTCTTCATTGGAGTTTTTTACCTCTCCTGCCTTTGAACATCCTGATAATAAAATAATTCCCGCTAATAAAAATATAATTTTTTTAATATTTTTCATTTTTTCCTCCTAAACAATAATGATTTGCATTAGTATTATAACAGAATTTTTTATTAATAAAAGTACTTTTTTAAAAATACTTAAATTTTGTTATAATTAAGATATTAAAGGTGGTGGAATAGTGAAAAACTTTGAAGACATTTTACGAAAAAATAATATGAAAATCACTAAAGGACGACTTGCTCTTTTAGAAGAATTAAATAAATCACAAGTACCTATGAACACAGAAGAAATTTTTGAAGCTGCCGATAAGGATGCTATACCTAGCTTCACTTCTCTCTATAGAATGCTCAACGAATTATCAGATAAGGGAATTATAAGAAAGAACTTATACTCTAATGGACTTTTTTACTATGAGTTTGCAGGATCTGAGCACAGACACTATATTGTTTGTTCAAAGTGTGGCAAAGTATCACCAATAAAAGAGTGTCCTATATCAGATTTTGAAAAAATTGCTGAAGAAGAGACTGGATTTAAGGTTATTGGCCATATTGTTGAGTTAAAGGGATTATGCCCAGAATGTCAAAAAGCTTAATTCCGTATAGTGGAACATTCTTCGTATGGCAAGATTTTTCTTTACTTTTTTAATTTTTATAGTTATAATTGGTTTAGTGAAATAATAAAAAATTATTTTACTATCCTTTACTTATATTTCGAAAAAATAAAAGAGACTTACTGTACACCCCGCAGTAAGTCTCTTTTATTTTTTATTTCATATTTTTATAGCAATGTTGTTACAAATCCACCTAGAATAATTAATGGTAAACCAAAGAATATCATCTGTGGTATACATGTATCCTTTATATGCTCGTGTTGACCATCAACAGATAGACCAGATGTTGGTCCAAGTGTTGTATCTGACGCTGGAGATCCTGCATCACCACAAGCAGCTGCAATTGTAACAAGTAAAATAGTTGCTCTAACTGAGTATCCTAGACTCATGGCAATTGGAACATAAATTGCAGAAATAATTGGAACAGTACCAAAAGAAGTTCCTATTCCAAGGGTTATCATTAGTCCAAGTAAAATCATTACATAAGAAGCTACTAGTTTTGATCCACCTAGTAGATTTTGAGCAACCTGTACTAAGTCATCAATAGCTCCAGATTTTATAACTACATTTGCATAACCTGCTGCAATTAACATTACAAAGGCAATAAAGCCCATCATGTTAATACCACCGTCAAGTATCTTTTGCATATCGGACCACTTTATTACCCTTGTAACTACAACAAAGATAAGGCCAACTAAAGCTCCCAAAGGAAGTGAATCTGTTAGTAGTTGAACTACAACAGTAATGACTCCTGAAAGAAGAACTAAAACATGCTTCTTTTCAAGTTTATCTGAAACTTCAACTATTTCTCCCTCTACATCCTTTGTTTCATATTCCTTGTCTTTCATAAAGAAAATTAATCCTGCACAAAGACCTAAGAACATAATTGCTGCAACAATCCAGTTAGTTCCTGTTACATCCTTATCTGTAATATTAAGTCCAGACCTTCCAAAAGAATCAATAATTAATCCATGGAAAATCGCACCATATCCAAGTGGTAAGGCAATGTAAGGTGCCTTCAAGCCAAATCCAAAGGAAACAGAAAGCATTTTTCTGTTCATTTTCATCTTATTTGTAACTGCAAGAAGTGGTGGTATTAATATTGGAATAAAAGCAATGTGGATTGGTATAACAGTTTCAGCCATTATAGCTATTACTATTATTATTCCACAAAGTAAGATTTTGTTTCCCTTAACTAGAGATCCAATCTTCTTAGCCATTATTCCTGCTGCACCAGTTTCTTCCATACAGTAAGCTAAAGAACCTAATAGTATATAACTTAAGGCTGTTTCAGCGTTACCTCCCATTCCACCTATTAAGGTGTTCATAGTTTCAGCAATTCCCATACCTGAAATAAGTCCTGCAGATATTGCTGAAATCATTAAAGCAAAAAATACTGGAATTTTTGCTAAACATAAGGCTGCCAAAATAATTACTGACAGCACAACTGCATTTGTAAATATCATATTTTCTCCCTTCTAGTTTTTTATTACCTCGCTTAAGTTTATTTTAATCTAAATTGACATCAAAAAAAAGACTTTTCTAAAAATAGAAAAATCTTTTTCCCATAAATATTATTTATTTTTTTATAAATATATATCTTAAACTTGTAATTCGAGCCTTAATTTAGAGAAGAGTCACTAATATTTTTTTCGCTATCATCCTCAATATTTTTTTGTGAAAGTGTTTCCTCTTTTTCATATCTTTTCAAAATATCCATAAACTCTTCACCAGATATTGTTTCTTGACGAAGAAGATATTCTGAAATTGCATGAAGAGCCTTAATATTATCTCTTAAAATTTTTCTTGCTTCATCGTGTGCGTCATCAATAATCTTTTGAACTGCTGCATCAATTTCATATTGAGTTTGTGGAGAACATTGAAGAGACGTGTCTCCTCCAAGATATGCATTTGACATAGACTCAAGGGCAACAAAGCCAAATTCATCTGTCATTCCAAATCTTGTTACCATAGCCTTAGCTATTTTGGTTGCCTTTTCAATATCATTAGAAGCGCCACTTGTCCTAATATTAAAAATTAATTCTTCTGCAGACCTTCCCCCAGTTAGAGTTACAATGTTATTAATTGCATCTTCCTTACTCATTAGGAATTTTTCCTCTTCATCAACTTGCATTGTATAACCTAGGGCCCCTGAAGTTCTAGGAATAATTGTAATCTTGTGAACTGGTGCTGAGTCCTTTTGCTTAGCTGCAACTAGAGCGTGTCCTACTTCATGATAGGCAATAATTCTTTTTTCACGTGGGGATATAACGGCGTTTTTCTTTTCATATCCAGCTAGAACAACTTCTACTGATTCTTCTAAATCTCTTTCGCTCATCTTATCTCTACCTTCACGTACTGCACGAAGAGCTCCTTCATTTACCATGTTGGCAAGATCAGCCCCACTTGCACCAGCTGTTGCCCTTCCAATTTTTTCATAGTCAATGTTATCTTCTTTCTTAATGTCTTTTACGTGAACTTTTAAGATTTCCACCCTTCCTTTTAGGTCTGGCAATTCAACAGGTATCCTCCTATCGAATCTACCTGGCCTCAAAAGAGCTGGATCAAGAGAATCTGGTCTATTAGTTGCCGCTAAAATTACAACTCCAGCCTTTGCATCAAAGCCATCCATTTCGGAAAGAAGTTGATTTAATGTTTGTTCTCTTTCATCATTTCCAGCGAAGCCAGAACCATCTCTCTTCTTGCCAATAGTGTCAATCTCATCTATGAAAATTATACATGGTGCCTTTTCCACTGCCTGTTTAAATAAGTCTCTTACCTTAGCAGCTCCAAGACCAACAAACATTTCCACAAAGGCTGAGCCAGATATTGAGAAAAAAGGAACTTCAGCTTCGCTGGCAACTGCCTTGGCCAAAAGTGTCTTACCAGTTCCCGGAGGACCTACAAGTAGAGCTCCCTTTGGAAGTTTTGCACCAATTTCTGTATATTTTTTTGGATTGTGTAAAAAGTCAACAAGTTCTGATAAAGCTTCTTTGGCCTCATCTTGGCCTGCAACATTGTCAAATTTTATACCATCAGTTGATTCAACATAAATTTTTGCTCCACTCTTTCCAAAATTCATTGGACCAACATCGCCCATTTTCTTAAATATAAATTTTGAAAGGAAAAGCCAAAAGGCAATAAATATTGCAAAAGTTGCTACAGTTGAAATTATGAAGGACACAACTGGATTCATTTCAGGCTTGTATACTTGGGCAGACTTAACATTTTTATTTACTAGCCTATCAACTAGATTGGGATCATACATCCTGTTAGTTTCATATTTAATTTTCTTCCCATCTTTTTCAACTTCAAAGGCAATTGTCCTATCTCTTACCTCTGCTTTCTTTACTTGATTCCCATTTACCATATTTACAAAGGACACATAATCTGTTTCTTTTATTTCTGAATCCTTATTTAACCTTGGCAAAAGTACAATGGCTACTGTATAAAAAATTAAAATAGCCAAAATTACATAAATTATTGTGGGAATATATTTTTTAAAATCATTATTCTTGTTTGACAAAATTTTCCCCCTCTTAAAGGTGAATAAAGAAAAAATTTGGGACCAAGTCCCAAAATTAATCTAGCCTTCTTCTATTTTCCATTGCTGTCTGAATTGTAATCTCATCATAATACTCAAGATCTCCACCAACTGGTAGACCATATCCAATTCTTGAAACAATTATATCGTAATCTTCTAAGATATTTTTAATATACCTAGCTGTGGCATCCCCATCTACAGTTGGGTTTGTAGCAACGATTACTTCTTTTATTTCCCCTTCTTCTATCCTATTAATTAGTTCCTTAATTGTAACATCTTCAGGAGTTTTTCCCTTTAAAGGCGAAATCACTCCATGAAGAACATGGTATTTGCCACGGAAACTAAGAGACCTCTCCATTGCATCAACATCTTTTGGACTTTCAACAACACAAATTATTGAATCGTCCCTGCTTTTGTTGGAACAGATTTCACAAGGGTCACTGTCTGCATAGTTCATGCAAATGGAACACTCAACAGTGTTATTTTTTGCAGAGACTAGAGCTTCTGCTAGGTCCCTAACTTCTCTTTCTTCAAGACCAATTATATAATAGGCTAATCTTTGAGCAGTTTTTGATCCAATTCCTGGTAGACGATTTAATCTCTTTATTAAATCTTCAATAGGTCCTATTTCCTTAGCCATATTATAGCCCCGGAATGTTTAGTCCGCCTGTGAATTTACCCATTTGAGAACTCATCTTACTTTCAGCATTTCTAAGTGCCTCATTAACTGCAGCAACAATTAAATCTTCAAGCATTTCAACATCATCAGGATCAACTGCATCCTTATCTAGGTCAATAGAAATAAGTTCTTTGTTTCCATTTACAGTAGCACGAACTGCACCGCCACCAGCTGTAGCAGAAATTTCTTCGTTTGCTAAGTTTTCTTGCATTTCTTCCATTTGCTTTTGAAGCTTTTCGATTTGCTTCATCATATTATTTCTTCCGCCTCCACCAGGGAAGCCATTAAATCCACCTCTAGCCATATTTCCTCCTAAATTTCTTCTATATTATCTTTTCCAAAAATCTCTTCTAGCTTATCTACTCCACCTTTTTTTAACTTCATCCTAACATCAATATTTGTGTTATAGACATTATTTAGTAGGTCAGGCAAAACCTTCTTATTTTCCTGCATCATGCAGTATTCGTAAAATAAGCTATCCTTTTCTTCAAATACTATTTCCAATGTATTACCATTTAAACTAACTGGTCTTGCATGTCCTACAAAACCAGCAAAGCCCTTAAAACCTCTAGAGATAAGTTCATTTATTATCTTGTCCCAATCTGATTTTATCCTATCAATTGTAATATTATTGGTCTTATCCTTTTTTTCCTCAAGATTTTTAGTATTATCATTTTCAATTATAGCAGATTGCTTTGATTTTTCAATTCTAGAGCTTTCATCACCATTGATGTTTTCTCTATTATTTTCCACAAAAGACTTGCTGGTTTTTTCTTTATTAGGAGTCACATCTGCCTTATAAAAATCTCCTGGATTATAATCATAATAATTATCTTCATAGTTATTGAAATTGTCTTCAATATTATTTGATGAAATATTGGAATTAGAATTAGATGGAATATCCCTTCCCAAATTATTAATCTTGTCCTCTAAGGATTTAATTCTTCCTTCTAAATCATCTTTATTAGACCTTT
Organism: Peptoniphilus sp. HMSC075B08; assembly: GCF_001815405.1. NCBI lineage: Bacteria > Bacillati > Bacillota > Tissierellia > Tissierellales > Peptoniphilaceae > Peptoniphilus > Peptoniphilus sp. HMSC075B08. The sequence continues at coordinate 127,592 of NZ_KV820448.1, read as the reverse complement.
TGCAAATCTTAATTGCATTCATCTCGAAGACAACTCTTTTGTTGTCAGCATACTTAATTTCAAAAGAAAGCTCTTTTAATATTTCTATTATATTTAGAAGGTCTTCTAGCTCAACACTTCCTGCCAGATTTTGAAATTCCTTTAAGTAAGTAGTGTAAACAATTTTTCTTGGATCCTTTAAGGTTTTTACCAAAAATATATCTCTAAAATGATTTAAGATTTGTGAAGAAAGTGTATTGAAGTCAATACCTTCTCTATAGATTTCATCAATAGCATTGAGTGACCCGTTTATATTTTTTTCAATCATTGCTTTCGATAGAGAAAATAATAATTCTGAAGATGATATCCCAAGAACCTCCATGGCATCTTCAAGTTTAATGTGGTCTTCATTTTTTGTGAGAAGCTGATCCAAAACTGATAGAGCATCTCTCATGGCCCCATCTGCTGTTTTTGCAATTAGGGTAAAGACTTCTTCATCACAAGATTTTCCTTCGAGCTCAGTTATTCTCTTTAAATTACTTTCAATATCCTCAACAGATATTCTCTTAAAATTAAATTTTTGAGACCTTGATAAAATAGTTGCAGGAATTTTTTCTATTTCTGTTGTTGCTAAAATAAAAATAAGATGTCTTGGTGGCTCTTCTAAAATTTTAAGTAAGGCATTAAAGGCACCCTTTGATAGCATGTGAACCTCGTCAATAATATAGACCTTATATTTAAGAGCTTGAGGAGGGTAAATTACCTTGTCCTTTAAGTCTCTAATATCGTCTACACCATTATTGCTGGCAGCATCCATCTCAACAACATCTAAGACAGATTCATTTAAAATTCTCTTGCAATTCTCACATTCATTACAAGGGTTCCCATTGACAGGGTGAAGGCAATTAACTGCTCTTGATAAAATTTTGGCAGCAGATGTCTTTCCTGTTCCCCTAGTACCTTGAAATATATAGGCATGACTTATTTCATTGTTTTTTACTTGATTTTTTAATGAAGCTACTACAGCCTCTTGGCCGTAAAGCTCATCAAAGGTCTTTGACCTGTATTTTCTATATAAAGCTTTATACATTCTCTCACCTGCTAATAATTATACATGAAAAATCTTTATATTAAATTGTTTTCTAATCTATTTGTGAATAATTTCTTTGAAATCTCTTCCAAAAGATTTAACATCATCTTCACATAATTTTCACATGGCGAGTATAAGATATAGACAAATCAAAGAAACAATATGTTTCAATTTAGGAGGATTTATTAAAATGAAAAATTTAAAGAAATTAGCAAGCGTTGGAATGATCTCAGTATTAATGCTAGGTATGGTAGCATGCCAAGGCGCTGACAAAAAAGCTAACGAAGCTGCAAACGCTAAAAACAACGCAGTAGAAGAACAAGCTGAAGCTAACAAAGCAAAAGTTGAAGCTAACGCTAAAGAAGCTGAAGCTGAAGTAAAAGCTGAAGAAGAACAAGCTAAAGAAGAAATCAACGCACAAGCAGAAGAAGCTACTACTAACGAAGCAGCTACTGAAGAACAAGCAAAATAATTTAGCTTATCTTATAAAGAAGCCTTTAGGGGCTTCTTTTTTTACATAAAATTAATAAATTTCATTTTGGTAAATATTATTCAAACTTTAATATACAAAAAATTAATCTAGGTAAAAAAATGTGTTATAATTACATTTATAGAATTTAATGAAAGAAGGTGTTACATTGTTTTGTCCAAAATGCGGAAATCCAGTTTCTAAAGATGACAACTTTTGTAATTCATGTGGTCATAAATTAAAAAACGTCAAAATAAATATTACAAGCGACAATGATGTTAAAAAAAGCTTTGAAGACACAAATAGAGTGGAAAAAGTTAGTCAAAATACAAGAGTTTTTGACCCTAGATCTTTAGATGCAATTGACACTACTGATGAACTAAAAAATATTATTGCTGAAGTTGATAGGAAGATTTCTAAAAATATAAAAGATTATGAAAATAATAATATTAAAACTAAAACACCTAAAAAGGAAAAGAAATCTACTGATAAATCTAAAAAATCTTCAGATAAAAATTTAATTAATACCCTTGAAAATATAGAAATAGAAAAACCAGCTAAGTCAAAAAATCTTGATAAAGAAAACTTTGATGAAAATATCTTGAAAGACTTCAAGGATTCTGACTCAGCTAATAAAATGAGTCAGAAAGAATTAATTCGTAGGGTTCAAGAAGAATTAAAAAAATCAAACTTCGATGAAGAAAAAAATAAATCTTCACATAAGACTTCTTCCTCTAAGTCTAGCGAATCTAATTTTTCTTTAGATAAGTCTGATAAAGATATTAAAGAAAAATCTTCCAAAAAGTTTTCTCTAAAAGAAAAGTGGAATAATTTTATCACAGAAGACGATGATGAATATTCTATTTTTGGTGACTTAAAAGATGATACCAAGAAAAAAGAAGATACTAGAAACTTAGAGATAAGTCAATCTGTTCAAGATACTGATAAATCTTTTGAAAATACACTTAGCACACCTAAGATTGACATTGAAAATGCTCTTGAAGAATCTAATAATAAAAAAGCTAAGTCTAATAAAGAAAATACAAAAACTACTTCAGGCACAAAGCAGGAAGAAAATATAAAAAAAGATAAGACTGAAAATAAAGTTTCTAAGGTAAAAGTTGAAGATAAAAAGAAAGTAAATTTCAAAGAACTCTTTACTTTTAAGGACAAGGGTGAAAAACCTGTTAAAGATGTTGAAAAAGTTTCTTCTGATTTCGAAAAATCCTTAGAAAATAATTTATCAAATAAGGTTAACAAGGTTGAATCAAAAATTTCAAAAACTTCTAATAAGGGAATTGACAAAGTTTTACTCTCTTTAGATAAGGTAACTAATAAATTATCTGATTATATAGGCTCCTTTGGTTCAAAAGAAAGTAAGATAGTTATTGGTACAGGAGTATTATTAAATGCAATAATGCTAATTCTTGGAAGTGGATCTTTTAGATTTGTCTTGCTCCTATTTCTTGTTCTTAAAATAGCCTTTGACTACTTGGAATTTTATCTTCCTTTAAGTATTGCAACAGAACGGGATGACATTGACACATCTTATCCAGAAGTTAAAAAATTTGCTCTAATTAACTGGATAATTTGTAAAGTTGTATTGTTTGTTGGATTTATTATTTCACCTTTTGGTGGATTCTTTAAATATAATATCTTGCAAGCCTTGACTCCTATGCCTCTTGCAACTTTAATATTAATTGGACTTTCACTTTTAATAGTACTAAATCTTTATAAAGAGAACTTCATTGCCAGATCCAAGATAAATTTCATTGGATGGTATGCAATAGCCTTCACTTTACTTGAATTATTATTCAAAATGGTTTGGTTCATTATTAATTTTATATTTGTAACACTTTTTTAAAAAAAAACCGAGTTTAGCTCGGTTTTTTATTTTGCAAATTTTTATAAGAAAAAAACCAGATTTTAATCTGGCTTAACTTCTAATATTTATAAAATTTCTACTTCCTTAAATTGAATATAACCTTCTTCATCAACAGAAAGGCCAAAATAATTTTCTTCAAAGGCTTTTCTAAGTTTATCAGTCTCACTTGAGTGAATTGTCCTTTCCTTTCCAGTCATGTTTATTTCTAAATCATCAGATTTCAATAAAATAAATCTGTCATAGCCTTCTTCTGAAAACTCATCAGGATATTTTTTCTTTAAAGATACAAGCATATAACCAGAATCTAAAGTATTCTTGTAAGACCTGTAATTCTTTGGAGAAATTGTAGACATCTTATTTGTAAATTTTGAGTCCTTATATCTTTCTTCAAGTTTTTCTCTAGTTAAATTTTGAAGATTTCTTCCCCTATAATCTTTTAGGACAACAACTGTGTCATTAACTATTACTGACTCTGGATTTATATAAAAGTCAACATCATGAGCAAGATTATCTTCCTCACTTGGCACCTTGATACTCCTATAAGCCACAAGCTTATCACCATCAAAAACTCCAACGAAGGATCCTCCCCCATCTATTAAGGCCTCTAAATCTTCCTTGGAATCATGAGAGAAGATTTCCTTGTTTTCAATACCTTCATAAACTTCACTTGTCAATTTATAAATATCGTCAATATCTTTTTTCCCTAAAAATTTAAAAACTAATTCTTTCATAATATACCTCATTAATTAAAAATTTTAATGCAAATTCGCTTAATAAATCTCCTTAATTTTATAATAAATTTTAAAAAATTTCTAGGATACATAAAATAAAGATTGTTTGCTATTAATTTTTTATAAAATAAGGGACCAAACTTTAATTTGCTTGGTCCTCTTGATAATTATAGTTAAATTTTTATTAATAATTATAAGCTTTCAAAATATTTTTCATCTCAAGAAGCTTTACCTCATCAAATCTTTTAAAGGCTTCAAGAGATGACTTTTCGTTATTAAAACACTTCCAATATCCTGTACACTTACAAGCTTTTTTATCCCTATCTTTAAAGTCCATAACGTCTTTTAATGGATAACCCAAAAATATTCCAATTTCATCAGGACATGTTTCTCTAAACCTTTGGCTCAGTAAATTTAGATAGTCACCTGTAGAGACACAAGATATGTATCCATATGAATTTAAAAAATCTTTAATCTTTATTTGCGAAAGTTTCTTTTCAAGTCTATTATTTTTAAAAAAATAAACTAAAACAAAATCTTCCCCTTCCTTCAATTCATAAAAATCCAGGCCTAAGGCATCCCTTAATATAAATTTATTTTGCATCCAATAATCTTTTAATGGTCTCTTGGCATTCCTAAGGTTCATCATTGTTCCCAGTTTAAGATCATTAAAAGTTGGTGCTACGGTAGATTTTATTAGGGCAAGAATATAATCATAATCTTTAAAATTATTAATATGATTTAAAAAATCTATTAAAACTCTATCATACATTAGGACCTCGCAAGATCTCTTCCCAAGGCTTCACATTCTTCTAAGGCATCTTGATCTGGATCATCATAGGCTGCAAATCCATCAGCAAGAAGTTTCGCTCCAGTGTCTTCGACCTCTTCTTGCCATAATCTCATCCATTCACCATCTGCCCATTCGTAAGAACCAAATAAAACTACATTTTTCCCTGCAAGAAGTGGATTTACCTTATCCATAAAAGGTCTCATTTCCATCTCTTCTAACTCTTCAGCTCCCATGGCAGGACATCCAAAGGCAATTCTTTCTACATCTTTAACATCATCTTCACTTGCTGATCCAACTTGAATTAATTTTACTTCAGCACCTTCGGCTTCAGCTCCTCTAACTATAGCTTCAGCCATTCTTTCTGTGTTACCTGTGCCGGACCAATATATAACATTTACTTTTTTCATTTTATCTCCTCCATTTATTTTTTGATATCACTTATCATTTAATCTTATTTTAATATAACTTAGAAGGTAATTTTTATTTTTATTATTATAATTTATTAAATTACACAAATTGATTGTGACAAAATTGTAATCGTGATAAAATATTAATGAGATAAAATGTTAATAAAGGAGGATTTTATGGAATTTATTAGAGAAAATGGAGTTTTAACAATAAATTTAGACTCAATATTAACTCTTGCACTTGCTGTAATTGTATTACTAGTAGGATATGGTCTTAAAAACAGATCAGCATTTTTAAGAAAATATTGTATACCTGCTCCTGTTGTTGGTGGATTTTTATTTATGTTTATAACTTTTATAGGTTATAAAACAAACAGCTTTAATTTTACTTATGAAAATATTTTTCAATCAACTTTCATGCTTGCATTTTTTACCACTGTAGGACTCGGTGCTAATTTAAAAATATTAAAATCTGGTGGAGTTCTATTAATTGTGTATTGGTTATTATGTGGAATTTTATCTTTAGTCCAAAATACAATAGGTGTAGGTGTTTCTAAGCTCGTAAATCTTGAGCCAGCTTATGGTATGCTTGCATCATCTATATCGATGATTGGCGGACATGGAGCTGCTATGAGTTACGGATCAACTTTTGCTAAAATGGGTTATGAACAAGCACCTGTTGTTGGTGCAGCTGCAGCTACTTTTGGGCTAATCTTTGGAGTTTTAATTGGTGGTCCTCTTGGAAGAAGACTGATTGTTAAAAACGGACTTACTCCAAGTAATGATGATTTTGATTCATCAAAATTAGATGCCTTATTTAGTGAGGAAAAAACTGAGTTAACAAACTTAGATATTATAAAGAATGTTGCTGCAATTATTATCTCCATGGCTCTTGGTACTTTAGTATCGAAGTTCATTGGATCACTTATAGATATGGATTTCCCAGATTATGTAGGCGCCATGTTTGTTGCAGTAATTTTAAGAAATATAAATGAAAAAACTAAGTTCTATAAATTTAATGGTAATTTAGTTGATGGAATTGGTGACGTTATGCTTAACCTCTACCTTGCTCTTGCACTTATGACTCTAAAGCTTTGGGAGCTTCAAGATTTAATGGGTGGTGTGCTAATTGTTCTAATCTGCCAAGTTATCTTCATGTTAATTTACGCTTACTTTATAGTATTTAGAGTTCTTGGTAAATCTTATGATGCAGCAGTTATGTGTGCTGGACTTTGTGGTCACGGATTAGGTGCAACTCCATCAGCAATTGTAAATATGACAGCAATAAATGACGAGTATGGACTAAGTAGAAGGGCAATGATGATTGTTCCTATTGTTGGTGCTTTCTTGGTAGATATAATTTATCAACCAGTTGTACTTACATTTATTAAGACATTCGTTAAATAAATTTTCAGAATATACATTTTATCTTTCAAAGAATCAGGTTTAATTTAAGCCTGGTTCTTTTCGTATTAATATTTTATATTTATACTCTTAGATAATAAAACTCTAAAAATTTATTACAGATATATCTGCACATTTGTGAAAGAGTAACAAATGAAAAACAATGAAAGTTTACAGTGCAAGTAATAAAAGTATGGAAAAATGAATACACATATAAACAAACAGAGATTTCCTTAAGAGATTTCCTTATTAGATGTAAATTACTTAAAAATGATTTTGAGATATATGACTTCAAATAAAACTTTAAAATTAACATATAAACTTATTTACACAACTAAGTGATCTATATCTATTGATTCACTTTGATATATAAAAAAATAGTTAACATCTTGTTGTATTTATATTTTACAAATATGAAAATTTTTACAATTTTATTTATAAAATCATTCACTTTACCAATTAAAATTAATTTTCTTTCGATTATTAAAAATATCTTACTATTTCTTTCTATACGTCATGATTTTTCTAACTTATTGTTTGGAATAAAGATTAATGTTAGGCTTTTAATAGGGAAATATAATTATAAGGGAGGAAAAAATGGAATTTATTAGAGAAAATGGAGTTTTATCAATTAATTTAGACTCTATATTAACTCTTGCCCTTGCGGTAATAGTTTTGTTAGTGGGTTATGGAATAAGGAATAAGTTAAAGTTTCTAAGAAAATATTGTATACCTGCCCCAGTTATAGGTGGATTTTTATTTATGTTTATTAGCTTTTTTGGCTATAAAACTAATACTTTTAATTTTACTTATGAAAATATTTTTCAGTCAACCTTCATGCTTGTATTTTTTACAACTGTTGGGCTTGGTGCTAATTTAAAAATATTAAAATCTGGTGGAGTTTTATTAATTGTGTATTGGTTAGTTTGTGGAATTCTTTCACTTGGACAAAACACTATTGGTGTTGGTGTTTCTAAACTAGTAAATATTGAGCCAGCTTATGGGATACTTGCATCATCTATCTCAATGATTGGTGGACATGGAGCTGCTATGAGTTATGGATCAACTTTTGCTAAAATGGGCTACGAGCAGGCACCTGTTGTTGGCGCAGCTGCAGCTACTTTTGGGCTTATTTCCGGAGTTTTAATTGGTGGTCCCCTGGGAAGAAGGTTAATTGTTAAAAACGGACTTACACCTAGTAATGATGATTTTGATTCATCAAAATTAGATGCCTTATTTACTGAAGAAAAAACTGACTTATCAAACTTAGATATTATAAAGAATGTTGCTGCAATTATTATTTCCATGGCTCTTGGTACTTTAGTATCAAAGTTTATTGGATCCTTAATAAATATGGATTTTCCAGATTATGTTGGTGCCATGTTTATAGCAGTTATCTTAAGAAATTTAAACGAAAAAATTAATATCTACAAATTTGATGGCAACTTAGTTGATGGTATTGGAGATGTCATGCTTAACCTCTACCTCGCTCTTGCCCTGATGACCCTAAAACTTTGGGAACTACAAGACCTAATGGGCGGAGTTCTAATAGTCCTTATTTGCCAAATTATCTTTATGCTTATTTATAATTACTTTATTGTATTTAGGATACTTGGTAAATCTTATGATGCAGCAGTTATGTGTGCTGGACTTTGTGGTCACGGACTAGGTGCAACTCCATCAGCTATTGTAAATATGACAGCTATAAATGACGAGTACGGCTTAAGTAGAAGGGCCATGATGATTGTTCCTATTGTAGGAGCCTTCCTTGTGGATATAATTTATCAACCAATAGTACTTACATTTATAAAAACTTTTGTAAAATAAAATTTAATAATCAATCATTTTATCAATAGAAAAACCAGGCTTAGCTTAAGCCTGGTTTTTCTAATATTATTAATTTTTAACTTTTTCTCTATTCCTTCCAGGCACCTTATCGAAAATACCTGTCACCATTAATACTACTGCTCCATCTGTTGTAACGTTACAAGCTGTACCGAAGCTATCTTGTAAGGCAAATATTGAAAGCATAAGAGCTGTTCCTGTATCGTTAAATCCTAAGACTGATGTAATTAGCCCTAGAGATGCAACTACTGTTCCACCTGGCACTCCTGGTGCTGCTATGGCAAATATTCCAAGTAAAAGAATAAATACAATCATATTTGCTGTCTCAGGAAGCTGACCTGTTAAAATTTGAGAAACTGTCATTACGAAAAATACTTCTGTCAAAACTGATCCACAAAGGTGGGTGTTAGAACATAATGGAATTCCAAAGTCCCTAATCTTAGGATCAAGAGTTGTGGATTTTCTCGCACATTCAATAGCAACTGGAAGTGTTGCTGCAGAGGACATTGTTCCTACTGCTGTTAAGTAAGCTGGCACATAGTGTTTAAAAACTTCTTTAGGGTTTGTTTTTGAAATTAGTCCTGCAAGAGAGTACATAACTGTCATCCAAATAAAGTGTCCAACTATTACAATTAAGATAATCTTTAAAAAGATTGGTAATTCTGAAATAATTACACCCTCATAGGATAATACTGCAAAAGTAGTAGCAATATATAGTGGAAGAATTTTTATTACCACATTATTTACAATAGATAAGACAATCTTATTTAATTCAATAAGCATTTTCTCCCAAGTTTCAGAATTAGTCACTATAACTGCTATACCAAATAAGATTGACGTAACTAGAGCTGTCATAACAGGCATAATCGGATCAATTGATATTTTAAATATGGACTCCGGTACTACATTACCTCCCCCAACATTTGAAGCTATGTTAAGCTTAGGTATAATTGCTTTTCCTGCCAAGAATGACATTGTAGCAGCTCCAACTGTTGATGCGTAACAAATAATAAGTGTCACGCTTAAAATTTTACCTGCACTTTCTTTTAATGAAACAATGGCAGGTGTTATAAATCCTAAAATAATTAAGGGAACTATGTAGCCTATTAAGTCGCCTATAATTCTTTTTATAGAATCAATTGCAACAATTGCACTCTCATTAGAAAAGCTGCCAACAAGAATACCAATAATTATTCCAAGTATTAGCTTAAAAACTAATGAATTAAAAAAATTATTTTTTTTCATTTCTCCTCCTTATAAATATAAAACTGAAATTTAACTTCTATATATTATATATTATTTTACCCTTCAATTGTAGTGATACTAATAGTTTTTTGTTAATTTAATTAAACTTGAGATGGAGGATATTATTAGTTTTATGCAATTTATTATATTTTTTGTGAACAATAAAATCGCTTATTTACATAATTTTTAAATTGTTAATTTTTAACTTCATACCTTTTCCCTAATATTTTTAAAAAAAACGATTAAATTTAATTTCTTTGGTTATAAATAAATTAAGAAGAGCTTCACTAGTTGATGATTTTCTTTTTAAAGGAGGAATTAGGTTGAAGAGATGGCGTAAATGGATTGATGCAATTTTTTCTATCGCCTTATTCTTATCCTTATTTTGCACGTATTTTTTATTATACGATTATGGCAAAATAACGGCACAGTTAGGAGAATTTTATAGACAAGAATGGTTTTTCTATTTCCTAACTACTGTATCAGCAATAGCCGGATTATTTGCCCTATTTACTTTAATTAGGGTTATAGTCCTTCCTTCCCTCAACTCCTATGTTGTAGACAAGGATGAAAACGGCGAAATGCTTATCACTTCTAAGGCAGTCGAAAATAACATTTTAACAACTGTTGATAATTATAATGAAGTGAAAAAGTCAGATGTTGATGTAAGAGTAAATAATGGTAGTAAACATGAAATCAGCGCAAAAGTAACTTGCGGAGTAAGAGAAGGCATTGATTTAAGTCTCTTAGGCAAACAAATCAAAAGAGATGTGTCTTCTAACTTAGAAGAGCTTACTGGTTATTCAGTAACAAAGGTAGATGTAGAATTCTACAATATCAAAGAAGATTCTGGTAAAAGAGTTGTTTAGGGGGCTCATATGAGAAATAATTATGGAAATTTTCCGGATTATCAAAATAATTATGAGAACTCTAGAAAAGACCAAGATGATCAAAGAATTATTTTTGTTGAAAAGAAAAAGGACAGAGATATTTCTATATTAAAAGAAAAATTTAGAAATTATACAAGTCTTCATTGGAATGAATTCAAGTATACCCTACTTGGCTTAATCATTGCAGTATTATTTTTAACAATAGGTTTTTTCAGAACACTCTTGATTATGATTCTATTTTTCATAGGAAATTCCTATGGTAAATTTAAAGATGGTGATCCTAGAATTTTATTTTGGTTAGAGAAAATGTTTAGAAAGTATTAAATAAGTATTATTTTTAAAAGGAGAGATTTATAATGGCATCAGAAGCAAAATATAACGAATTAGCAGGCGTAAACAAGAAAGAACAAGAAAAAAGAGAAAAAGCTCAAAAAAGAGAAGAATTTAAAGAAAACCTTCAAGAAGATTTCAGAGAAGCTCAAGATAATGTAAAAGATGCAGCTGAAAAAGAAGAAAAACACGAATCTAAATTAACTTTTGAAGATTCAGTTATCGAAAAAATTGCTGCAATTGCATGTCACGAAGTTCCAGGAGTTCTTGATATGAAGGGTGGTTTCTTCTCAGGTATCTCTGAACAATTTGGTGGATACAACCTAACAAAAGGTATTTCTGCTGATGTTGGAGAAGAAGAAGCTGCAATTGACGCATCAATAATCCTTGAATACGGACATTCAGCACCAAAGGTATTTGAAGAACTTAAGAGAAATATTGCTCAATCAGTTGGACAAATGACTGGTTTAAAAGTTGTTGAAGTTAACGTTCGTGTTGATGACGTTATGACAAGAAAAGAATTTCAACTTAAAAACAGAGACGATAGAAACGAAGGACAAGGTTACAACCAAGGACCATCTCTAAGATAATAGTTTAAAGTCTTTAAGGAGCTCGATTTTGTCGAGCTTCTTTTTATTTGTAAGTATTTAATAAGAATATGAAAGGAGAATTATGCACTACACTGGAGAAGTTTACAGACCACCCCTTGAGGCTTACACACCTCTTTTAGAGGTAACTCATGGATGTTCCCATAATGATTGTGTTTTTTGTACAATGTATAACAACACATCCTTTGGTATATCTCCCCTAAAAGATATAGAAGAGGACATTATTGAACTTGCAAGCTCACCATCAAGGGCCTATAGGCCTATGGAAAGGATTTATCTTCTAAATGGTGATCCCTTTGTTTTAAAGACGGAAAGACTTTTAGAAATTTCTGACTTAATAAAAAGATATATACCAGAAGTAAAAACTATTACAGCCTACTGCTCTTTTTATAATTTAGAAAATAAATCTGTTGAAGATATGAAAAAATTGAAAGAAGCAGGTTATAATGAATTGTGGTTTGGTGTAGAGACAGGAAATCCTGAAATACTAAAATTTTTAAACAAAGGAACAGACATTGACGGATATTATCGTGGACTAGATAAGATGAAGTCTGCTAATATGGACTACCACGCAATAATAATGCAAGGTGTTGGTGGAAAAAGTAAATCTAAAGAAAATGCAATTGAGACTGCAAAAATTCTAAATTACTATCCACCAAAGGGCGTATATGTAATGAGCACGTCAGTTATAGAACCCTCCCCTCTTTATTATATGAGAGAAAAGGGAGAATTTGTGGAAACTACAAACAGAGAAAATCTAGAAGAACAAATTTGTCTTTTAGAAAATCTAGATTTACCAAATAAGACCCTATATTCCTCTGGACATATGGTTAACATGATAAATGTCACAGGCTATGTGGAAGATAAAGAAGAAATGATAAATAAAATAAAACACTCTCTTGAAACTATTGATCCAAAAATTTTAGATATGACAAATCAAAAAATTGCAAGATAACTCCTATTTATTGGGAGTTATTTTTTTGTCCTTAAAAACCTGCTAAGAAAAATAGTGTAAGATATGAATTACTTCTTTTCTTACACTATTTTTTCTACTAAAAAAAGAGCTCTGAGGCTCTCAATTTAAAATTTAATTATAATACACGTGTTGCATTTACATATCTATCTTGGTAGTATTCTTCACTTAAAGAAGAAGTCATAACCTTTCCTTGTCCTGATGAAGCGTGGATAAATTTGCCATCTCCAACGTAAATACCAACGTGACTAACTCCGTTACCTGTTGTATTAAAGAAGACTAAATCCCCTTCTTGTAAGTCAGATTTTGAAACTTGTTGTCCAAAAGTAGATTGAGTTCTAGAAGATCTTGGGATTGAGATACCAAGCTCATCATTGTAAATTGAATAAACAAGACCTGAACAGTCAAATCCAGCTTTACCAGTATCTCCATAAACATATGTAGATCCAAGTTTATCTTCTGCAGAAGAGATTACTTTTCCAGCTATTGAGGCATTTGGTCCTGGTGCTTTTTTTGCTTCAAATTTAACTTTTATAACATTTTTATTTTTTATTGCTTCTTGAATTTCTTTTTCATCATTAGAAATTATTGAATCAGAATTATTTTCTTCTTCTTTTTCTATCTTGATTCCAGAAACTATGTCTAAATCTTTAGCTGGAACATTGTAGTTTGTACCCTTGTCTTCGATAACAAAAAGTCCTTCAGCAAAGTCAACAACATTAACAACTTGTTTTTTGTTTAAGTTTAATTTCTTGCCATTGTCACTTGTTGCAACAGTTTTATTTTTAACTTCAACATTTGTTACATTGTTTCTCTTGTCAGCAACCTTTTTAAGTGCTTTAATATCAACATTACCAACAGTTCCATCGTTGCATTTAATCTTAGCTTTGTCATTATTAGTAGAAACACCTATTGCATATTCATCAACAAATAAACTTCTAATAATTTTTCCATTATCATCTAAGATTGGACTAGCCTTAACAACCTTATATGTAGGAACATTTACTTCTGTGAGTAAAATTTTATCTTGTGGGATTGTAACCTTAGCTTTGCCCTTTTGAACAAAGTAGTCATTACCCTTTCTTTCTAAGACTTCAACTTTTTCTCCTATAGAAAAGTCGATTTCATTACCACTATATGCTTTTTGTACATGTTCGTTAATAAATACTCCCGTATCTTTCATGCCCACTATGGAAACTGCGCATAGTGCAAATAGGCCTAGTGGCAATTTATTTTTAAAGGAAAACAATACTAACAACTCCTATACCTTGTATTTTAAAATTAATTATATGCGTACTCTTTTCATTACTCATTAAGTATAGCAAAACAATTACAAAAAAACAACAAAAAGTTACAAAATTGTTAAAAATAATTTAACTTTTTTGTAACTTTTTGCATAGTTTTATATTTAAGTGTATGTAGTAAGCAAATCTATAAGCCGCGTTCTGTTTTGTCAACTATCAATCTTGGATTATAGTTGCCTATAATCTCTAGCAACCTACCTACCGGCAGATGCGAGCAGCATCTGTTATTCCTATTTGGTTTTGCTCCGAATGGGGTTTACATAGCATCATTATCACTAATGACCTGGTGAGCTCTTACCTCGCCTTTCCAACCTTACCCAGATGGGCGGTATATTTCTGTTGCACTAGCCTTGGGGTCACCCCCACTGGCCGTTAGCCAGCATCCTTGCTCTGTGGAGCGCGGACTTTCCTCACATATGTGCAGTTGACCAATTTACTTACCAGATAATTTTACCACTGAATCACTCAAATATCAAGCTCAAAGCTTGATTCCTCTTGAATATAAAAGTCTAAATCTTTAAAATTTTCTTGGAGTCTGTTTTTAATTTTAGGAAGAATAATTCTTTCAGAATAAAAGTGTCCAACATCAACTAGAATCAAGTCTTCCTCATAGGCTCTTTGACCATCGTGATACTTTATATCTGATGTGATGTAGGCCTCTGCTCCTGCCTCTTTAGCTTCTTTAATGAAATCTGATCCACTTCCACCAAGTATGGTAACTTTTTTTATTTTCTTCTTTTCTTGCCCATAATATTTTATTTTATTAACTTGTAATTTATTTTTTAAAAATTTATCTAAGTCTTCAAGGGATAGTTCTCTTTCAAACTCTCCTATAAGTCCCATGGGCTTTTCTTCTTCATAAGTTAATACTTCCTTATTTTTTAAATTTAATTTTTCAAATAAAGTATCATTAACTCCATCTTCTGCTATATCCATCGAAGTGTGATAAGAAAAAACTGAAATATTGTTTTTTATTAATTTTATTATGTTATCTCCTAGATAAGTCCCTTCAATTATATTTTTTGAACCAGAAAAAAACATAGGATGGTGACTTATAATGAGTTTTGCGTCCATTTCTATGGCCATATCTATAACTTTATCAGTTACATCCATAGCAAGGACTACAGAGCCTGTATCCCCTTTAAATTCAACTTGACTCCCAGAGTTATCCCAGGAAAGTTGGTATTCATCTTTTGCCCATCTTTCCATAAAATTTTTAATTTCTTTAATTTGATATTTCATCTATTGCCTCCTCAACCAAGCTTAACAAGTTGTTTAACTCCTCACTTCTTTTCTTGGACCTTGTGCTATTGGGGTCAAAACTAGAAATAATAGACTTGAGATAAGTTTTCTTTTCCTCAAGATATGAAAGATATGTTTTATCTTTCTTCTCAATTAATTTTTTAGAAAAATAAAAGTCTTCTTCTTTTAAACCCTTATCAATTTTATTTGAAAATTTAGCAAGAATAATTTCAAAGTATCTTTCATCTTCATAAATTATTTCTTCATCAAATATCTCAAATCCCATATTATTTAACTCACGACGAAGGATATTTGTCTTTTGCATTGGCTGTAAGATTAATTTTTTTGACGACTTTGCTATTTCAATAGAGTTAGCAATTATTTCTGCAATTTGAATTCCTCCAAGACCTGCAATAATAATATTGTCACGGTTTTCATCTACAATACCATTTGCCAAAATATTCCTAATAAATTTTTCATTTCCCAATTCTCTTGTTAATTCTATAGATTTTTCAAGAGAATTTTTTGAAATGTCTGTTGCTATAATGTCACTCGAGATTTTATTTTCGCATAAAAAATTGGGCACATATCCATGATCTGTGCCCACATCAATTACCGAAGCCCCAAAATCTACAAGTTCTGCAATTTTATTAAGCCTCTTTGATAATTTTATCATTCTAAATAATCCTTTAACTTCTTTGATCTAGATGGATGACGAAGCTTTCTAAGTGCCTTCGCCTCAATTTGTCTAATTCTTTCACGAGTAACATCAAATTCTTTTCCTACTTCTTCTAGAGTTCTAGCCCTTCCATCATCAAGTCCAAATCTAAGAGTTAGAACTTTCTTTTCTCTTTCAGTTAGGGTTTCAAGAACTGTGTTGAGTTGTTCCTTTAATAGTGTAAAGGTAGCTGCATCTTGTGGAGAAAGAATTTCATCATCAGGTATAAAGTCTCCTAGATGTGAGTCTTCTTCTTCACCTATTGGAGTTTCAAGTGACACTGGTTCTTGAGCAATTTTTTGAATTTCACGAACTCTTTCTACATCTAAATTCATTTCTTGTGCAATTTCTTCTGGAAGTGGATCACGTCCTAAGTCTTGAACAAGTTGTCTTTGAACTCTAACGAGCTTATTAATGGTCTCAACCATATGAACTGGAATTCTAATTGTTCTTGCTTGGTCTGCAATAGCCCTTGTTATAGCTTGTCTGATCCACCAAGTTGCATAAGTAGAAAACTTAAATCCCTTAGTATAGTCGAACTTATCTACCGCCTTCATAAGTCCAAGATTACCTTCTTGAATTAAGTCCAGGAAGCTCATTCCCCTACCCACATATCTTTTTGCAATAGATACAACAAGTCTTAGATTGGCTTCAGCAAGTTCTTTTTTTGCAAACTCGTCTCCTGCTTCCATTCTCTTTGCAATCTCTACTTCTTCTTCAGCAGTTAATAGAGAAATTTTACCAATTTCCTTTAGATACATCCTAACAGGGTCATCAACTGTGACTCCCTTTGGAACTGATAAGTCCTCTTTAGTAACATCTACTTCGTCTTCATCATCTTTTGAATCTTTTTTATCAACTAGATTTATTCCTTCTTTTTCAAAGACTTTGTATAGATCATCTATATCGTCAGAATCAATTTCAAATTTTTCGAAGGCATCACCTATTTCTTCATAAGTTAGCTTTCCATCTTTTTTGCCATCTTTTATAAGCTTACTTTTAATCTCTTCAATTGATTCTTTATTTTTTATATTTTCACTCATAATTGCCCTCCTCTTTCAACTCGTTAAGCTTTAAATTAATTTCTTGTAATTCTTTTAAAGATTCGAGTAGAAGATTTTTATTTTCTTCCCCTTGAAGCTTTTCGATATTTTCGAGGATTTTGTGTTTTCTATCTTGGATATAATTTCGTTCTATGGTCTTTATTAATTCATCAACAATCTTGTCATCAACATGAATGTCACTAATAAGACTCATAATATTTTCTACAAATTCCTTAGTTACAAGTTTATTGGACTCTAAAATTGATAGAAAATCTCTGATTTCCATCTCTTCTTCAAAGAGCCTAGGTATCTCTTCAAAAACAGCCCTTGTCATTGCATTTGCAAAATAAAAAACCTCAATTTTATTTTTTATATATTTGTAAATATCATTGTCCAGTAAAGAATAAGATAATAATTCCTCTTGTGCTCTTGTCTTATTAGATTTCACAACATTTATATTTTTCTTTACTTTGACTTTTTCCCTCTTCGCTTCCTTAAGCTTATTTCTATTTAAATAATTTATATAATTTTCTATTGCTGTGTAGGAAATATTATATTTTGTCGAAAAGTCCTTTACAAAAATATCTCTCTCTATGGGATTTTTAATACTAGATAAAATTTTAGCAGATTCAATAGTAAAATTACTAAGGCCTTCGCTATCTTCTAGATTAAAATTTTCCTTGAGCTTTTTTATTTTAAATTCAATATAAGATATAGCTGATTTAATTTTCTTTTCAAAAGCTTCTAAGCCATTCTTTTTAATAAAGTCATCGGGATCAAGACCTCCCTTAAGTTCTATTATTTTTGGTTTAACTGAAGCTTGTAAAAATATATCTATAGCTCTTGAAGTTGCATTAATGCCTGCATTGTCACTGTCATAACAAATATATATATCTTTTGCCATTCTCTTAATAATATTAGCCTGGTCTATAGTTAGTGAAGTACCAAGGCTTGCTACACTATAATTTATACCACTATTGTATAAAGAAATAACATCCATATAGCCTTCTACTAGGATAATTCTTTCACGAGTGGACTCTCTTGAGATGATATTCATATTGAATACATTGCTTCCCTTGTGAAAAATCGGAGTTTCTCTAGAGTTTAAGTATTTTGGTTTAGCGTCTCCAAAGGCTCGTGCTCCAAAACCTATTATTCTGTTATTTCTATTTATAATTGGAAACATGACCCTGTCGCGAAATCTATCTATATAGTTGCCGTTTTTGCTTTTTGAAATTAGATTTAGTTCTAAAAGTTCGTCTTCCTTGTAACCCATTTTTGTCAAATGATCATAAAGATCTGTCCAAGAATCTTTTGAATAACCTATACCATATGACCTTATAGTCTTATCACTTAGCATCCTATTCTTTAAATATAATTGCGCTTTTTGTGATGCCTGATAATTATTTAAAAAATGAAGACCAGCTTCTCTATTAATTTCATAAAGCCTATTTCTCTTCTCACGAGCTTCTTTGTTTTCATCCTTATATACTTCTAGCCTTACATTGTATTTGTCTGCTAAAAATTCTACGGCTTCAGGAAAGCTTAGATTCTCCCTTTTCATTACAAAGGTAATTACATCTCCCCCTACTCCACAACCAAAGCATTTGAAAATAGACTTTGATGGTGAAACAGAAAAAGAAGGAGTTTTTTCAGAATGAAAAGGGCAGAGTCCCATATAATTGGATCCTGACCTCTTAAGGTCCACATACTCTCCAATTAAATCAACAATATCTGCCCTATCTCTAATTTCGTCAAGAACATTATCATTTATTACGTACAATTAAATGCTCCATCCCTTCGGTATAAAAATATTTTTTAGTTGTTTCTTTGCATAGGTATCTGTCATACCTGCAATATAATCCGAAACTATATCTTCGTCACTATGACTTCTATCATTATATAGATTTAAGTGGTTTTCAGGAATTCTACTTAAGTCTTCCATATAAAATTTATAAAGTTCTGTTAAAAGTCTCTTGATTTTTACTTCTTCAGACTTAACCACTGGATCCATATACACATTTTTAAACATATATTGTCTTAGTTCCATTGTGGCCTCATAGACTTCATCTTCCATCTCGACAATTGGTTTACCATAAGACTTATCTATTAATCCATTTATCATTGTGTTTATTCTTTGTGACGAAGAATTACCTAAAACTTTTGTCAACTCTTTAGGTAATGAGTCAGAGGAAATTATCCCAGCCCTAATGGCATCATCAATATCGTGATTTATATAAGCAATCCTATCTGCAAATTTTATTATTTTTCCCTCAAGAGTCTTGGCATTTCCACTCCCTGAGTGATTTAAAATTCCATCTCGAACTTCTTCAGTTAAATTTAAACCAATCCTAGTATCTGACCTTTCTAAAAAGTCCACAACTTTCAAGGACTGTTCACCATGAATAAATCCAGTGGATTTTAATTCATTCAAAACAGCCTCTCCAGAATGACCAAAAGGAGTATGCCCTAAGTCATGACCCAAGGCTATTGCCTCAACCAAATCTTCATTTAATCTAAGGGCTCTTGCTATAGTTCTGCCAATTTGACTGACTTCAAGTGTGTGAGTGAGTCTTGTCCTAAAATGATCTCCTTCAGGAGAAATAAAGACCTGGGTCTTGTGTTTTAATCTTCTAAAACTTTTTGAGTGGATAATCCTGTCTCTATCCCTTTGAAAATCAGTCCTAAGATTACATTTTTCTTCTTTATTCCTACCTAAACTAGAATCTGCAAAAGTTGCATATTCAAATAACATTTTGTGCTCAAGTTTCTCTCTCTCAACTCGAAGGTTCATTTAATCACTTCCTAGATTCCATGTGGTTAATAATGATTTCAGCAGTTTCTTCTATTGCCTTATCTGAAACATCAATAACAAAACAGCCCAACTCTTCCATAACCTGTTTTGAATAGTTTAATTCTTCTCTGATCCTGTCATAATTAGCATACTTTGCTCCTGAAGTAAGTCCAAGAGACTTTAATCTTTGTTCTCTTACAGAGATAATTTTTTCTGGATTTGCAGTAAGCCCTATTATTTTGTCTACATCTTTTTCATAAACTTCTCTAGGGACAGGAACCTCTGGCACTAGTGGAATATTTGCAACTTTGTAAAGCTTATTTGCAAGATACATAGAAAGGGGTGTCTTAGAAGTTCTTGAAATTCCAACTAGACATATATCAGCTTTTTTTGCACCACGAGGGTCCTTACCATCATCATACTTAACTGCGAACTCAACACATTCAACTTTTTTGAAATAATTTTCATCAAGTCTTCTAATTAGGCCTGGTTCTCTTAAAGGTTCATAACCTAGAATATCTTGAATTTGAAGAAGAGGCTCACCCATTACATCAACTGTGTGAAGATTTAATTCATGAGTTTTTTCTTGAATGAAATCCCTTGTTTCCTTTACAACATTTGTATAAACTATAAGACTGTTTTTAATTTCAGCTGCCTTTTCAAGAACTGGTTTTATCTGCTCAATACTATTGTGATAAGGATACCTGATGATTTCATAATTTTCTTTTTCAAACTGTCTTGCAGATGACTTTGCAATTAATTCTCCAGTTTCTCCAATAGAATCTGAGATTACAAAAATAGTGAGTTGATTATCGTCTTTATTCATTTCTCCTCCTATATTATCTCTTGGTCGCAAACATCTACAAAAAGTCTAGTTACATTGGTTTTTGTAAATCTGCCCACAACTTCAAGATCCTTTTCATTTTTTCTTTTAACAACAGGAAGGGCATCAATACCCTTTGTCACAATTAAGTTGGCAGCCTTGTAAACACTGTCTTCTATATCTACATAAAAAATATTAGGCATCCTAGTCATAATTACGCTAATAGGAGTCTCCTTTATATCAGCATCCCCTATCATAAATCTTATTAGGTCCTTTCTCGACACAATCCCTGCAAGATATCCCCCTTCTGTCACAAACATAGAAGACAAATCTTCCATAAAAAGATCTACAACTACATCATAAACAGAAGTCTTTTGATCACATGAAAAAGGAAGAGACATGTAATCTTTTAATCGTAAATTCTTGAGGTCATTAGAAATTTGAGAAAAAATAGATTTACCTGTATAAAAATAACCAAACTTTGGTCTTGCTCCTAATATATTTATCATAGTAAGAACAGAAAGATCAGACCTAATTGTAGCCCTAGATAGTCCGAGAATTTCTGCAATGTCGTCGCCAGTAATAGGTCCCTTTTCTTTTACAATATCAATTATTTCAGTCTGCCTATCGCTGAATTTCATTTACTCACCGACCTATTCCACAATATTTTCGATTTTTAATATTTTTTGAATATTTTCCTCTATCCTATTGATTAGTCCAAGTCTATTTTCTCTTACTTTTTCGTCTTCATCCATTACCATTACATTGTCAAAGAATACATCTATTGCAGGAATTAGTTCATTTAACAAGTCCATAGCTTCTTTGTAATTCTCAGATGATATGGCTTCATTAAACTTATTATCAACTTCTACAAACTTATTATATAAGTCTTTCTCAGCATCTTCTTTGAAAAGTTCTTCATTAATTTCTAAGAAGTCTACATTTTTAGTTAAGTTGTTTATTCTATTGTATGCATCAACAAATTTGCTTCTATCTTCATTAAACCAGTCATTCAATTCATTGGCTTTGTCAAATATATTGTGGATTTCACTCTCAGGAATTAGGATAGAGTCAATTATATCGTATCTTATTCCTTCTTCTTGAAGCATTGTTTTTATTCTTCCAAAGAAAAAGTCTCTTACATTTTCAATAACTTCTTCGTGGTTAAATGTTAGTCCTAAATCGTTAATATATTCGTATAAACTTGCTTCTACAGCTTCATTTAAGTCTAATTTCCAAGAATTATTTCTAATAATATTTATTACACCTATTGCAGACCTTCTTAATGCAAAGGGGTCTGTAGAACCAGTAGGAATTTCTCCAATTGCAAAAAGTCCTGCAATTGTATCAATTTTATCTGCAAGTGAGAAGATAGAACCTACACTTGATTCTGGAAGAGCATCTCCTGCAAACTTAGGAAGATATTGTTCTCTAATTGCAGTAGCAACAATATCCTTTTCGCCTGATTTTAGGGCGTAAATTTCCCCAATAACACCTTGAAGCTCTGTGAATTCAATTACCATTTTTGTAGTTAAGTCAGCCTTAGATAGGTGTGCCGCTCTTTCTATTGCGTCAATTGCTTCATCTGCAAAAGATAGAGATTCTGCAATTTTCTTTGCAACAACTCCATCCCTTTTTTCTTTTTCAAGCATTGTTCCAAGCTTATCATGGAATAAAACTCCACCTAGATTTTCTACATAATCTTCAAGTGGCTTAGAGATATCATCATCATAGAAGAATTTAGCATCTTCAAGTCTTGCTCCAAGAACTTTTTCATTTCCTGCAATTACTATATCTTCGTAATCTCTTGTACCATTTCTAACTGTTATGAAGTATGGTAAGAGTTCTCCGTCTTGAGAATAGATAGGAGTAAATCTCAAGTGGTCAATCATTGTTGTAGTTACAACTTCCTTTGGAAGACTTAGGTACTTTTCTTTAATACTTCCTTTGATTGGACTTGGGTATTCAACAATGTAGGTAAGTTCTTCTAATAGATCTTCATTTTCGTGAATTTCCCCACCAAGAGATTTTGCAATTTTTGTAGATTCATATTTTATGATTTCTCGTCTCTTGTTTTGATCTAAAATTACATAGTTATCTTCTAGAAGTTTTTCATAAATTTCTACATTATCAATTTTAATTTCTGATGAACCTAAAAATCTATGTCCCTTAGTTGTATTTCCAACATGGATTCCTTCAAATTCAAATTCAACAACCTTGTCATTTAAAAGTGAAACAACCCATCTTATTGGTCTGGCAAATCTAATGTTTTTACCACCCCAACGCATATTTTTAGGGAAGTTAATATCTTTAATAAGACCTGGTATTATATCCTTTAATATTTCTGCAGATTCTTTTCCAATTGAAGAAATGTGGGCAAATACATAATCTGTACCCTTTACTTCTTTAATTAAAATATCATCTTCAGTGATTTTTTGAGATTTCATAAATCCTAAAAGAGGTTTAGTAGGATTTTTCTCATCGTCATAGGCAATTTTTACAGCAGGTCCCTTTACTTCTTTTGTAATGTCCTTTTGTTTTTCATCTAAGCCTTCGATAATTAGACTAAGTCTTCTTGGAGTTGCATAAACTTTCACATCTTCAAATCCAAGTTCATTTTCAACTAATAGTTTTTGAGATTTTTCTTCAAGTTGTTCTATTGCCATGTTGACAAATCTTGATGGCAACTCTTCAACTCCAATTTCAAGTAAGTAATTATTCATCTATTTCACCTCTGTTTATAAGGGGATAGTTCATTTCTTCTCTGTGCTTTAAGTGTGTCTTTGCTACAATTCTTGCAAGATTTCTAACTCTTTGAATATAGCTTGTTCTTTCAGAAACAGAAAGAGCTCCTCTAGCGTCTAATAAGTTAAATGCGTGAGAACACTTAAGAGTGTAGTCATAAGCATCTATAACAATGTCTTCTTCAATAGTTCTTTGAGCTTCAGCTTCATACATATCAAAAAGTTTTCTAAGCATATCAACATCAGCTGTTTCGAAGGCATACTTGGAGTGTTCAAACTCATTTTTCTTAAATACTTCTCCATAAGTAATGTTTTCGTTATATTGGATGTCATAAACTGACTCAACATTTTGAAGATACATAGCAATTCTTTCAAGTCCATATGTTAATTCAGCACTTTCAAGATCAAGGTTGACTCCACCTACTTGTTGGAAATAAGTAAACTGAGTTACTTCCATGCCATCAAGCCAAACTTCCCAACCAAGACCCCATGCACCAAGTGTAGGAGATTCCCAGTTATCTTCAACAAATCTGATGTCGTGTTTTTTTGGGTCAATTCCAATTGCAAAAAGAGAATCTAAGTAAAGTTGTTGGACATCCTCTGGAGATGGTTTTAAGATAACTTGCAGTTGGTGATGTTGGTATAGTCTATTTGGATTTTCCCCATATCTACCATCAGCAGGTCTTCTTGAAGGTTCAACGTAAACTACCTTCCATTCCTCAGGTCCAAGAGACCTTAAGAAAGTGTTTGGATTCATTGTTCCAGCACCTTTTTCAATATCGTAGGGTTGCATTATAATAGCTCCCTTTTCCTTCCAATAATTTTCCAATGTCATTATTAAATCTTGGAAATACATTTTTTCCTCCTTAATTAAACAGCTTGTCAGACTTAAAACTGCTTATATCTAAATTGTATTTTATATATTTTATTATAATATTATGCAGGTATTTTTTTCTGCTATTTTCGAAATCTTCTATATTTTCTAAATCTTCTAACTTTCCATATAAAATTGAATTTAAAAAGATCAAATCCCTTCTTGTCAGTGAATAAGAATAAGGATCCTGAAAATCAATAATTCCTTCTCTTATGGAAAAGTAAGATTTTTCTTTTATATCAAGTTTAGGCCTGTAACCTATAAAGCTAAGATACTTAAGTTCAAAAGCCAAGGCAAGACCAATGGGATCTTTGGTGAAATTGAAAAATTTTAAGGTTTTTCTCAAAAGATCAAAAGCCTTTTTATTGGCCTCACCATTTATTGAAGATTTATCTATAATTTCTAGTAATAAAGATGCATAAATTAAATTATCATAGTTTTCTCTTATTTTAAAATTTGATTCTAAAATTTTTGAATCACTAATATAAAAAAAACTTTGTCCCTTTTTTAATAGGTATTCATTTAGACCAAAAACTTGAGAAACACTTAAGTTTCTTGATCTTGGACTCATAGCTCCCTTGACCATAATGGAAATTTTTCCATATTCTTTGGTAAAAACCCTAATTATTTTAGAAGACTCACCGAATTCCATTTCGTTTAAGACAATTCCCAGAGTATAATTATTTGTCGTAACCAAATCTTTTTACCAAATTGTCCCTATCTCTCCAATTTTTCTCAACCTTAACCCAAATTTGAAGATTCACCTTGGCATCGAGAAGTCTTTCAGCTTCCTCTCTGGCTTCAGTCCCAATTCTTTTTAACATGGATCCACCTTTACCAATTAAAATCCCCTTGTGAGAATCTCTTTCAACGTAGATGTTTGCATCAATGTCATAGATGTTTTTGTCTTCTCTTTTTTTGAATTTTTCAATAGAGATTGCAAGACCATGAGGGACTTCTTCATTAAGGTACATCAAGCCCTTTTCCCTTATAATTTCTGCTACGATGAATCTCTCATTTTTGTCAGTAATCATATCTTCGGGATAATACATTGGTCCAGGCTTTAAATACTTTTTAAGGCTTTCTAGATAAATATCTACACCATCATTTTTCATTGCAGAAATAGGAATTATATCATCGAATATATCTTCTTCAGCATACATGGAAATTATTTCTAAGAGCTCTTCTTTTTTTATCGTGTCGACTTTATTTATTAAAAGAATAATAGGTAGTTTTCCCTTGTATTCTTTTAGTAAATCTATAATTGACCTTTCTGCCTTACCTATTCTCTTAGAAATGTCAACTATATAAGTGATAACATCTGAATCTTCAATTCCCTCTTTTGATTCAGTTAACATAAACTCGCCTAACTTGTTTTTAGGCTTTTGAATGCCAGGCGTATCTAAAAATATTATTTGTGCTTCATCATCTGTGTGAATGAAGGTAATATTTTGTCTAGTAGTTTGCGGTTTTGAAGAAATAGCTGAAATCTTTTCTCCGATTATTGCATTTAATAATGTTGACTTACCAACATTTGGCCTACCAATTACTGATACATATCCTGATTTAAAATTATTTTCTGTCATTTTCATCTCCATCTAGGTCTTCTGGACCAAAGGAATGTGGTAGTATATCCTCCATTCCAAAAATTTTATAGTCATCTGTAGAGTTAGCTATTATAATTTCAGGATTTCTAGAAAATTCACGAATAACTTGTCTACATACTCCACAAGGAAAAGTGTAGTCACTGTCCCCAACTATTGCTATCTTTTTTATCTCTCTCTTGCCCTCAGATACTGCCTTAAATATAGCAGTTCTTTCTGCACAGTTGGTTGGAGAATAAGAAACTATTTCTATATTTCCACCAGAGTAAACTGATCCATCTTCCATCTCAACAGCACAACCCACATTAAAATGTGAGTAAGGCGTATATGTCATTTTATCTCTTGCATCAAGCGCAAGTTCTATTAATTCTTTGTATTCCATTTATCCTACCACCTTGAAAACAAATATTGCAACACAAATCCCAAGTATAGCTCCAACTACAACTTCAGATACCTTGTGTATCTTCCCTTCAACCCTACTTTCTGCAACTAGAAAGGCAAGCCCAAAGGAACAAAGTGTGACAAGTGAATTTTCCGCAATCATAGTTATTATTGTTGCTGCACAAAAAGAAATTGCAGAGTGACCACTTAGTCCGCCACCTTGAAAGTAGGTGCCACCACTTTTTTTCGCCATTAAAAGTTTAGCACCAACTGTCGCTATTATAATTATAAGCAGAGACACGAAGGCCAAGTGATTTGGCATATTTTTTATTTTAAATAAGAGCAGATCACCAAAAGACGCAAACTTGTCATAAAAAACTAGATAAGCAACAACAATAGCATTAAGAGCCGTAATTAAAACAGCACCTGCCGAAACGTCTTTTACATACTTTGCAATAGGATTGTATTCTTGAACTACTAAGTCAATAGTCCTCTCTATGGCTGTGTTAATCATTTCTGCAAATACTACTAGGGTTATGGCAAAGAGCATAAGTAGAAATTCTGTAGATGATATATCAAAAAAAAGTGACAGGATGATAATTCCAAGAGCAGCAAGGTAATGGAATTTCATATTCCTTTCCGTCTTTAAAACAGAGATAATACCCTGAACAGCATAGTTAAAAGATGAAATAAAGCGTCCCTTTTTCATAAAAATCACCTATAAATTTCAAGTTCCTTCATGGATAACTTTTCTCTTTCTCTCATTTCCTTCTTATCTTCATCATCTACATGGTCATAGCCTAAAAGATGAAGGATACTGTGGACTGTCAAATATGATAATTCTCTCTCATGAGAATGACCAAGCTCTTCTGCTTGTTCCATAACTCTTCTTGTATTTATTATAACATCTCCAAGAATCCTCTTGTCTATAATAAATTCATCATCCATGGGAAACGACAATACATCAGTAGACCTATCAACTCCTCTGTAGTCCCTGTTGAGGTCTCTTATTTCTTCATCGCCAACAAAGGAAACTGAAACTTCTACTTCATCATCAATTCCTTCCACCTTTAAGACAGAAGCTATGGATTTTTCAACTAGAGATTTTATTTTTTCTGTTATTTCTATATCATCTTGCCTGTCGTCATAGTAAACTTCCATTATTTACTCCAATTCTTTGACTTCTTAGCTTCAATTACCTTTTTGCCCTTATCATTTGTCTTTTCATATTTTTCATAAGCATCAATAATTCTTTGAACTAGAGCATGACGAACTATATCATTTTTATTTAGATAAGTTATTCCTATACCCTTAACTCCAGCAAGAATTTTTAGTACGGTTTTTAATCCAGATTGCTTGCCACTTGGCAAATCAATTTGTGTAACATCACCAGTTACAATTGCCTTAGACCCGTATCCAAGCCTTGTTAAGAACATCTTCATCTGCTCATTTGTAGTGTTTTGAGCCTCATCTAAAATTACAAAGGCTGAATCCAGGGTCCTACCCCTCATATAAGCAAGGGGTGCAACTTCAATTAGTCCTTTTTCAAATAAATTGTTGTATGTGTCGTGTCCAAGTATTTCAAAGAGGGCATCATAAAGTGGTCTCAAGTAAGGGTCAACCTTATTTTGCAAATCTCCTGGCAAGAAGCCTAGGTTCTCTCCAGCTTCAACAGCAGGTCTTGTAAGTATTATTCTATTGACTTCCTTTGCTTTAAAAGCACGAACTGCTGCTGCCATAGCAAGATAAGTCTTACCTGTACCAGCAGGCCCAATTCCAAAAACAATGTCGTTGTTATTTATATTGTCAATATATCTCTTTTGCCCTAGAGTCTTTGCCCTTATTGGCTTACCCATAGATGTATATACAAGAGTGTCTTTTAAAAGTTCAGAGACAGGTCTCTTTTCATTGTTTTTTATAAGTGAAATAGCATATCTTACATCAGATAGGCTCAAGCTATTTTGTTTCCTAGCAGTCTCAACTAAGTTTGTTAATAGTATTACTCCATCTTCAACTGCATCTTCTTCACCACTTACAAAAATTTTATCTGCCCTAGATTTTATATTAAGAGCAAGTTCTTTCTCTATAAGATTAATATTTTCATCTAACTTTCCAAATACAATTGACATTAAATTTATATCATTAATTTCAATGGATTTTTCCATTTTTGCCAAAAATATACCCCCTTAAACATGACTTTAATAATATCATAAAAAGGCCTACTTTTCCATATATTATGGAAAGCAAGCCTTGATTTATCTTAGACTTAAAGGTTTATCAAAAATTTCTTTATATATTTGAATTTTAGGTAAATCATCTTCATCAAAGTCTAGAAAATCCCCAGTTGAAACTTGATCCTCTTCATCTTCATAAATCACCCTGTCAGATTCACATTCTTTTATGAATTCACTGTCAAAAATTTTATCAGACATCTTTTCAAGATTCATAGAACCCTCCAAGATTTCCTTATCAGGTTTAAGTTTTGATTTCCTGGAATCTTTATCAAGGGAAGACTTTTTTTCTAAAATCTTTTCTTTTAATTCTCCTTGAGCATAAATAGGATCTTTATTGATTAATTTCTTATCCTTTTTTTCCTTAACTTTATTTTTAGATTTATCTTTTTCTTCATTGAAAATTTCTTTAAAACTTTTACCTAAGCTTTCTTTCTTGTCTTTACTTTTTTCTTTCTCTTTTTCCTTTTCTTCTTTGATTATTCTTTTTATTTCATCTATTAAACTTTCTGAATCTGATGATGTGTTTCCTCGAGAACCTTTAGAATTATTATTTCTTCTCTCATCCTCATAAAAATCTTCTGTAACCTTTTTCTTGCCCCTATTTAAAATAGTGATTAGGACTTTAAATATTACAATAAAGATTATAGCTGGCATGAGAGAAATAATACCAATCAAAAGGCTAAAAACAGGTCCCATTATTTATTTTCCTTCTTGTGGTTTTTTTCAGGAATTTTAGAAATTGACTTCCTCATATCAGTATCAGAGTTTAAATTTTGCATTTTATAATAATCAAAGACTCCAAGTTTTCCGCTTTTTAGAGCTTCTGCCATGGCAATAGGAACTTGAGATTCTGCTTCAACTACCTTTGCCCTCATGGCTTCTACTTCAGCCTTCATTTCTTGTTCACGAGCAAGGGCCATAGCACGTCTTTCAGATGCCTTTGCTTCAGATATTCTCTTATCAGCTTCAGCTTGATCAGTTTGTAATCTTGCACCAATATTTCTTGCTACGTCAACATCAGCAATATCAATTGATAAAATTTCATAAGCTGTACCTGAGTCAAGTCCCTTATCTAATACTACTCTTGAAATTGAATCAGGGTTTTCTAAAACTGACTTATAGCTTTGTGAGGAACCTACAGTTGTTACAATACCTTCTCCAACTCTTGCAATAATAGTTTGTTCACCTGCACCACCAACTAATCTCTCTATGTTTGCCCTAACAGTAACCTTAGCCTTAACCATAACTTCAATTCCGTCTTGTGCAACAGCAGAAATATTTGGTGTTTCAATAACTTTTGGATTGACAGAAACTTGAACTGCTTCCAGAACATCTCTACCTGCAAGATCAATTGCTGCTGCTCTTTCAAATTGAAGAGGTATATTGGCCCTTTGAGCAGCTATAAGAGCATCAACAAGAGTATTTACATTACCACCTGCAAGATAGTGAGCTTCAAGACTTGATATTTCTAGATTAAGTCCAGCCTTAGTCGCCTTTATAGCTGGTCTAACAATTCTTGATGGCTTAACTCTTCTAAGTTTCATTCCTATAAGCTCTGATATCTTAATTTTAACACCAGAGAAAAATGCAGTTACCCAAAGCCCAACTGGTACAAAGGACAAAAACATAGAAACTACTATGATTATTACTGCAATAATAAAAATACTTCCGATTGGATAATTAGACATAAATCCTCCTAATTCTTTTCGACGTAAACTCTTGCGCCGCTAATTCTAACAACAACTACAGATTCATCTTTACCAATAAATCCGGCGTCTGACACTACTTCTATCTTCCTATCTCCCATTAGGGCAAATCCTGTTGGCTTAAGAGAAGTCTTAGTTATTAAAACATCACCTGGCGAAACTTCTTCAGTTTCGACACTCAAGTAACCTTCCTCACTTGAACTTTCTTTAAAAAGTCTGAGTTTATTTATTGCATCAGATTTAATACCTCTTTTAAAAAGTGCATAACCAAGGATTAAGGCTATGACTAGGGCTAATGCTAAAGAAAATAAGGCAAAATACAAGTCACTCATAGATAAAACTAATCCAGCAGAGACTGCGATAATTCCACTTACTCCAGCTACACCAAATCCAGGTATCATAATTTCAAAGGCTATTAAGAGTAGACCCACAACAAAAAGAGATATTTCAAAAAAGTTTGTATTGCCCATCTTAATTGAGCCCCAGAAAAAGGTAAAGAAAGCAGCTATTGATAAGATCCCAGATATTCCAAAGCCTGGAGTCATTATTTCAAAGACAGCTGTGACAATTGCAATAATTAATAAGGCTGTAAAAACATAATCATTTGAAAAAATACTTTCTATAGATCTTCCACTCCCATCTTGTGCATAAACAAAATTTATTAATATCATTAAAATTGGGAGACTATAAAATAATTTATTTAGTTTTTTCAATTTAACCTCCTTCTCTATTTTTTTATAATTTTACCCAAAATTTCTAACTTTTAAAATCTACTAGTTCGTTTATAAATTCATTTTATATTTTCTTTATTAATAAAAAACATTTTGTTTGTAAAAAATATATAGATTTTATTTTTATTTTTTATTATTAATCTCTTGGGCTTTTCTTCTCATCTTCATATGCTTCTCTAATACAAGTATAATGTGTAGCTTCTAATTTTTCATTAAAAACTGTTCTTTCTATTATGTTTTTTATTATCAAATCTAACTTTCCATCTTCCCTGTAGTCCGCTGGAGCAAAATATTTTATTCTCTTATCCTTAATCATTTTATAAACTTTATCCTTTGAATGTTTATGCTTAGGATCAAAAACTCCAATAGAATATCCTCCATAAGTATTAACAAGCTTCATACATGGAATATCAGTATCACTGTCTCCAATATATACAATATTTCTAAAGGGGACTCTTATTTCATCAGGAGGAAAAAAGTCATTAATGCCAGGATCATTAATATCTAAAGTGCCCTTTTGAATCCTAAATAAAAACTGAGTTTTATTGGTATAATTCACAACTTGTGCTGGCCACTCTGCCACACCCTCTTCATTGTAATAAAAGGAACTGGCATATATTTTTTCAAATTCACCCTTCTTGGCAATATCTGTTCCCTCAATCATTTCCTTAATTCCTGAAGAAATTATATAGTGCTCTACAATAACGCCTCTCTCAGCGCCGTATTCTCGTATGCGTTTAAACCAATCCTCAACTCCTGGAAATAAATTAACCTCAGAACCATATTCTTCTAAAGTCTTCCTATCTAACTTATGATGGTCTATGGATTCTTTTACCATCATATACATGTAGGCTAGGTTTTCATCCATATCATTATCTTCTGCCATACCATTAGACTTATTCCAAAATTCACTAACTTTATATCCCAAAGATTGAATGTATCCTTGAGCCTGCATCTCATTAGGTGTTAGTGTTTTATCAAAGTCATAGCATATAGCTACAACAGGTTTTTTTCCCTTATTTCTTCTTGAATAATTATCATTAAACATAAATACTCCTCTTGAAATTTTTAATTTTCTTTAAAATATTATTTAATTTCAATATGTTAAATATAAAAATCTGTAAAAAAAAACTCAGGGAAATTCCCCGAGTTTTAATTTAATAATTCTCTGGCAATAGCATTGACTTGCTTGCCATCTGCCTTGCCCTTAATTAATGGCATGACATTTTTCATTAATTTTCCAATATCCTTCATTGATGTTATTTCATTTTCGTCAATTACTTTTTGTATAATTCCTTTTAATTCTTCATCTGATAATTGCTCAGGTAAGTAATCAAGTAATATTTCAATTTCTTGGTTAGTATGTTCAACCAAGTCTTCTCTATTACCTTTTTTAAATTCTTCAATTGACGATTTCTTTTCTTTTAGCTGTTTTCCAATAATGTTTTCAACATCACTGTCAGTAAGCTCAACTCGTTCATCTACTTCTTTTTGTTTAATAGCTGCACGAACCATGGTGATAACATCTTTTCGAAGTTTATCTTTATTTTTCATAGCATCCTTTAGATCTGCCATGAGTCTCTCTTTTAGAGACATAAGAACACCCTCTTTAGTATCTGTGTTTTTTTCTGCGTGCCTCTTCGGATTTTTTCTTCCTTCTAACACTTGGTTTTTCGTAATGTTCTCTTTTTCTTACTTCTTTGAGAACTCCACTTGTGGCACATTGTCTTTTGAATCTTTTTAGAGCATTGTCTAAAGATTCGTTTTCACCAACCCTGATTTCGGACATTTTTTAACCTCCTCTCGTAGAAAAGAGTATGGCCTTTCGGCCAATTTAGGTTTATTATACTCTATAAATCCCAAAACTTCAATAATATTTTTCTTATTTAAAATTTAATTTTTAAAATATTTCTTGAATATTTTATTTATCTAAGGTCGTGATTTTTTCTTTCATTCTTCTTATTAACAAGATAAGTTATTCCTATGACAGAAGCTGAAATTAAAATCTTTATTAGCATTAGCACCATAAACTGCCAAGAAAGTGGATTTAAGATAACATCTCCAAGAAGGGTGTTTGTTATAACTCCAATGGACGCACCTAATAATGATGAAGTTATGTATTTTATATAATTGGTCTTACAGGCTCCAAAATAAAAACTTAAAATATCACAGGGAAACCAACCTATTAGCCTGATTATAAAACTTGCAAGAAATTCATTTCTCTTTTGCATCTCAACAAGTTTATCAATCTTTGGATATTTTTTCTTTAGATAATCCATTTCTTCTGTACCGGACCATCTTCCCAATACAAAAGGAATTGTGAGTGTAATGGCTAAACCAAGATAACTCACCAAAATAGCTTTTGCTGGTTCAAATAAAATTCCGCTTGCTAGGTAAAGAGATGGAAGAGGAATTATAATTGTAAGGCTCTTAAGAGCAAATAGACTTAAAAGAGAAATAATAGACTTCCTTGGGTTACCACTTGCGTTTTCAATTACAGAATCAATACTCATATTTCCACTTCGAGTTAGAATTAAGAGTATTACTATTAAAGTGAAAGAAACTAAGGCAACAATTTGGATTTTTCTAAATCTATTTTTTATATTTTTATCGCTCTCACTTAAGTTATTGTTTTTTTCTCCCCTATCTTCTATTTGTTTTAACTTTTCTTTTATATTTTTCATATAATCATCTCATTTTTATAATTTTGAACTAAGAACTTCTCTTGCATCCCTTCTTCCCATTTCATACAAGTCTTCTAACTGTCCATGGTCTTGGCTTAGAGTTTTTAAGTTTCCAATGTCACTTGGTGCAATAATTATAATTTTATTTTCCTTTTCAAGTTTGATTGCTTCCCTTAGACTTTGATTGTAAACTTCATATCTCTTCGCAAAAGTTTTTGAAACTCTTGGATAATTTCTCCTAAGTAATCTTACAAACTTTTTGTCCTTCCTCTTTTCTCTAAAATAATCTTTGGGTCTTGTTAGAACAAGAATAACCTTGTCACAGCCTGCTTCAAAGGCTTTCTTAAAGGGAATTGGGTCAGACAGACCGCCATCAAAGTAAGGGACTCCATTGACCTCATAGGGATTACAAAGGACTGGAACGCAACATGATGCTTTAATTGGATCATACTCATCAATAATAAGGTCTTTCTTATTAAAATATTTTGGCCTGCCTGTCCTTGCATCTGTTGCAACTATTTCAAATTCCATGGGATTTTCCATCATAGTTTTATAGTCAAGTGGATTTTCTCCATTTGATGCACTTAAGTCCGAATAGATATAATCTAAATCAATATATGAACCCGTTTTTAAATAATTTTTAAGACTCATATATTCTTTTCTAAAGGCATAATTATTATAAAAGACAAAATTTCTTCTTGGTTGCTTGGCAAGAAAAGACGCACCATTAGCAGCTCCAGCAGAAACTCCAATAAAGTAGTCTCCGCTTATGCCCTCTTCCATTAAATAATCAAAAACTCCTGCTCCATAAATTCCACGTGTTCCTCCACCAACATCAACAAATCCTAATTTCATAAATCATCTTCCTTCTTTAGAGTCTGTTTTCCCATAATGTATTCTTAAATTTATTATATTAAATATTTTCAATTATTGATATAACCAAAAGTTTAAAAGTGTTACAATTTTTAATTAAAAATTTTTTTATTATAAGTTATTATACAAATAAAAAAATGCCAGGACATAATCCCGGCATTAGTAAAATTTTTTATCAACCTGGTGGCCAATTTAAACTTCTTCCTCCAAGTACATGGAAGTGAAGGTGGTCTACAGTTTGACCTCCGTCTTCTTTGCAATTATTTACAATTCTGTATCCCTTTATAAGCCCTTCTTCTGCACAAAGCTTTTTCGCAACTAAGAAGATGTGACCTATTAGTTCTTTATGGTCTTCATCAAGATCATCAGCTGATCCAATGTGCTCTTTAGGAACAATCAAAAAATGAGTAGGAGCTTGTGGGTCTATATCTCTAAAAGCATACACAAGTTCATCTTCATAAAGTTTTGTTGAGGGAATCTCTCCCTTAATTATTTTACAAAATAAACAGTCCATACTTACCTCCTTTTGGCTTCAACTTCTTTGCAGAGTTCATTCCACTGACATTCTCCACAAATTTCTTCTCGCCTATTCTTTGCAAATATTATATCACAGGCAAGCTTTCTTATGTCGGCCCATGAATAAATTTCACCTTCTGATAAGTTTAAAACTTCTAAAACTTTTTTATCATAAGATTTTACCAAGTCATCATTCTCGCACCTAGTCCCGAGATTTTCTGGGCAAGGACCACAAATATCGTCAAGGTCTGCAAGTAATTTAACTTTCGGATTCTCTTTTAGCTGTCCAATGACTTTTGCCATATTTTTTGAAAAGTCATCACTGTAACCCTCACCAACAAAGTTTTCTGTGCACAAGAGGTGGTGTGCTCTAATCTTTAACATTTAATCACCAATAACTTCACAATTTGCAATTTCACCTGTGTCCAAAATTTTTACTTTCTTAATTTTATTTGTAAGGTCTTCATTGGATTTAGCCTTTACCCTAATGTAGTTTGTTGTGTAGCCATAATATACTCCATCATGTTCTTCTTCAAATAAAACTGATTGAGGGTTTTTCATATTTTCTCTTTCAAATATTTCTTGGTATTCTTCCCCAAGTGCAATTAATTTTTCAGACCTTTCTTTTTTAATATTGCCATCAATTTGATTTTTCATTTCAGCAGCTTTTGTATTCTTTCTCTTGGAATATTTAAAGACATGAATCCTTGAAAATCCAACTTCTCTTACAATATTCATTGAATCTTCAAAATCTTCATCACTTTCTCCAGGGAAGCCAACTATTATATCAGTTGTTAGTCCTGCATGAGGCATATATTTTCTAATTATTTTTGCCTTTTCAATATATTCTTCACGAGTGTACCTTCTATTCATTGCCTTTAAGATATTGTTAGATCCACTTTGAAGGGAAAGATGGAAGTGATCGCATAATTTTCCTGTCTTTACTGCCCTTTCCATAAATTCATCTGTAATAATAAGCGGTTCAACTGAAGAAAGTCTAATTCTTTCGATTCCATCAACTTCAGCAATAGCTTCGATTAGGTCAATTAATCTCATATCGCCAAGGTCCTTGCCAAAAGACCCAATGTGAATTCCTGTTAAGACAATTTCTTTAAAGCCCCTATCTGCAAGTGTTCTTGCCTCTCTTACTGAGTCTTCAATTGTTCTAGACCTAATGGGTCCTCTTGCAAAAGGAATTATGCAGTAGGTACAAAATCTGTTGCAGCCATCTTGGACCTTCATATAGGCACGAGTCCTGTTGTTGCTGTCAAAATTTGTCGTATTTGCAAATTCACGTACATTCTTTAAGTTCTTAACAATATTTATTTTTTCATTACTTTCTTTAGATTCTTCAATTAAGTCAACAATCCTATCTCTTTCAGTTGTTCCAACAACAACATCAACTCCCTCAATACTTTTTACTTCATCAGGAGAAACTTGTGAATAGCAACCTACTACTGCCACAACTGAATCTGGGTTGTTTTTCTTTGATTTCCTAATAAACTGTCTTGATTTTCTATCTGATAAATTTGTAACTGTGCAAGTATTAACAATATAAACGTCACTAAAGTCATCATTTTCAACTTGTCTATATCCCCTACTTTCAAAGAGTTCACTCATGGCTTCTGATTCGTACTGGTTAACCTTACAGCCAAGAGTTAAAATTGAAAAAGTTTTTTCCATTACTCACACTCCTTTGCGTGTATTATATAAAAAGAAGCTGTTATTGCTGCAGTCTCTGCGCGAAGTATCCTTCTGCCAAGCCCAACTTTTTTAGCTTCACTTAAAATTTTAAGTTCTCTTTCTGATATGCCACCCTCTGGACCAATGACAAGTCCAATATTGTTACTAAGAGATCTTGTTATTTCTCCTAATTGGGTCCTATTTTCATCTTCATAACATAAAACTAAATCTCCAGAAAACTTTAAAATGTCTTCTGTCTTTATTATGTCGTGAACAAGAGGTATGACATCTCTTTTTGATTGCTTTGCAGCAGATTCTACGATTTTTTGAAATCTTTCCATTTTCTTTTCTTTTTTCTTAGAAATATCTGAGATAGACCTGTCCATTATAACCGGATAAAAATCGCTAACTCCAATTTCTGTTGCATGCCTTAAGACATCTTCAGACTTGTTGTTTTTGAGGATACCAAAAAATAAGGAAAGTCTCACCTTAGATTCATTGGATTCTTGAACTTCCCCAAGATTTTTTATTTTTCCACCTTCATAAACGAAAGAAAAAATCCCATCTTCAAAAACAACTTGAAAGACTTCCCCATCATTTATTCTAATTACATTTCTAAGGTGGTGGAGGGTTTCTTCTTTAAGATTTGTATTACCTTCAAACCTTCTATCTTCAAAAAATCTATACATTTAATCTTCCTACAATGGCAACCCAATTATTTTTTTCTAGTTCATCAATGATTTCAAAACCATTTTCTTCTAGGGCATGAATTACCATTTGCCTTCTCTCTTTTATAATTCCAGAAGTTATAAAAATTCCACCCTTTTCCATGTGGTTCTTGAGATTTTTGATCTCATCTACAATTATTTCTGCAATAATATTGGAAACTATTAGGTCTGCTCTTCCCTTAACAACATCAAGAAGATTTCCCTTCTTAATTTCCACCTTGTCTTCAAGATTATTTAGACCTGCATTTTCATGAGAAGCATCAATGCACTTATCATCTATATCAACTGCAAGAGCTTTCTTTGCCCCAAGTTTTAGACCTGCTATAGCAAGTATGCCTGAACCACAACCTATGTCAAAAATATCATCGTCTTTATTTACATATCTCTCTAAGAGTTCAAGGCACATATAAGTTGACTCGTGAGTTCCTGTACCAAAGGCCATACCTGGATTAATTTTTATAACGACTCTATTATCATTGTCATAATCTTCCCACTCAGGAACTATGGCAAGCTTTTCGCCAATTTCTAGTGGTTTATAATATTTTTTCCAATTATTCGCCCAGTCTTCATCGTCCTTTTCTTCAACAAGACATTGACCAAGTTTCTTTTCACTTAACTCAGCCTTTAAATTATTTGCATCTTCCATATTTTCTGGATAAACCCTAAGAGCAAAGATATCTTCATTTGAATTTAAAAGAGGATAGTCAATAAAGTCCCAATCCTTCTCATCTTGGTCAAGCTCATCCACTATGTCGCTAGAAATTTCTTCTGTTGTATAAATTCCATAATCAAATAGAATTCCTTCAATGATATCTTTTTTATCCTTTGAAGTATTTATTGTCATTTCAATGTATTTCATCTAATCACCTTGTTTCATTATATTATAGATAATTTTTTTATACAATTTAAAAAATGCGAATCAGTGATCCGCATTAATCAAATAAATTTTTCAACTTATCTAAAAATGATTTTTTATTTTCTGCAACTTCTGGTTCAGTCTCTCTTAACTCTTCAAGGAGTTTTCTTTGTTCATTGCTAACCTTCTTAGGAATTATAATGTCAACTTTGAAGAAGAGGTCTCCCCTTTGTTTGTCCCTGTTGACATAAGAAACTCCTTCTCCCTTTAGTCTAAAGACAGTTCCACCTGTAGTTCCCTTTGGAATATCATAATCAACAATTTTTTCAAGTGTTGGAACTTTTATCTTTGCACCAAGGACTGCGTCTGAATAAGAAATTGGAATATTTAGGTAAATATCATTGCCCTCTCTCTTGAAGACTGCGTCTGACCTAACTCTAATGTAGACAAAAATGTCTCCATTTTCTCCACCATTTTCTCCAACAGATCCTTGGTTCCTAAGTGAAATAATGTTTCCAGTGTCAACTCCCTTAGGAATGTTTACTTTTAACTTCTTAGTTCGTGCCTTAGATCCTCTTCCGCCACATTCCTTACAAGGCTTTTCTATAACTTCGCCTGTTCCATTACAATCTTCACATGCAGAAGTCCTTACAAACCTACCAAAAGGTGTGTTTTGTTCTGAGGTAACCTGACCTGAGCCGTTACAAGTCTCACAAGTGTGTTTTTCACTTCCCGGTTCCATCTTGCTGCCGTGACAGTGGGAACACTCTTCCCTAACCTTTACAGAAATTTCTTTTTCTACACCAAAAATTGCTTCAAAGAAATCTAAAGTTATGTCTACTCTTGCATCAGGTCCCTTCTTTGGCATGTCTTTTCTGTTTGCATATTCATATCTATTTGATCTTGAGCCGCCAAAAATATCAAAGATGTCATCAAAGATATCAGAGAAACCTCCGAAGCCACCGCCTCCAGATCCACCCATGTTGCCCTTAAGTCCTTCTTCGCCATAGACATCGTAGATTTGTCTTTTTTCATCATCGGCTAAGACTTCATAGGCATAGGAGATTTCTTTAAATTTTGCCTCAGCAACTTCATCTCCTGGATTTAAGTCGGGGTGATACTTTTTAGCAAGCTTCTTATAAGATCTCTTCAATTCTTCTTTAGTTACATTTTTTTCAACTTCAAGAATTTCATAAAAATTTCTCATCTTCCACCTCAATAGTTCTATATTCTAATATAAAAACTACAAAAAAGAAAGTTTAATTCTACTTTTATGTTTTTATACTAGATTTAAAAAGAAAATTTATAAAAATTCAGAATATAATTTTCTACATAAAAAAAGTTGCAGCCGAAACTGCAACATTTTTATTTAATTATTATTCTTCGTCTTCGTCTACAACTTCATAGTCAGCGTCAACTACATCGTCATCAGCTTGTTGTTGTCCACCATCAGCTTGACCTTCTTGTTGTTTATAAATTTCTTCTGAAATTGCGTAGAAGGCTTGAGTTAATTCTTCAGTCTTAGATTTAATAGCTTCAAGATCTTCGCCATCTTTTACATCCTTAAGTCCCTTGATTGCTTCTTCAATCTTAGTCTTGTCTGCATCAGAAATCTTTCCTTCAACATCCTTAAGTGTGTTTTCAGATTGGTAAATCATTGAATCAGCGTTGTTTCTTGCTTCGATTAAATCTTTCTTCTTAGCATCTTCTTGAGCATACATTTCTGCTTCCTTAACTTTCTTTTCGATTTCTTCTTCATTTAAGTTAGTTGAAGATGTAATAGTGATGTGTTGTTCTTTACCAGTACCCTTGTCCTTAGCACTTACATTTACAATACCATTTGCATCAATATCAAATGTTACTTCAATTTGTGGCACTCCTCTTCTTGCTGGTGCAATACCATCAAGTGTAAATCTACCAAGAGTTACGTTGTCTTTTGCCATTTGTCTTTCACCTTGAAGTACATGAATTTCTACAGAAGTTTGATTATCTGCTGCAGTTGTAAATACTTGTGACTTCTTAGTTGGGATTGTTGTATTTCTTTCAATAAGTCTTGTTGTAATGTTACCCATTGTTTCAATTCCTAGAGAAAGTGGTGTTACGTCAAGAAGAAGTAAGTCCTTAACATCTCCAGAAAGAACTCCACCTTGGATAGCTGCACCAAGAGCTACACATTCGTCTGGATTAATATCCTTTTGAGGTTGCTTTCCAGTTAACTTTTTAATACATTCTTGAACTGCTGGAATTCTTGTAGAACCACCAACTAAAAGAACCTTGTCTATTTCATTTGCATTAAGTCCTGCATCTTTTAAAGCATCCTTAACAGGTCCTTCAGTCTTCTTAACAAGATCTGCTGTAAGTTCATCGAACTTAGCACGAGATACGTCCATATTTAAGTGAAGTGGACCAGATTGTGAAGCTGTGATAAATGGAAGGTTGATATTTGTTGACATTGTAGAAGATAGTTCCTTCTTAGCCTTTTCAGCTGCTTCCTTAAGTCTTTGAAGACTCATGTTGTCAGACTTAAGATCAATTCCATTTTCCTTTTTGAATTCTTCAGCAATATAGTCGATTAATCTATTGTCGAAGTCATCTCCACCAAGTTTGTTGTTACCACGAGTTGCGTGTACTTCGAATACACCGTCAGAAAGTTCAAGGATAGATACGTCAAATGTACCACCACCAAGGTCATAAACCATAACAGTTTGTGCTTCAGTGTCCTTGTCTTCTCCATAAGCAAGTGCAGCTGCAGTTGGTTCGTTTACAATTCTCTTTACATCAAGTCCTGCAATTCTTCCTGCGTCTTTAGTTGCTTGTCTTTGAGCATCTGTGAAGTAAGCTGGAACTGTAATAACAGCTTCTGTAATCTTTTCTCCAAGATAAGATTCTGCGTCAGCCTTTAATTTTTGTAGAATCATAGCTGAAATATCTTGTGGAGAGTAAGTTTTGTCGTCAATTTTTACGTTAAAATCAGAACCCATGTGTCTCTTAATAGAAGAGATTGTTCTATCAGGGTTTGTGATTGCTTGTCTCTTAGCAGTTTCACCTACTAATCTTTCGCCATCTTTTGTAAAAGCTACTACTGATGGAGTAGTTCTGTTACCTTCAATGTTAGGAATAATTACAGATTCTCCACCTTCCATTACTGCTACTGCAGAGTTAGTTGTACCTAAGTCAATACCAATTATTTTTCCCATATATATTTCCTCCTAAAATTCTTATTGTGAAACTTTGACCATTGCAGGTCTTAGTGTTTTCTCGTTAATTAAATAACCTTTTTGCAATACTTCTATAACATAACCACTGTCGTATTCATCAGAATCTTCAGTGAGTACTGCGTGATGATACATTGGATCAAACTCTTGTCCCAATGCTTCCATCTCAACTATACCGTCTTTTGCAAGAACGTCAGTAAGTTGATTTTTTATCATTAATATTCCTTCATAAGTTGAGTCCTTGTCCTTTATGGAATCCAAGGCTCTTTCAAAATTATCTATGACAGGAAGTAAGTCATTTGCAATTTTTTTAACTCCAAGTTCAACATATTCAGACTTTTGTGCCTCAGTCCTTCTCTTATAGTTAGAGAAGTCTGCTTGAAGTCTCATAAATTTATCTGTTAAGTCTTGATATTTTTCATCATCAGAAGCTTCTACTTCAGCTTCTTCATTTATATCAAGTTCTTCTTCTTTCATATCTATATCTTCTTCATTTTGTAAATCATCTTTTTTTATATCTTCATTCGTCATGTACTCCCTCACATTTCTTTCAATCCACTTTTCACAGCGTCGCTAAATACTTTAACAACTTTAACCAATCTCATGTAGTCAATCCTAACTGGTCCAATAAGTCCAATACTTCCATAGATTCCATTTTCTCTAGAGAAAGGAGCTCTAATAATAGTATTTTCCTTCATGAGACTTGCACTATTTTCTGCTCCAATAATAACCTCAACATCGCTGGTAAAATTATCATTTTTTAGAATTTGAAATAGGCTGTCCCTATCTTCTACTAGACTCATGAAATCTCTTGCCTTGTCTATGTCCTTATATTCATCAAAGTTTAAAATATTTGTAAGACCATCATAATAGATGTCAATAGAAGAGACTTTTTTGTTAAATTGACTAGCAATTTTTACAATATCAGAAATAAATTTTCCATGCCTTATATAGTCATCTGAAAGTGAAATCTTAAGAGATTCAATTTCGCTGAAATCAATTCCCGATATCTTTTCATTTAAGACCTTCTCTATTAGATAAAAATCTTCGTCAGAAATATTTTCTATTTCTAAAAAGTATTTCTCAATAACTCCCTTGTCTCCTATTAAAACTAAAAGAGCTGTGTATTCATCTAACTTAACTAGAGTAAGTCTTTTTATTTTTGTATCGGCCTTCTGTGGTGTTATGAGATAAGCCGTACAAGAACTTATATTGGCTAGGAGATTGACTACATTCTTGTAAAATTCTTCGTGATTTCTCGAAGAGAATAAGAGTCTCTCCATGATTTTTTGTGAGGCATCTAGGTCGTGAAAGCTATTAAAGTTTTTAAAAAGTTCATCGACATAGAAGCGGTAAGCCTTGTCAGAAGGAATTCTTCCTGCTGATTGATGGGGCTTATTTAAAAAACCAAGATCTTCAAGATCTGCCATTTCATTTCTTATAGTTGCAGAGCTAACTCCAAGATTGTAATCTTTGGAGAGAGTTCTCGATCCAACGGGAGTAGGCATATCGATATATGCCTCAATTATGGCATTTAAAATATTAATTTTTCTAGTATCCATAACCCCTCCTTTTGTTAGCACTCATTAACCCCGAGTGCTAATCTATGTATATAATACTTCACACCTAGGACTTTGTCAAGGATTTTTAAAAATTATTTTGACTAATTTTGACTTTCTTTTAAATAATTTATTTCCTATTATTTTGATAATTTATAATCTAGCTTCTTACAAATCAATCTATATATACGTTATAACGTATAAATAGTTATCCATTCTTTCCTCTATTTATGATAAAATTAGAAATTGGAGATGATTACATTGAAGAAGAATGAAACCCTATCTTTTGTTGTTACAATTGTAGCTGCAGTTTTAATTGCACTTTTTGTGAGAACTTTTATTTTTAATATAGCTGTAGTTAATGGAGAGTCTATGCACCCTACTTTAAATGAAAGGGATAAATTAATTTGCCTTTCCTACAAGAGATACACCGACCTACCTCGCGGAGAAATTGTGGTCATAGATGCACCTAACGACAATAGAAACTATATTAAGAGATTAATAGGAAAGCCTGGGGACACAATAGCATTTAAAGATGGTCAGGTTATATTAAACGGAAAAGTTTTAGAAGAATCTTACACTTCTACTGATTACACTGAGTCCGATGTAGAAAGTTTTACACTAAAAGATGATGAGTACTTCGTAATGGGAGACAACAGACTTCCTGGTATGAGCATTGACTCAAGATACTTTGGACCAATTGAAAAGAAAAGAATAAAGTCAGCCGCAGTTTATAGGATTTTACCTCTTAATAATAGAGGAAAAATTTAAAATATAAAATCCCCAAGAAATCGGAGGTAAAAAATTTGAGAAATCAAAAAAATATAAGAAATTTTTCAATAATCGCACACATTGACCATGGAAAATCAACTCTTGCCGACAGACTAATTGAATCAACAGGCATGCTTACAAAGAGAGAAATGGAACAGCAAGTTCTTGACTCCATGGATCTTGAGCGTGAAAGAGGAATTACAATTAAATTAAAGGCAGTTAGACTAATCTATAAGGACGACAGAGATGGACAAGAATACATCCTAAACCTTATTGATACTCCAGGACACGTAGACTTTAACTATGAAGTTTCACGTTCCCTTGCAGCTTGTGAAGGTGCCATAGTCGTTGTTGATGCTGCACAAGGTGTTGAAGCACAAACTCTTGCCAATGTTTATCTTGCCATTGACCAAGACCTTGAACTTGTGCCAGTGATAAATAAAATTGACCTACCAAGTGCTAGGCCAGATGAAATAAAAGAAGAAATTGAAGATATTATAGGAATAGACACTGAAGGTATTCCACTAATCTCTGCAAAAGAAGGTATTGGTATTGACGATGTCCTCCATGCTATTATAGATAAGGTTCCTGCACCAAGTGGAGACCACAACGCACCACTTAAGGCCCTAATCTTTGACTCCTTCTACGATTCTTACAAGGGAGTAATCTGCCACGTAAGAGTTATTGATGGATCAGTTAAGCCTGGTGATGAAATAACTATGATGGCAACAGGCAAGTCTTTTGAAGTTGTTGAAGTTGGTGTTACTTCCAATGGACATATCCCTCT
The DNA here is from genome assembly GCF_001815405.1 of Peptoniphilus sp. HMSC075B08. Taxonomy (NCBI): domain Bacteria; kingdom Bacillati; phylum Bacillota; class Tissierellia; order Tissierellales; family Peptoniphilaceae; genus Peptoniphilus; species Peptoniphilus sp. HMSC075B08. The sequence continues at coordinate 83,073 of NZ_KV820448.1, read as the reverse complement.
TGATACTTTAAGTGCTGGAGAAGTTGGTTACATAACTGCTTCCATTAAAAATGTTAAGGATGCGAGAGTTGGGGACACAATTACCCTTAAGAACAATAGGACTCCAGAACCAATGCCAGGTTACAAAAAAGTTGTACCTATGGTTTTCTGTGGTGTCTATCCTGGCGAAGGCGAAGAATACAACAACGTTCGTGAAGCCCTTGAAAAGCTTCAAGTAAATGATGCAGCCCTAGACTTTGAAGCAGAAACTTCTGTAGCCCTTGGCTTTGGTTTTAGATGTGGCTTCTTGGGTCTTCTTCACATGGAAATTATCCAAGAAAGACTTGAGAGAGAGTTTGACTTAAATATTGTCACTACTGCCCCATCTGTTATCTACAATGTAATGAAAAAAGATGGCGAAATGATTTCTATTCAAAACCCATCAAACCTTCCTGACCCAACTGAAATTGAATACATGGAAGAACCAATTGTTAAGGCAGAGATTATGACTCCAACTGATTATGTTGGACAAGTTATGGAGCTTTGCCAAAACAGGCGTGGTGTCTTTAAGGATATGCAATACCTAGAAGAAACTAGGGCCCTTATCACCTACCACATGCCACTCAACGAAGTAATTTATGACTTCTTTGATGCCCTTAAGTCAAAGACACGTGGTTATGCATCCTATGACTACGAACTTATTGGCTACGAAGTATCTGATCTTGTTAAGCTTGATATTTTAATAAATGAAGAACTTGTTGACGCCTTCTCCCTAATTGTTCACGAATCTTCTGCCTACACTCGTGCAAGAAATGTTTGTGAAAAATTAAAGGATGTAATACCTAGGCACCAATTTGCAGTTCCTATCCAGGCAGCAATTGGAAATAAAATAATTGCAAGAGAGACAATTCGTGCTCTTAGAAAAGACGTACTTGCAAAATGTTATGGTGGAGATATTTCAAGAAAGAGAAAGCTTCTTGAAAAACAAAAGGAAGGAAAGAAGAGAATGCGTACTGTGGGTAGCGTAGAAATTCCACAAGATGCCTTCTTATCTGTATTAAAATACGATGAAGACAAATAAAATTTCAATTTATATTCATATACCCTTTTGTGAGAGTAGATGTCACTATTGTGACTTCTGCTCTTCTCTTTTAGAAGGATCTAATGTAGAGAAATATTTTAAATATTTGCGCAAGGAGATAAAGTTACAAGAAGACTTTTTAAGGGACAAGATAATTGATACTGTCTTTATTGGAGGGGGAACTCCCTCTTCTGTAGACCCTAAATTTATAAAAGAAATTATGGAAGACTTGTCTGCCTTTGAATTTTCAAAAGACATCGAAGTTACAATTGAGTCAAACCCAAATTCTCTTACTCTAGAAAAAGCAAAAACTTATTTTTCTTCAGGAATAAATAGGATTTCTATAGGAGCTCAGTCTTTTAATGAAGAAATTTTAAAAAGAATTGGAAGAATTCACAAAAAAGATGATATTTATAGGGCCATAGAAAATGCAAGATCAGCAGGCTTCGAAAATATAAATTTAGATTTAATGCTTGCCCTACCTGGTCAAAAGTTTTCAGATATTGAAGAGTCTATAAGAGAAGTAGAAAAATTAAAACTTCCGCATATTTCATATTATTCACTTATTCTTGAAGAAGGGACTAAACTTCATAGGGACCATGAGAAGTCTCCTCTTGCCTTCCCTAATGAAGATGAAGACAGGAAGATGTATCACTATGTAGTTAATAAGCTCGAAAAAATAGGCCTAAAGCAGTATGAGATATCTAATTTTGCAAAAGAAGGCTTTGAGTGTCGCCACAACATGTCTTATTGGAAACTAAGAGATTATATTTCCTTTGGACTTTCTGCATCATCAAATATTGGAAACTTGAGATACACAAATTTTTATGACTTCAAAGATTACTATGAAGCTCTCGAAAAAAATAAAAGTCCTATAGTCTTTTCTGAAAAATTAAGTAAAACTGATAGGATGAACGAGTTTGTAATGATGGGCCTAAGGCTTAATTCTGGCGTGGACATAAATGAATTCAATGAAAAATTTAATGAAAACTTTTTAAAAATTTATGAACAAGAAATAGAAAAGAATTTAAAATCAGATTTAATTATTTTAGACGACGATAATCTCAAACTTACAGAAAAGGGACGCGACCTTTCAAATCAAGTGGAGTTAGACTTTTTTAAATAAATTTGCACACAAAAAGAGGTAGACTATTTAATCTACCTCTTCTTTTATTCTCTTTTTTATTCACTTTTATTTGTCAAACTTAAATAAAAAAGAGAAACTTTCCCGGGAAAATTTCTCTTAGCCAGCGATCTTGCTGTTAAGTTCCTTAGCTAGTCGACTTAGCTTTCTGGAAGCTTGTTTTTTGTGAATTATATTTTTGTTAGCAGCCTTCTTTAGTTTTCTGTCTGCAACGATAAGAAGTTCCTTTGCATCGTCAATTCTTTCTTCGTCAAGAGCTGTTCTAAAGTTTTTAACTGCAGTTTTCATTTCTGTTCTAATTGGTTTATTGTGTTCAGAGTTTCTTTTTGCAATATCAATTCTTTTGATAGCTGATTTAATATTTGCCATTATTTCACCTCCAATATTTAACGCTTTTGCTATTTTACCATGAATTTTATGTCATTGCAAGGTTTTTTAATTAAGTCCTACAAAATTAAAAATTATTGCAATATTTAATTATTAAGGTCTCCATAATTAGTTTTTCATCAATTGATGACGTCTTAAAGAGCTCATCAGACTTTATGAGTTCTTCATAAAAATCAATTAAAAATTCTTTTGTAAAGTTCTTTTCAAAGGACTTTATTTTTCCAAACTCATATTTTTTTACTTCCATCTTATTCATTATATCAGCCTGACTAATATTTTTATTGGATAAAATTTTATAGGACAAAAAGTTTTTTACCTGTCTAATTATCATGGTGAAAATTCTAAGAGAAGGCTCTCTCAGTTTATAGAGGTTGTGAAGTTCCTTTAAGGCCTCCTCACTTCTTCTTCCCATCATGGAGTCTAAGAATTTAAAAATATTTGTATCAATATTTTCTGTTATTGAGCTTGATATGTCTTCTCGCAAAATTCTTTTATCTTTGGCATGGGCTGCAATCTTATCCATTTCTGTCTTTAAATCTAATAAACTCACATCTTCATTTTTAGAATTATAGCCACTTTCTGAGATAAAAAGTGCAAGTTCACTAGGGCCAATCTCCTTGCCCTTCCTTATAAAATAGCCTTTTATAAAGTTATTTAAGTCTGCTGGGCTCAATTTTGCAAAATCCATGTCCCTATCTTTTTTCTTAAAAAATTTATAAAACTTTGTAGTCTTTTTTAAACTTCCAGTGTCCCAAAAAATTAGAATTACAAAGTCAGATAGGTCATCTAAAAAATCATAAAAAGAATCTTTTAAGTCATTTTCACCTAGGAAGTCTACCACATCTCGAACAAGGACTAATTTTTTATCATTCATAACAGGATAGGTCTCGCAGGCAGAAATAATATCTTCTGGCTTGACCTCACTTCCTTTAAACTTAGTGTAGTTAAAGGCCTCAGTCCCCTTTACATATTTATTTATTAAATAGCCAACGGCATTCTCTATTAAATATTTTTCTTTTCCATAAAATAAATAGGCCCCTGAATGGTCTTTATCTCTGTAAATTTTCTTGTAGTTCATAATTTTTCCTCGCAAAAATATATAATAAACCTGTCTTTAAAATAATTAAAAGTAAATAAGTTTTATAATCCTCTTCCTTGTTATGAATATCAATTTGAAGCTTATCTCCAAAAATTTTAAAATCAGTTTCACCATCTTTTGAAGTGACATAGTATATGATACCATGTTTTTCCAAATTCTTCAGAACCTCCTTGTGAGGATGTCCATAAGAATTTTCATAACCTGCTGAAATCATGGCAAATACGGGTTTTGTTTTTTCTAAAAATTCTTCACTTGTTGATGTTTTTGATCCATGATGAGCAACTTTTAATAGATTAATCTCTCTATCAACTTGACTTTCAACTTCTGCTGAAATATCTCCAGTAAATAAGCTCTTAAAGCCCTTGTGGTTTAGGAGTAGGACCATGGACTTGTCATTCTCATCTGACCTGTCTTTATTGTCCAATAAAACTTCCATGCTTGTGTCTTTAAAAAGTTTAACCCTGTCTCTCTTAGATAATTGAATAATATTTGAATACTTTTCGGCATTATCTAAAATACTCTCATCTTCTGGAATATGATTTACAAAAACATTCTTAACCCTATAGTTTTTTAAGATTTTATTTAAATTACCAGCATGGTCCTCATCAAAATGAGAAATAAAGATTCCATCAATGGTAGAAATTCCCCTTAACTTAAGACTTGGAAATAAATATTTCTCTGCGATCTTATTCTCAAACCTTGCTCCGCCTGTGTCAATTAAATAAGTCTTTCCCCTATAAGAAATTAGTGTACAGTCCCCTTGATCAACGTAAAGCTGACTTATCTCAAAAGTCATAAGGTCTTTATAAATCCCAATACCCATAACTATAAAAGAAACAGTCATATAAATTTCAATAAGTTTTAAATTTGTACTAATAATTTCATTAATCTTATGTGTATTTAGTATAAGAATAAGAAAAATATAATAGACGAAAATATATTCAAACTTAAAGGCTTTTAATATTAAAAATATTGATCCCTTTGAGATTAATAAAGATTCAAGTCCATAGGTTGCGTTCATTAGTATGTCTAAGAAACTACCTATTAAGCTAGGGAAAATTCCAATACCCATAATAAATCCAAGGGAAATAATAATAGAATAAATTGGAACAATAAATAAGTTTGCAACAAAAACTAAAAGTGAAAATCCAGAAAAATAATAATTAATCAGAGGAAAAACAGAAATTAATACTGACAAGGTCCCGATTATTGATTTATTTACAAGACTTTTACTAGAAACTCTTTCAATAAGTTGAGGATAAACAAATATCAAACCAAAAATTGCTCCATAAGACAATAATAGTGAAATAGAATAAATAGCCACGGGATTTATAAAAAGTATTATAGAAAGACTTAAGAAGAATATATCCCTATTGTCTATGTCCTTTTCGAGATAGGTGTTCCCCTTGTATAAAATATAAAACAAGAAGGCACGAACTGCAGAAATTGGAAAACCAATTGCCATTATGTATAAGAATAAAATTATTACCAGGGCTAAGTCTGTAAACTTTTTATTTTTACTTATCTTTTTTATTATAAATTCCAAAAATAGTGCCAAGACTCCAATGTGAAGTCCAGACACAGCCAAGATGTGACTAATGCCAAGAGAATCAAACCTGTCCCTATCCATTGAATCAACAAGGGACTTATCAGCTAAGATTAAAGAAGCGAGTAAGCCTGCATTCCTTTCATTTAAGTTCTTGTTGAAAAAATATTTTGCCCTATCAACAAATATATTTGAGATTTTATAAGTTCCCCTTGGTTCGGAAATTTTTTCATATCCACTAATTTTCCCAAGTAGATAAATCCCCTGAGCCTTATTATTTTTTTCGTAGTCAAAGGTCCCCTTGTTCATGTCAGGAAGGGGTGGATAAAACTTGCCACGAATTTTATAGGTTCCTCCCCTATCTAATTTTTCATAGACTAATACTTTAGTTTTAAAATTTTTCCCCTTAATAAAATCTGTTTTAATGACAGACTTATTTTCATTTGAGAGGACCACTTTACCCACTACGTCTCCATCAAAAGAATTGAGTTTATAATCTCTTGCGTTAAAATTTATAAATACTAAGAGGGCCACAAGAGGCAGGTATAAAAAATTATATCTATTTTTTAAAGACAAAATATAGCCAGTGCATATTAATAAAATTATTCCTACAAGAATATAGGATTTTATGTAAATGGAAAGTATAATCCCAGCCATAACTCCAGCGAATAAATACATAGGCACCCCTCTTCATTATATATCTTTTTTATCTTATGGACCATGAAATATGATAATATATTAGAGGAGGTAATTATGAATTCAATTTACAAAAACCCTTACAAAACAAAATACAAATTAGAAATAATTAATAAAATAAATCGTGACGGGATTACTTATGGAAAGCTTGAAAACCCTCCTTTCTTTGTGGGAAGTGAGAGAGTTGTAGCTGACCAAATAATAATAAATGGAGAAGAAGCAGAATTTCTATCAGGCAACAAGTCCTATTTTAAGATTGATGAAGATACTAAAAATGTTGAAGTTGAAATTGGCTGGAAGAACAGGCTCCTTCTTATGCAAGAAAATCTTGGTAACGCCTTAGTTAGACATTTTCTTGTTACAAACACTAACATAGAAATTATTAACTACAAGGTTGAAAACTCTTCATCCTACATCGACGTATCCGCAAAAGACTTTAAGTTCATGACAGCAAAAAATATTGAGTCTCTTGCAAACTATGCAGTCTTTTCTAATCTTGCCATCGAAAATTTTGATGACCACATATCCATTGAAAGACTTGCGGACATTCCCTATGAAGGACCAGCTTTAACTAGGACTGGGGAAATTGGAATGATTTTAATTTCTTCTGTTGAAAAGTTAAATTCAGTGATTAGACTTACAATTACATCAGGAGAAAATGCCTATAAGCTGGCTCGTAATTCTTTAAACATCCTAGATAATATGAAGATGTATCTCAATAGCGACAGCATTAACTCAGTCTTCTCTGATGTTAAAAAATTAAGATCTAATATTTCTTCATCAAGAAGCCTTAATAAGGATTTCGAAAGAGACAAAGAAAAAGAAAAGAACGAAAAATCTTCAAATCTTTCTGAAGATTTCAAGATAAAATCAAATGATCAAAAAGATTCTTCACCTATGGAAGTTAAAGATTCTAAAGATAAGAATCAAGAGATAGGATTTGAAAATAAAAATAAAGTCACAAATAATGAAGAAGCTACAGAAGATAAAGAATCAAAAAGTGAGAGCACAAAAGAAAAATATGATTCTAAACTTTTCCATGAAAAGTATAGGCTTGAAGCCTTTAAGGACTTAAACAAGTTTAATAAGTCTAACAAAGAACAATCTTCAAGTGAAAATGATAAAGAAGAGAACAAATCAAAGTCTCAAAATAAAAATGTAGAAAAGTATGATGCAAAATTTTTCCACGATA
>NZ_KV820448.1:0-75849 GCF_001815405.1 Peptoniphilus sp. HMSC075B08 | reverse complement strand
AACAAGTTTAATAAGTCTAACAAAGAACAATCCGCAAGTGACAAGGATAAAGAAGAGAACAAATCGAATTCTCAAAATAAAAATGAAGAAGAGTATGATGCAAAGTTTTTCCACGATAAATATAAGCTTGAATCCTTTAAGGACTTAAATAAGTTTAAGACTTCTAATAAAGAACAATCTTCAAGTGACAAGGATAAAGAAGAAAATAAGTCAAAGTCTCAAAATAAAAATGAAGAAAAGTATGATGCAAAATTTTTCCACGATAAATATAAGCTTGAAGCCTTTAAGGACTTAAACAAGTTTAATAAGTCTAATAAAGGAAAAAATTCAAGTGACAAGGATAAAGAAGAAAACAAATCAAAGTCTCAAATTAAAAATGAAGAAGAAGAAAAATCTATACTTTTCTACCAAGCAGTAGAAAGTTTTAAAAACTTCTCTACAGAATTTTCTGGCTTGAATTATATTTATAAACTACTTCAAGATGTAAATCTAAAGGAATTACGTGAGATTTCAAACTACATCCTAAAAGAAGATAATTTTATACAAATTTATGGCTTAAAGAATGGACCAAAATCAAAAATCTTAATACTTAGGTCACAAAACCTAAACTTTGACCTCAAGAAAGTCTTTAAAAAATTAAAAGATCATTTTGATTACACTGGAACAGGCAATATGTATACCCTTGATATCCAGTGTAAAGAAGAAAATTTAACAAGAATTATGGAATCTTTCTTAATTGAAATAAGACGAGAAGCAAAATAAAATTCATCTTATATGCCAACTATTTTTTAGTTGGCATTTTTTTAATAAATCAAATAATTAAATTTTAAAATTTTAGACAAACAAAAAAGACTGAAAGAGAAAATTCTTTTTCAGTCTTTTGATTTAATAATATTTTTCATTTATATAGTGATCTATAATGGATGTCTTCATCTTGTCGTCAAAAATATTTTCTTCTTGAAGAACCTTTAGAAGCCAATCAGCCTTTGAGTGAAAAATCGCTTCTTTTTTGTCTTCCAATACTATTTCGTATAGCTCATTTCTAAGAGCCTTGGATTGACACTTAATATAATAGGCCTTAGTGTTCCTAAAGTCTTGTATCTTTAAAATATTTAAGACAGACTTATCCTTAAGTTCGTAGTATTTATTTGTTAAGTTTAAATAATAATTGTAGTATTTTGAATGTTTTTTTGTATTTCTAACTTCCTTAGAGAGAGACCTGTAATACTTGGCCATTACATTGTAGTATTGGTAATTAAACATTCCCTTTTCATAAGAGTCCACCTTTATATAAGGCCTTGCATTTCTTAAGGCAAAATAATCAAAGTTTTTTTGCAAAAATTCTTTTTTTGTAAGATCTCCATTAGTATATTGGCCTATGAGATAAGACCTGTGTTCCAAAAAATCTTCAAATACTCCTCTTTTTTTCCTAAACTCCACGGAGCACCATTAAATCACACTGAGAACTATTGGAATTACCATAGCAATAACTAGGAGAATCGCAATAATTCTAACCATTGTTTTTCTATCCACTTATAACACCTTATTTACCAGTAACTTCTAGACATTTATCCTTTAAAGATTCAGGCATGTCTTCTTTTAAATAATCAACGTTAATAAAAATTTCTTTGTTTGCAGCATCAGGAATCTTAGCAACCTTGTTATAAAGGTGCTCTAAATCTTCAACATTAAGTTTAAGAACCTTATAAATTCCATCAACATAAATCTTGTGTAAGTCATAATCCATTGCAAGAAGTCCACAGATAAAACCGTAGAAGCTGTCAATTGAATTTAATCTGTACTCAGTAGCATTGATAAGTCTTACATTATAATCAAGACTAAAAATGTGATCGTCATCAACTTCTACAAAAGCTATATTTCCATCGCCTTGTTTCATATCTTCATTAGCGTTGTCAATTAACCATCTTGTTTTTCCAGAGCCTTTGCTTCCTAAAATATACTTTATCATAGTAATTCTCCTTTCACTAGATCACCTTGGGTGTATCCGTTTTCTTGCATCTCATTAACAATGTCGTCTCTAATTTTCCACCAGGAAGTATTCCAATTGCAGAAGAGAGAATCTTCATAAGGTGCTCTTCCAATTATTCTTTCAACTATTATATCATCTTTAAGATTTCTTAAAAAGAGTATAACTTTTTTCTTGTAGTCTTCTAAAGGAATAGGGGTTATTTCTCCCTCTTCATACATCTTACCAAGGGCTGTGCCTTTTAAGATATAAAGAGCGTGAAGCTTTACCTCATCAACTTCAAGGGCATTTAATATCTTTGCACCTTCCACAATATCTAAATCGTCATCCCAAGGAAGACCAATGATCATATGGGTGCAAATATTTAAATTTCTACTTTTAAGTTTAATGGCTGCGTCAATAAATTCAGCAAGACCATGTCCCCTATTTAAAATCTCCAAGCTATGATAGTTTGCAGTTTGAAGACCAATTTCAAGAGTTACAAAGTATTTCTTATTAAGTTCTTCTAAATAGTCAAGGTGCCTCTTAGGAAGATAGTCGGGCCTAGTAGATATACTAACCCCAACAACATCTTCAATAAGTGACTCCTCAATTACTCTCTTAAAGTCTTCAAAGGGCATGTAGGTGTTGGTGAAATTTTGAAAATAAGCTATAAATTTTTTAGCCTTGTATTTCTTTCTTATGTGGTCCATATTTTTTAGAAGTTGTTCTTGGACACTTCCTTCACTATTTTCGAAAGATCCACCTTCTTCACCACAAAAAATACATCCACCTCTACCACAAGTCCCGTCCCTATTGGGACAAGTTAAATCAAGTTTGACTGGAAGCTTATATACTTTTTCACCAAACTTGTCTTTTAAAAAGTCTGAGTATTTTCTATATGCCATATAGAAAATTATTCTTCCTCTTCGTCAGCAAAAATTTCTTCGAAAGTCTTTGAAACTTTTTCAAACTCTTCTTCAGTTTCAATAGTATCAAGTTCAACTTCTTCTTCGTTGATTTCCTTGTACTTGTAGATAAATACATCTTCTCCATCTTCTTCATTTTCAGGAAGAAGAGCAATGTATTCTTGATCTTCACATTCAAAGATTCCAATAACTATACATACCATTTCACTATCGTCTTCTAATGTAAGAGTGATAGTTTGATAGCCTTCTTCATGATCGTGATCATGTTCACAACCACAGTCGCATCCACAGTCTTCGTCGTGTTGGTGTAGGTTTTTTTCTTCGTTATTCATATTTCCTCCAAATTTATTTTAATTTTTCTAATATCTTTATTAAGAAATCAAATACTCTTTCAGTTGATGAAATAGAAAGGTGTTCGCCTGGTGCGTGAACTCCCTTCATATTTGGTCCAATAGAAAGCATATCGATGTCTCCAATTGTTTCAACAAAAATTCCACATTCAAGTCCAGCGTGAATTGCTTCAAGCTTAAATTCCTTTCCACTTACTTCTTTGTAAGCTTCTTTAGCTACTTCTCTAAGTGGTGAATGTTCTTTATATTCCCATGCAGGATATTTTGTTATAATTTCTACTTCTGCTCCAAAATTCTTTGCAGCAATTTTATTTACACTTCCAATATATTCCTTAGCAGAAGATACAGAAGATCTTATATTTGAAATAATATGAACTTCATCTTCATGATTTTCAATTACCCCAACGTTTACAGATGTTTCTACTAAGCCTTCGATGTTCTTGCTCATTGCAATAACACCATTAGGCAAAAGGTTTAGAAGATTAACAATTCTGTCTTTTAAATCATCTGTAAAGGCCTTGTCGCATGTTTCCTTTGACTTTTCAAAGTTAAGTCTAACATCAGGATCAACTTTTCCAAGTTCTCCTACAAATTGGGCATTGAGTTCAACTATTAGGTCTTGAATTGCTTTTATATCTTCATCATTAACTGCCACAAGAGCTCTTGCATACCTAGGAATAGCATTAGGCTTTGCTCCACCTTCTATTTCAATTAGGTCTGCATCAACTTTTTGGAAAAGGCTGTAAAGACTTCTTCCTAAAAGTTTAACTGCATTTCCAAGTCCAACTTGGATTTCTTGTCCAGAGTGTCCACCCTTTAATCCATTGACTATAACTTCATAGAAAGTTTTATCTTTATCTACATCTTTAAAATCTTTTTTAAGTTTTATAAGATCTCTTTCTGCTCCTGCACAAGAGATACATCCAACTCCCTCAGTTTCAGAGTCAATGTTTAAAAGTCTCTTAGATGTAACCATTCCCTTTTCAAGATTTCCTGCACCAGTCATTCCACTTTCTTCATTGACAGTGAAAAGTGCTTCAATCTTTGGATGCTTATACTCATCTGACTCTAATACAGCAAGTGTCATTGCAACAGCAATACCATTGTCAGCACCAAGTGTTGTCTCACGAGCAATAATTAAGTCTCCGTCTATCTCGTATTTTATTGGATCTTTTGAAAAATCAATTGTACATTCTGGAGTTTTTTCACAAACCATGTCCATGTGGCCTTGCAAGATTATGCTGTCCACATCTTCATAGCCCTTTGTTGCTTCCTTAATTATTACAACGTTTCCAATAGTATCAGTTCTATATTCCAAACCATGATCTTTTGCAAAAGAAATTAAATAATCTCTTATTTTTTCTTCTTCAAAGGAACATCTTGGAATTTTTGTCAATTTATCAAAATAATAAAATGTTCTGTTCTCTAATAAGGTATCTTTGTCTTTCATTTAAACCTCCTAGGTCTATTATACATAAGAAACATTTAGATTTACAGTTTAAAAAGTATAATTATCTTTAAATATTTTAAGCATTCTGCTCCTTGATTTAGTTTCGGACTTTTCCATTTCACAAAGTACATTTCTATACTTATTTAGAGATTTATCCATTAAGAATTCAAGAGAAGGCGTCTTTTTAAACTCCTCTAAGACCATAGATAAAACTTCCTTTTCAAATTCTTGAGACTTCTCTTTTGAAAGGTCTTTGTCTTCGCAAAGTTTTCTTAGTTCACAAGTGTACTCATATCTAACAAAAATAATAAATTCAGTTAATATGTCACTGTAGGATTCTTGTAGCAATCTCTGTAGGATTTTAAAGAAAATATTCCAATCAAGGTCGCCGTTTAACACCTTGCTAAAAACTTCTATTAGTCCCTTAGAAAAGTTGTCATAATATCTTGGCTTATTCTTAAATACAATATATTCTTCAAAGTCCATTTCATTTCCAGAGACAGAGTTGACCTTGTTAATTAAATTTATGAAATTTTCTCCATAACTTAGGTCTTTATTCCTAGAGGACTTCATAAATAGAAAATCTACAACTACATCTGTTATAATTTTTATGTTTAAATATATTCCCAACTCTTCATGAATTTTTGTAGTGAAAACATCATGAAGAATCTTTGACAAAAGTTTCTTTAGTTGAGACTCTGCAGAAATTGTCTCTGAAGCGTCCTGTTTCTTTACATGGTCGTAAAGTATCATAAGCTGCTTGTCAATCATCTTTAGGTTGTCATTAATGGAATTCATAATTTCCCTAAAGAATCCTTCAGTAATTATATAATTATAATTTTTGTAAAGTAGCTTGTGATCTATCTCTCCCCAAAATACATTTACAAATGACTTTATCTGAAGTTCAAAACGGTAGATGTAAGACCCTGTGTCATACTCACCATCTAGTTTAAACATTGTGAAACCATTTGCAAGGGTTTGAGGCTGAGGGTCATCTAGCTTTAGTCTAATCTTCCTGTTTTTATTAGACCTATAATAACCCCTGTCTGATTTTATTGTGAAGTCCTTAATAATTTTTTTATAAAGGTCCTCCTCGTCCTTGATAAAACGACACTCAATTCTAATGCCAACTAAATCTTGAATGTAATTAAATCCATTAACAGGATCAGGAAACCTCATGAAAAAATTTCTCCTAATGAGTTTTTCACGTAAGGATTCCTGAGTTTTCATCCTAGTTGTGATATTAGTAAGTCTATCATCATCTAAAAACAACTCTGTAAAATACTTTTTAAGCTCTTTATTAACTCCCGCAAGTTCAATTTTATGGTAATCAAAAAGATTCATTACATCATCGATGTAATTAAAAAGCTCAAGTTTCATAATTCACCTAGATGTTCATTTTCACTTCGTATTTATCTTTTAATTCTGTGATTTTTTCGTTATAAATTTCTTGTTCTTTTTGTCTTCTAACTTGTTCCACAATTTTGTCTTTTACTTCGTCAAAAGCAAGTTCCTTTGCATCATTCTTTTCGTTGATTTTAATAATGTGATAACCAAATTGAGTCTTAACAGGTTCTGTAATAGTTCCAACTTCGTTTTCAAAAACTGCATCTTCAAATTCTTTTACCATTTGTCCCTTAGTGAAAGTTCCAAGGTTTCCACCCTTTTCCTTTGATGGGCAAGTTGAAAATTCTTTTGCAAGTTCTTCAAAGTCTTCGCCTTTTTGGATTTTTTCATAAATTTCTCTTGCCTTGTCTTCTTCTTCAACTAGAATGTGAGAAGCATTAGCTGATTCAGGTTGTTTGAAGGCATCTCTGTTTTCTTCGTAGAATTTCTTTACGTCTTCGTCCTTAACTTCAGCAGTAGCAAGAAGTTTACCTAAGGCATAAGTCTTTAACATGCTTTCCTTAGTTTTTTCTACAACTTGAAGGAATTCATCTTCCTTGTCCATGCCCTTTTCCATTGCATCTTCATATAAAAGAGCTTGGTAAACTAATTCATTTACAACATCCTTATTTAATTCATCTCCACCAAAATATTGTTTTAATTGTGGGTTAAGTGAATCAATAAAAAGATTGTAGTCCACTCCTGTAATTTTTTTACCATTTACTTCTGATAATATTTTATCTTTATCCATTATTTCCTCCGTAATTTCTTTCTAGTGTTGTCTTTTCTATTGTTATGTTAACATTTGAAAATATTTTTTTCAACTAATTGGAACTTTGCGAGAGACCACAAATCCTTGTATAAATTTGACCTTTATCTTTGCTTTTGAAGAAGAAATAAAATCTATCCTCTCCCCTGTAGGAATCAATTATTATCTCATCTCCTAATTTTAATTCATTAATATAATTGACACTTATTTCCTTAAATTTTATGTGTGACAAGTCTTTATCCATAGCCTCATAAATTAATTCAAGATATACAGAATTATTGACATGGTCGTTAAAGTCCAAGTCACGATTTAAAATTTTATAATAAAACCTATCTACTCTCTCAAGGTCTTCTGGCTCGTTAATCCTCTTTATGCTTTTGAAAATTCTATTGTCATTAGACCCATATACTTCTGCAATTTCTTCAGGAATCTTAATGGGCTTCCTATTTTCAAGATCAATTAACAAAAATATTGCTGAAGCTTCAAGGATTTTTTCTCCTCCACAATAAATTTCAAACTCACGAAAAGCATTTATATTTCTAAAACCACTTGCCCAAGTTTTTATTTTTATTTTTTCATGACTTCTTGGATATCTTTTTATTTTTATCTTCCACTTATAAATCATCCAGGTATAACCCATGTCCAATAACTTTTCATTGTCTAAGCCAAGATCAATTGACTGGTAGTTTGAAGTTTCTATTAAGTAACTCACGAGATGATTAAGTTTTAATTCACTTTGACTTGATAAGAAATCCATGACTTCATATTCTTTACAAAAAATTTTCATTGTTACCTCCAAATTTATTTTAACATAATTCTTAGCTCAACCTTGGTCTTATAAGCGTCACAAGCTTAATAAGTTTACTTTAAATAACCCTTATGGTAAAATTTATTGAAAGAGACAAAAATTTTTGAAGCGCCTGAGCCCTAGTGGCTGACGAGGTATGAGGTTATCGATTATCGGCGGATGCCTCAAAGGTTTCACAGCCTAAACATTTTACAAAAAATAAAAGTAATTTTATAACAAAATAAATGTAGTGAGTCTCTAAAAAATTGGAGGTAGAAATATGTGCGGAATAGTTGGATATATTGGAAAAAATAATGCAACGAAACTAGTACTGGAAGGTCTTAAAAAATTAGAATACAGGGGTTACGACTCTGCAGGACTTTCTTTTTTAAATAATGATAAATTAGTAACTTTTAAGAAGAAGGGTCGCATTAAGGCTCTTGAAGAATCCTTTGACCTTGATAAGTACCCATCAAATGTTTGTATTGGTCACACAAGATGGGCAACTCACGGTGAGCCAAATGAAATTAACGCCCACCCCCACTTAAGTAGTGACAAAAAGGTATCTGTAGTTCACAACGGAATTGTTGAAAACTATCTAGAACTTAGAAAGATGTTAATAGAAAAGGGACATGAATTCCTTTCACAAACTGATACAGAAGTTATTCCTAACTTGATCTCAGAAGAGTATAATGGAGACATCTTAGAAGCTGTTTTTAAATCAACTGATATCTTAAAGGGAGCTTACAGTCTTGGAATCATTGATGAAAATGAACCTAATAGACTTGTTGCTGTTAGAAATTCTTCTCCTCTTCTCTTCGCTATCTGTGAAGATGGTTACTTCATAGCAAGTGATATTACATCTGTAATCGAACATACTAACAAGATAATTTATCTTGAAGACGGTGATGTAGTTGACATGAGAGAAGATTCTTACACAATCTATGACAAGAACCACAAAAAAGTTGAAAGAGAAATTACAGAAGTTGAAATTTCTGCATCAGATGCATCAAAAGAAGGTTACGACCACTTCCTTATTAAGGAAATTCACGAACAACCTTCTATCCTAAAGGAAGTTATTTCAATTAAACACAAAGACTATAAGATAAATCTTCCTGCTGAAGGAAGTCTATCCCTTGATGAATTAAAAAATATAGACAAGATTTATGTAACTGCTTGTGGAACTGCCTTCCACGCAGGTGAAGCTGGCAAGTATGCAATAGAAAATCTTGCAGGCATTCCTGTAATTTCAGAAATTGCATCAGAGTTTAGATACAAGAATATGTTTTTAGATGACAGATCTCTTGTTATCTTTGTATCTCAATCAGGAGAAACTGCTGACACCCTAGCAGCCCTTAGAGAAGCTAAAAAAATCGGCGCAAAAACTCTTGCTGTTACAAATGTTGTTGGCTCTTCAATTTCTAGAGAAGCAGATAAGGTTATCTACTGCTATGCAGGACCAGAAATTTCTGTTGCTTCAACTAAGGCCTACACAACACAAGTTATTTCACTTTACTTCTTGGCTATGGACATTGCCCTTAAGTTAAATAAAATTTCTCAAGATGAAGTTAAAGAAATAATAAAAAATATGGAAAAACTTCCATCACAAATTGAAGAAATCTTAAAACACAAGGAAGAATTTAAAGAAATTGCAGACTCAATTAAGAATGCTAAATCAATTTTCTACACTGGTAGATCTCTTGATTACATTACAGCAAAAGAAGGTGCCCTAAAGTTAAAGGAAATTTCTTATATCCATACAGAAGCCTTCCCTTCTGGCGAGCTTAAACACGGTTCTATTGCCCTAATAGAAGAAGGTACACCTGTCATATCAGTTGCTCTTTATAGTAAGATTCTCGACAAGACTGTGTCTAACAACCAAGAACTTATTGCACGTGGAGCAAAAGTTATTTCTATTGCAGAAGAAGGCAATGAGTTTGTAAAAGATTCTTCAGATGAAATGATAGAAATTCCAAAAACTATTGATTTATTGACACCACTTCTTGCAGTAATACCAGAACAATTAATTGCTTATTACACTTCAGTATTACTTGGCAATGATGTAGACAAACCTAGAAATTTAGCAAAATCAGTAACTGTAGAATAAAATCAAAAGGCTGCCGATGGGCAGCTTTTTTTATTTAAATTTTATTTATTTGGGTATAAAATTTAAAATGGAGTTGAATTTTATGGATTATTACATATACCTAATCTTAGCCCTTGTGGCAATATATTTTTCCTATTTATTTACCCTAATAGAAAATGCCTACCTAGCCCTTGGGTCAGTAAAATTATCAAGACTTGAAGACCTAGAAGTAAAAAATATTTCTGTGATTAAAAAACTTGTGAAGAAAGAAAATATTTATTCCACAACCTTGATCCTGGACTATTTTTCCAATTCACTATCAATTATCTTTACTTCTTTATTCTTTTACAAGCTTTTTGGAATTTGGGGTCTTGTCTTGGGAATAATAATTTCTACAATAGCCATAATTATCTTTGGAGAAAGCCTACCAAGAAACTTGGGCAAGAAAAATTACGAAAAAATTGTTCCAAAGTATGCAAAGTTTTTAAAATTTTTTATTACTTTTATGAGGCCTCTTTCAATGCTTATAAACTTCTTTTCCCAATCTATAATAAAGATTGCAATAAAAGACAAGGACTACAAAGCGCCGATAATTACAGAAGAAGACCTTATCGATGCCATGGACCTTGGCATGGAAGAAGGGATTATAAATAAGAACGAGTCTAGGATGATTCAAAATGTAATTGACTTTAAGGACAACTACGCAAAAGACATTATGACTCCAAGGACAGACATAGTGGCCATAGACATTGAAGAAAGCTTTGACGAGATTATAGAAAAAATTTCTGAATATTCTTATTCAAGGATGCCAGTCTACGAAGACAACCTGGACAACATTGTGGGTATCCTAAATGTAAAGGATATCTTCCACATGGATAAAACTAAGTCCCTGGCAGATAATAAGTCCTTCTTTAAGAAGCCCTTCTTCACCTTTGAGTACAAACCTACAGGAACACTTTTCTCTGAAATGAGGCAAAATAAATTATCTGTCGCCATAGTTACAGATGAGTATGGTGGTACTGAAGGCATGATTACCTTTGAGGATATCTTCGAAAAAATCGTTGGTCAAATTTCTGACGAGTATGACACAGAAGAAGACGAAGAGATTCTTCAAGTTGATCCCAATAAATATCTCATTGAAGCAGCAATAAATATCGATGAGGTAAATCAAATCTTTGGAACAGAACTTGAGTGCCAAGAGTTTGATTCCCTTGGCGGATATATAATTGAAAAACTTGACCGTTTCCCCAAGTTCAATGAAGTCATTGAACTTGACGACTTGAAGTTCACAATTGTTAAAAAGACAAAAAATAGGATTGAAAAAATTCTTGTGGAATTCCCAGAAAATTTTAAAAAATAAAAATTTGTAAAAAAATAAGAGATTCTTAATTGAATCTCTTTTTCTTTGCAATTAATTTTAAACTTCAACAACTCTTATGTTAGAGTTTTTCCAGCTTGCTCCCTCTCCCAATCTCTCAACAATGCTAATTAGGATTTCATCTTCTTCCAACTCTTCATCTAGAGGCAAGACTCTTGTGTCTAGATCGTGAGGAATCATTTCAACAACAGGGCCTAGGTCTCTGTGGACTATCACCCTATTCTTTAAATTCCTTAACTCTTCACTATCCTCTACCTTAAAATATTTTCCATCTTTTCTAGTGTAGAAAAAAATATCTTGTCCATATTTTTCCCTGTAATAAATTATGTAAGTCTCACAAGAAAATTGAAAACTTCCAAGCGGACTAATGTCAAAAATTACTTTTTTCATTATCTCACCTGGAAGTATTATAACATAAATTATTTGATTTTATAATTTAAATAAACTTTTTGTAAAATTTTCATTAAATATGACGTACTATAGAAGAAATTACTTCTTCCCTTGTCATCTCTTTCTTTGGATTAAAGTTTTTCTTTTCATCTAAGTTTAAGTACTTGGCATTAAGGGCCTTGTTCACAGACTCTTTAGCATAATTTGAAACTTTTTTGCTGTCCTTCATGCTGACATTTTTATTGTTCTTTAATTCAAAAATATTTGCAATAACTACAGCATAGTCTTCCCTAGTCATGTGAGCCTTAGGAGAAAAAGTTCCGTCGCCCTTACCATTCATAATTCCAAGATCATAGGCCATGTTTACATACCTGTTATCTGTGTCCTTAAAGTGCTTAACTGATCCTTGAGAAGATCTCTTGTACTTAATCTTGTAAGCCTTAACTGCAACTTCTGCAAATTCTTCCCTAGTTACCTTTGCCCTAGTGTTGGCTGCAACTCCTTGAGAGAAAAGTTTTAAATTCTCAGCCTTTACTAGGTCATTGTAAGCCCAATTGCTGTAATTTCTAAAGACAGGAGCCTTTCCCAAGTGAAGTTCATTTGAAAATCCTGAAGACTTGTCCTTGTTTGCAAATCTTAGCTTAAAGGCATAACCACTTGATGGCCCAACTATTGAGTCTAGTTCCTTTTGGCTAATAGTAACGAAGTTTTTCTTATTCTTTGAGATTACATTTTTCTTTACTAATCCCTTGGATTCATTTCCCTCGCTCTTAACTTCAATTTCTATTAAGTCGTTAGCCTTGGCATTTTTAATTTCAAAATTATAAACTTCCTTATCCTTAATTGCAGAAACATTTAAGGGCATTGCTACTTCCTTTCCTGCAAAAACAGAAAAAGGTGCTGCAATTAAGATTATCATTAATATAAATATTTTTTTCATTTTTTCACCTCGAGGAATTATAATACCAAAAAACCTGGCAAAAGTCTTGTCGCCAGGTTCATTGTAATCAATTTGTAATCTTTTTGATAATAGATGAAAGTGAATTATTTTTGATTAATGATAAATCCAAAGTTTAAAATTAAAAACCTAGAGACTTCATTAAATTCCTTTTATCTTCCAGATTTTTTTCTTCTTCCTTAACTCTTTTTTCCATTTCCCTTGCCACTTCAGCCTTTACATCTTCTGGTAGATTTTTATCCGCAAAGGGATAAACAGTTTTGTTTTCCTTTTCTGCGTGACTCCTTAAAAGCTCAACGTAAGCCATGGCATTGGTTAAGATGTGGAGCTTAGCAAGATCATCTGATGACTCTTCAAATAAATCCAAATTATTTTCAAGCTCCATTACATAGCCCCTTGCCATTTGATGTTCCACAAGCATACCACCACGGACTACTTTTTCTGCAAGAGGTCCAAGATTATCCAGCATTGCCTTAAATAAAATATCTTCTTCTTTTTTGTGATGAAGCCCATCGGCATAAAGTCTTATAAAGCTTATGGCCTTCCTAAAAAAATCTATATCTAGCCTTCCATTGAGGATTTCCAAGCACTTTTCTTCCATCTTATTACAGAAGGCAAGAATTTCTTCGTGCTCATCTTCCAAATAATTAATTGTATACTTTAAAGTTTCCATGAAATCACTTCCTAATTACATAAGTTTCATCTATCTTTTCATATTTTAATCCAGAATTTTCCAAACTTCCAGAGATAAAAGCATCCCTTAAGTCCCAATAATAATCTGGATTTACATAACTTTCCCAAATGTCTTTGTGAAGGTCTCTTGCAACTTTAAAAATAAATTCATTTTCTTCATTATTTATTATCATTAGAGAATGGTCGCAAGGCATACCGTCTAAAAATTTTGAAGTTATAAACTTAAAGGCTTCTTCAGGAGTCTCTCCTACTTCGTAAGTCTTACCAAGTTCATTAAATTTATTTTTTAATTCTTCTATGTCAAAGTCCTTTAGTAAAAAGGCAACAGTCTTTGCAAGCCTATTCTCACTTCTTCTTACCCTTTCATCGAGCCAGCCATGAATATTACTTTCGTCAATAATATCCTTTAAGTCTCCTCGTTCTATTGGAAAGTCTCTATTAAGTTCTTCAATTAATTTTATTTTTTTATCATCATCTAATAGTTCCAACAAACTTTCTAGTAATTCTTCTTGAAATAAAATCTTTTCGTACATCAAGTGATGGATGTATCCTAAAAATAAACTCATCTTTTATCCCTCTTTTCTAATTATTATTTTAACATCTTCACCCTAAAAATAATGTGACTTTTATCACACTTATTTTATGTAAATTTTTATTTTTTTGATATAAGGTTAAAGAATAAATAAAGATAACTTTAGAAGACTAAAGGAGGAACTTATGAGTCCACAAACAATAAAATTTTTAACTTTTTTACAACCAAACTACATAACAAGCATTGTAGAAATAATTTTTCTTATTTTGATTTATAAAAAATTAAAAGAAATAAGTAATAAGAGGTGAACTTATGGAAAAATATACAGAAGTCACAAGAATTGGAACCCATCTAATATTAAATCTAGGCCTAGAATTTATAAAACTTTACTTACTTGGAAGAATCCCAGCTTTGTTAAAAAAATTTGATAAGTAATAAAAAAGAGAGGTCACGAGGCCTCTCTAATTTTTTACAAATATAAAAGCAATAAAGACAAATAAAAAAAGTGAGACCTAAGTCTCACTCTATTATTCTGCTTCTGCAACAATTTCTTTGCCTGCATAGTGTCCACAAGAAGGACAAACTCTATGAGGTAATTTCATTTCATGGCAGTTAGGACATTCAACTACTGTTGCTTTATTTAATCTGTAAGAAGATGCTCTTCTCTTGTTTTTTCTTTGTTTTGAAGTTTTTCTCTTAGGTACGGCCATTTCTACACCTCCTCATCTTTAAATAAATCTAATAACTTCCCAAATCTTGGGTCCACAGTTTCCTCAACTTCTTCTTCCACACAATCACAAGGGCCATCATTTAAGTTCTTGCCACAATGTGGGCACAATCCCTTGCAATCTTCGCTACATAAATTCTTTCCGTTAATGGAAGTAATTATCTGTGAAAAAATTATTTCCGAAAGATCTATGGAATCATTTTTAATTTTAAAGTACTCATCTACAGAATCTTCATCATATAGACTTGGGTCTTTAAAATTGTAAGCAAGGTAACTAGTCTCTTTTTCTTTTACAAATTCTTTGAGACATCTGTCACACTTAGCCTTAAATTTGTAGGAAATATCTAGACAAAGTTCTAACTCCCCTGTCAAATCATGAATATATCCATTGTACTCTACGGGATAGATGAGATTGAGATCCTCTAAATTCAAATCTGTGTCATTTTCCTCTAGAATACCCTCAAAGTCTAATCTGATTTCATCAGACGACAAAAAAGTACTAAGATCTAATTTCATTTACTCACCTCAAAAATACATACAAATCATTATAACTTTTAATATTTAGTCTGTCAATACTATATTGAAAATTAAACTTAAACAAGTTCCTTTGTATCTCTTGCAATCATTAGCTCTTCGTTAGTTGGGATAACGAAAACTTTGATAGCAGAATCGTCAGAAGAAATAAGTTTATCTTCTCCTCTTACATTGTTTCTTTCAGGATCAAGTTTGATACCTAGTGATTTTAATCCAGCACAAATTGATTCTCTCATTTCAATAGAGTTTTCACCAACACCTGCTGTAAATACAATAGCATCAACGTGATCAAGTTCTGTCATGTAAGAACCAACATAGCCACGAACTCTCTTTTCAAAGATATCAAGTGCAAGTTTTGCTCTCTTGTTTCCTTGGTCTCTTGCTTCTTCAATGTCTCTGAAGTCACTTGATACACCAGAAATTCCTAGGACACCTGATTTTTTGTTAATTAGAGTGTTGATTTCTTCTGTAGAAAGATTTTCTTTGTCCATGATAAACGGAAGAATAGCTGGGTCTAAGTCACCACATCTTGTACCCATTGCAAGTCCTTCAAGTGGTGTGAAGCCCATTGATGTATCAATAGATTTACCATTTTCAACTGCACAGATACTTGAACCATTACCAAGGTGACAAGTGATTAGGTTAACTTCATTTACATCCTTACCAAGCATTTCTGCTGCCTTATTAGTGATGTATTTGTGAGAAGTTCCGTGGAAGCCAAATCTTCTAATTTTATATTTTTCGTAATATTCATATGGAAGTGCATAGATGTAGCTTTCTTCTGGCATAGTTTGGTGGAAAGCTGTATCAAATACTGCAACTTGTTTAACATCAGGAAGAAGTCTTTGACAAGCCTTGATTCCCATAATGTTAGGTGGGTTGTGAAGAGGAGCTATTTCAACATTATCTTCAATTCCCTTTAGAACTTTTTCGTCGATAACAACAGACTTAGCGAAGTCTTCGCCACCGTGTACAACTCTGTGACCTACAGCATCAATTTCATCAAGTGATTTGATTGCACCGTATTCTTCATTTGTTAGGGATTCCATTACAAGTTCAAGAGCTCTCTTGTGGTCTTGCATTGGAGTTTCTATAGTTTTCTTTTCCTTACCAATTGTTTCGTGTTTAATTCTTGAACCTTCAATTCCGATTCTCTCAACTAAACCCTTTGCCATCACATCTTCAGTTTCCATGTTAATAAGTTGATATTTAAGGGAAGATGATCCGCAATTAATAACTAATATCTTCATATTTCCTCCTCAGTTTTTTAAATTTATTAAATATAGTATAATAACTAATAATTAGTTTATAACAGTTGTAGCCATTAGTCAATAATTGGAGATTTAAAATATGAAAATTGCTTCTATAATAACCGAATACAATCCCTTTCACAGGGGTCACGCCTATCAAATAAATAAAATAAAAGAAGACTACACAGACTTCATTGTTGTCATAATGTCAGGAAGCTTTGTCCAAAGGGGCGAGCCTGCAATTATTAATAAATATGAAAGAGCAAGAATCGCTATTGATAATGGAGCAAGCCTTGTCTTGGAGCTCCCCCTTCCCTATGCAACATCTAATGCAGAGATTTTCTCCCTAGGAGCAGTGAATATTTTAAACTCCATGGAGATAATAGATAGACTTTACTTTGGCAGCGAAGACGATGTGGAAATCTTAAGAAGTATCCAAGAAAAAATTGACAAAAACTTCGATGAAGAGAAGTTGAAAAAATACTTGTCAGAAGGCAAGTCCTTTATAAGGTCTCGTGAGCTTGCCATGGACTTCTTGAGTGATAAAGAAAAAGAAATTTTAAAAAGACCCAACAACATCCTAGGCCTTGAATACCTAAAGAGTCTTGCAAAATTAAATTCATCTATAGAGGCACGCTCAATAAAGAGGAAAAATGTAAATCATGACGATGACTTTTCCCTTGATGGCTTTGCATCGGCATCACACATAAGAAGGCTGGCCTATGAAGGAGAAGATGTCTCAGACTTCTTGCCAGCCTATGACTTATCGGTAGAAAATAAATTAGAAAATTACTTTGACATCTTCAAGTACAAGATGGTCAGTGAAGAAATAAACTTTAGGGACTATTTTGACTATGAAGAGGGACTTGAGAATAGGATACTAGAAAATCTTGATGCAGAAAATTTTCACGACCTCATAGAAAAAGTCCACTCAAAAAGACACAGCAGGTCTAGGATAAAAAGATTAATCATAGAAATTCTCTTAGACATAAAAAAAGACTTAATAAAAAATTCTTTGAAAAATCCCTACACAAGAGTCCTTGCTTGCGACGAGAGAGGCATTGAAATTTTTAAAAAATCAAAAAATAAAAATAAAATTTATTCCTTTAAATCCTTTTACGACTTATCAACTGGCATCACAAAAGAGATGCTAGATAAAGAAATTTTGGCAAGTGACTTGTATAATATAAAATCTGGAAAAATAAAAACAGACTTCACAAGAGAAGTTTATAAAAAATTATAGTTTTGATTAATTATTAATGAGAATACACAAAATAAATAATGGAGACAATTAAAATGGAAATAGAAGTTTTTAATGAAATTCTTGGAGAAAATCTTGTACCTATCTTAGGACAAGATAGATATTATAATTCCCTTTCAGATTCAGAATGTTTTTATGAAATACCTGAATGGATTAATGACACAGGTTACTACCAAGGGGCAGTCATTAGATTTTATGATTTATTAAATAAGAAAGTCTATACCCCTTTTGAAAAAGAAAAAAATGTAAGCTATTCCTATTCAAAATTTAAAAATAATTTTTTCTATTTTTTAAAAGTAGATTTCAACAAAAATCTTGTAGAATTAATAAAGTATTTTCCAGAACAAAGCTTAGAAAGTATGCACAAAATACCAATAGAGGAAGTGGAATTATATAATTTATCTTTAGAAGATGGATATGAATTTCATATATGTAGCTCTTCCGATAGATTTATTTCCTACTACCCACGTAAATTTAGCATAGAAATAGAGCCAGACCAATCAGTTTTATATGTCGACAAAGATAGACTTTATATAAACCAATGGATTGAAGAAGGCCTAGAAGGAGATGCAATAACCAATGACTATAAATACTATGAAAAATTACTTGTCATGGATTTGGATGGAAATCTAATCTCTGAAAGAACAGGAAGTTTATCCCTCTATCCTAATGGAAAATGGTACCTTTCTTAAGTAACTTAACAAATTATAAGTCTCACTAAATAAAAATTCGTATGTGTTTGAACTTTCACAAGAAATTAATGTAAATAATCTTTACGACATAAAAATAAAAACAGACTTCACGAGAGAAGTCTATAAAAAAATATAAAATTATTTTCTTATAAAGGCAAAAAAGAAACTCTCATCCTAGAAAATCCTAAAATGGAAATCCTAGAATGAGAGTTTTTATTAGTCTTTAGTCTCACTTATTGACTTTTCATAAATATTTTTAAATTCTTTTATATCCTTATTTCTCACGACTTCTTGAGGAACATCACTGACGCTAATAGAGCCTGCCCAGGACTCAGCTTCTCCATCGGGCTTCTTATTTTCTTCTGGAATTAAAATAATAGAATATTTCGTAACATTTAAGCTCGTCTTGTCCATAATCTTTTGCAAATCACAAAGAATATCTAATCCCTCTTCAAGGTTTGGATTTTTAGTATATCCAAAAGCCTGAGCATTTACATCTTTCTTAAAATTATCAAAATCAAACTCTTGATCTAGGACTAGGTCCTCTCTAGGGATATCCTCAACTGTGTTTAAAGAAATATCATAAGGAAAACTATACTTCGCTTGAAGATCTGCCCCATATCCCCTTAGCTCGTCTAATAATCTAATCTCAGTGTTAAACAAAATATCATCGTAAGTATCTTGCTTTAGCTTTCCAAAAGAGTCAAAGCCTAACATAAATGCAGTGTCCCTACTAGTTTTGCTACGAAGCCTTACAGTGTAGTAGCCATCCTTAAAATTATAATAAGTCTCATCTCGATTTAAGTCCAAATCCTTGTAGTGGGTCTCAATATATTTATCAGCAGAGATATCTGCAAGAAGCCTAGAAATAGGATTGCCGAAAAAAGCAAAATAGTAAAATAATAAAAATATAGCACAGACAATGCCAAGGCCAATAAAAAATTTTTTCCAGTTAAATTTCTTTTTCATGTAAGCCACCTCCAGCTTTTATTTTAGTAGATTATAACACAAAAAACTCGAGCCACGCCCGAGTTTCTTTATCCTTTATTTGTCATATTCATTTTTAAAATCTCTAAGTCTTGGAACAAACTCCTTATAAAAAGCATCACTCATTTCAGCGTGGAATTTTGCAATTTTCTCCCAGTTAGACTTATCCCTTGAGTTTATATTTTCTATTGCCACATCAATAGTTGACATCTTGTTATCATCTAACCTATTCCAATAAAGTTTTAAACCTAAATTGTTTTCAATGTTTTCTTTATTTTTATATAGATAATCGAAAGCTGCCTTATTTACTTCCTTGTCAGGCTTATTTAATGTCATCAAAACTTTAGCAGATTTCATATAATAATAACAAGAAATATAAAATCCACTAATCCCAGTAGTTCCTGCGATCCATGAACTCTTTGATCTAGTGACATTCACAAAAGTACCATTATCAATATTCGCTTCTTTAATTATAGGAATAGCATAATACCAATATTCTTCCTTAATATTTTCTGGAGTCCTATCAAAATTATCTGAGTCTTCAAAATAAAAAATTAAATTATCAGGATCTTCATCATATAATTCAAATAGTTTACTTAATATCCTAATTTTTGTATTTGTATCATTATTTGTAGAAACAAAAATATCCTCATCTATTTTTTCAAAACTTCGCAAGTCATTAGAACTTGTAAAGAAATTAAGCCCTAATACATCCCTTGGTTCTTCTCTAACTAAATTAATTAATTGAGACTTATCTTCCTCATGTAGAGTTTTTATTATAAAAGTAAAGGCATCAACCCAATTCTTAAAAGATGACTCTTCTCCCCTAAAATTAATCTTTAGAATCTTCTTTCCCTTAAGGTCGTAATCATCATCAGCTAAAGAAATATATTCCACATCTTCTCTTTGTAATTCAAAGTCTGTGCTAGGATACTTCCAGATTTCATAAACAGAAAGATCAAGAAGGTCTCTGTGCCTCTTTTCTATTTCATCTTCACCCCAAGAGTCTAATAGGGCCAAGTCTTGATTCATCCTAATTCCACTCTTTTTGAAGCCACGTTTTTCATCTCGCTTTTTCTTAAAAGAAGAGTTTCCCATATCGGAGTTGTAGCCCGTAATAGTTAAATTGCCCAGCTTGTGAATCCATCTTTCGTGAATTTCTTCAGCATTGTCACCCAACTCTTCAAACCAATCATCATTTAATTTTTGCGGCATAATGTGTTCAATGCTGTAAGTCCCATCATCTAGGTGATTATAAATATCCTTAGTCTCAATAGTATTATAGTTTTCAATCTTATTAAATAAATAGTTTTTAAACCTGCCACGCATCAAGTAGATTTCTTTATTGTTTAAGTTCTCATAAAATTCTTCATCCTTAGGGAACCTTCCAGAATCTCTCTTATTAATTAAGTTATATTTTAATTTGTCTACATAATTATCTGTAGACCCATCATACCTTATAATATCCTTGTTTAAATTCAAGAAAATTTTATTTAAAGCATTAGTTCCAACACTACAAATATTTCTCCTAAATAAATAAGCTTCAATTGTTTTATAGATTCCAATTAAATCATCAAGACTTAATTTTTCATCGTCATATAAGCTAAAAACTTCCATTAGGAAGGGTTCTGTTACAGTAATTTCCATTTTCTTTAAATTAAACATGGATGCATCTAAGTCTTTGTTATTAAAACCACTTTCTCCATCAAGTAGCTTCTTATAAAACTTAGAGTACCTTAACATATCTTCAAGTAATTCTTCCAAAGAATCATTGTGCCTATTAACATATTCTTTAAACTCGAAATAAACTTTAGCCATAGTTGGGGCAGAAGAAGTCTTTATACTTAAATAATTTCTAACAAAATTATCGATTTTTTTGTTAGTCAAGTCCTCAATCTTTATCCAATATTTTTCAAAGTATTTATTTTGCTCATCTAGAGGTAAATTCATCAGAATAAAGTTTCTTATCTTGTCACCTTCACTAAGAGCGAGACCAGTAGAGTTTAAACTTTCAAAAATAAGTTGAGCGTCATCACCCTTTTCCAAAGTAATAGAGATAACTTGAAGTCTTAAAATCGCAGAATAAATTTCATCTATGTGATGAGCGTCCTTCTTTAACCTTTCATAAAAATACTTATAATTAATAGTTAAGTTAGAGTTTTCAATATACTCATCCTCTTCATCAAAAATTAAAGAATGGAGTGCTTTCCTGTCTCTCTTTACAGGAATAAGTTTTATCCTGTCACCTTCCTTGGCCCACTTGGAAATAATGAACCTTTCCATTATTTGATCATTTAAGTCCGTTTCTTTCGATTCAACTTCACCCTTTTCCACTAGCTTGGCAATAGCCAGGAGAAGAAGAGTAACAGTTGTTAGTCTCTGTTGACCATCAATAATGTGATATTCAGTAGTAGAACCAGCGCCTACAACATCAGATACAATACTTCCAAAAAAGTGGTTGCCTTCTTTCGTCCTACTTAGTCTTAATAAATCATTATAAAGTTGTTTGCAGTTTTCAATCTTCCAATCGTATCTTCTTTGATAAACAGGAATAATATACCTATGACTAGGTCCTTCCAGATAAGAAAATAATTGGATACCATCGCCCTTCATTAGCTCCTCCAGTTTTTATATTTGTTAATAATTCTAGTTTAACACATGAATGTTAATAAAATTATAATTTCTATCCCTAATCAAAATAAATTTTTATTTGTTTCCTATCACAAATCTATTTTGATTTGTATTTTTTTAATTATTAGCTTTTACAAGTTCATAAATTTTTATGACTTTATGATTTCTTATAACTTCATTAATTTCTACTACTTCATTAACTTTTATAGTCTTATAAATTTCTAGGACTTTATAATTTTTATGAACTTGTGTTTTTAGGTCAAATGTTCTAAAATGTACTTAATTGGAACTACTGTTTAAATATGTATTTATTTTAAAATTCATTTTTATTTACTTTGATTTTTCTCGAGGTGGCTTATGACTTTTATTGATTATTCTTTGGAACCTAAATCTGATATTGCTTTTGTGGACATCAAGTCTTTTTATGCCAGTGTTGAGTGTGTCAAGAGGAACTTGGACCCTCTCACTACTTGCCTTTGTGTTATGAGTAGGTCTAGCAATTCTAAGGGCCTCATTCTTGCAAGTTCTCCTACCTTTAAACGTGTCTATGGCAATAGTAATGTTGGAAGGTCAAGTGAGCTTCCCTTTGACGTGGAAACTAGGAAGTTTAGTTTTGAAAAGGCCAGGAGACAAAATATTGAGATCACTAAGTCTTATGTTGATTTTATTGAAAAGTGGGCAAAAAATACTCTTATTGTCCCGCCAAGGATGGCTCTTTATATTGAAGAAAATTTAAAAATCCAAAAAATTTTCCAAAATTATGCTCCCAGAGAGGACATCCTTCCCTATTCTATTGATGAGGGTTTTATTGATCTTACTAATTCTTTAAATTATTTTGTGCCTAACAAAAGTATTTCAAGGCATGACAAGTTGGACCTTGTTTCTTCTATGATTCAGAGGGATATTTGGGAGAGAGCTGGTCTTTATTCTACTGTGGGTATGAGCAATGCCAACCCCCTTCTTGCCAAGCTTGCCCTTGATAATGAGGCCAAGAAGACTCGCACTATGCGTGCCAACTGGTCCTATGAGGATGTGGAGTCCAAGGTCTGGGCCATTGATGATTTAAGTGATTTTTGGGGGATTGGATCTAGACTCAAGAGAAGGCTCAATGCTATGTCAATTTACACTATCCGTGATCTTGCCAACTATGATCCTGATGTCTTAAAAAAATCCTTTGGGGTAATTGGTCTTCAGCTTTGGTTTCATGCCAATGGTGTTGATGAGTCCAAGGTCACAAGACCTTACAAGTCTAAGTCCAAGGGTCTTGGCAACTCCCAGGTCCTCCCTCGTGATTACAAGTCCCAAGATGAAATCGAGATTGTCTTGTCAGAGATTGCTGAGCAAGTGGCTGTTAGGATAAGACGTATTAGAAAGAAGGCTTCTGTGGTTGCCATTTATGTTGGTTTTTCTCACTCAGAGAATAAAAAGTCCATTCATGCAAGAAGGACTATTAGGCCCAGCCAATCCACTAGGGTCTTACAAGATGAAGTTATTAAACTTTTTAGGGAAAAGTATGAGGGCGGTGACGTTAGAAATCTCGGCGTTTCTTATGACAATTTGGTGGACCAGTCTTCTACTGTTTTTGATTTTTTTGATGATGTGGAGGCTATTGAGAGGGAAGAAAGTCTTGACCGTACCATTGATGAAATCAGGGACAGGTTTGGGTTTACTTCTCTTCAAAGGGCCACTTCTCTAATGAAAGGTTCTAGGGTTATTGAAAGGAGTAAGTTAATTGGTGGTCACTGTGGTGGCATGGATGGTTTGGAATAATTTTGGAGGTGTTTGTATGGTTGATAGGTCTTATTTGCCCTTTAAGTCTGCTAGAGAATACATGGACAGGGGGATGGCAAAGTGGATGGGATTTTTTATATCTGAGCACACTTCTGCCCTATCTCACATGGGAGATGTCATAGATTTTTCTTCTCAAATGTCTAATAAGGAAATTATACTTTTGATCAGTCAGGTTTATGTAAATAATCTTGAGGTTTTGGTTTTTACTAGTTTGAGACAAGACCCTTATCTTGGCAGGATTAATGATATTTATGATGGGAGTATTTATTTAAGTGGAGATAATCCTCTAAATATTAATTTTGAGGATATTATTAAAATTGTTCTTGCAGAGGAATTATGAAAGACTTAGAAAAGAATTCTCTTCAATTTGATTATTTTTCTATTAACTACAAAAATTTTGAAGAGACTTTTTATAAGTTTTCAAATATTAGTGTCCCCTTAATTTTTTTGACTGATGACCTTCTTCTCCACATGATTTCCACAGGTCACCCTTATTTTCTCCTAAATTCTAAAAATTCTGCCGATGATAGGGACCATTATTTTGTTTTTAAAAAAGTTACAAGTTTAGAAAATAATTTTATCAGCCAGTTTGAATACTTGGGTCAAGTCTCTCCTCTTTATTTTGAGGATAAGTTTTATGAGGAGAAGTGAATATTCAGCCTAGGCTGATTTTTTATTCTTTAATCTTTTATTTTTATTTTTATTCTATTTTTTTCTTAATTTTTTATTTCTAAAATTTTTCCGTTTATATTTCTATCTCTTATCTTTTTAGACATTTTCATTTCACAAGTCCTAAATTTTCACAAAAAAAGAAGCTATATCAAGTGATATAGCCTCTTTGTATATTTTTAAAACAAATCTTTTCGCAAGCTTATTCTTGGCTAGCTGATTTTGCCTTAACTTCTCTAATCTTAGCCATTGATTCGATAATAGAATCTGCAAGAGCTTCCATGTCGTTTTCGTTAGCCTTGTTAAGAGCTGAGTTAAGTGTAACTCTTTCTGGAAGTACGTCGAACATCTTAAGATTTTCGTCAATATATTCTTCAATCTTATCGCCAACTGTACAAGCCCAAGTACCATTTTCGATGATACCAACAGTTCTATTTTGAACGTTAAGAGCTTCTAGATCCATTAAGAAGTTTTTCATTACAGGATAAATACCTAGGTTGTAAGTTACTGATGCAATTACAATGTGAGAGTATTTAAATGTGTCTGCAATTAGGTAAGACATGTGAGTGTTACTTACGTCGTGAACTACTACATTAGTCATTCCCTTGTCACAAAGTCTTGATGCAAGAGCTTGTGCAGCACGTTCTGTGTTGCCATACATTGATGCGTAAACAATCATTACGCCTTCTTCTTCTGGTTCGTATCTTGACCATTTGTCGTATTTGTCGATGAACCATCCAAGGTCTTCTCTCCAAACTGGTCCGTGAAGTGGACAGATATATTTAATATCTACAGTTGCTGCTTTTTTAAGAACATCTTGTACAAATGGACCGTATTTACCAACGATATTTGTTAAATATCTTCTTGCTGGGTCAAGGTAATCTCTTTCGAAGTTAACTTCATCAGCAAATAGTTTTCCGTCTAGTGTACCGAAAGTACCGAAAGCATCAGCTGCAAATAGTACTCCGTCAGTTGTATCAAAAGATACAAGTACTTCTGGCCAGTGAACCATTGGTGCTTCTAAGAATACGAATTCGTGTTTACCAAAGGAAATTGTGTCTCCTTCAGCAACAATGATTGATTGTTCGTCAGGTACGTGGAATCCGTATTGACGCATGAATTCAAATCCTTGTTCACTTGCTATAACTTTTACATCTGGATATCTTAAGATGATTTCGTCAATAGCTGCAGCGTGGTCTGGTTCTAAGTGGTGAATTACTAGATAGTCTAGGTCTTCTCCATCAAGAACTTCAGTTATATTTTCTAAATAATCTTTTACAATTGACCAGTCAACTGTATCAAATAGTACGTTTTTTTCGTCTTTTAGTAAATATGAATTATATGTTACTCCTTCTGGTATAGGGAATATATTTTCAAATAATTCTAGTCTATGATCATTTCCACCAACATAGTAAAGATCATCTGTGACTTTTCTAACTGTATACATTATATCCTCCTTTATTTTCTATCTGCTGGGAAATCAGCTTCAATAAAGTTTTGCTTTTCTTCTTGACATTCTGGACATGTCCAATCGTCTGGTAGCTTGTCAAAATCTGTACCTGGATCGATTTCGCCTTCTGGATCTCCGTAATTTGGATCGTATTCGTATCCACAGCCTGGACATACCATAACTTTGTAGTTAGGCGCTAATTTTCTAGGTTTAGATCTTCTAACTTTTTTCATTGGAGGTGCTGGTTCTTTTTCGCCAGTTCCTAATGCTTCAGCAAGAAGTGGCATGATTTCGAACATATCTCCAACTATACCGTAGTCACAGTTCTTAAAGATTGGAGCACCTGCGTTTTTGTTGATTGCAACAATTGTTGATGCATTTTTAATACCCTTTAAGTGTTGGCTGGCTCCTGAAATACCACATGCGATATATAGGTTACCATTGAATTTTTGTCCTGACATACCAACGTATCTTTCAAGTGGAACAAGTTTTAGAGTTTCTGCAACTGGTCTTGAAGAACCAAGTGCTGCACCTGCTGCGTGAGCAAGCTCTCTAGCCATATCCATGTTTTCTTCTCCACCGATTCCCTTACCTACTGAAACAACTCTTTCAGCGTCGTAAACAGGAGTATCAATATCAATACCTACAGAGAAGTCATATCCATCTTTCTTAAGGTTTTTAACTAGTATATC
This sequence comes from Peptoniphilus sp. HMSC075B08, assembly GCF_001815405.1. NCBI lineage: Bacteria > Bacillati > Bacillota > Tissierellia > Tissierellales > Peptoniphilaceae > Peptoniphilus > Peptoniphilus sp. HMSC075B08. The sequence continues at coordinate 49,491 of NZ_KV820448.1, read as the reverse complement.
AACAGCTTCCTCAGCTGTGTCTGCTTTTATAATTTCTCTTTTTCTATCTCCAGTGATAGGGCCAGCTTTTTTATCTAATGCAGCAGCTCTACCTTTTTTCTTTGGAGCTTTACCAATAAGGTGACTTGCAACTACAACTCTTTGGATTTCAGAAGTACCTTCATAGATTGTTGTGATCTTAGCATCTCTGAAGAATCTTTCTACGTCCATGCCCTTTAGGTATCCATTACCACCGTGGATTTGAAGAGCTTCGTTAACAACCCACATAGCAACTTCAGATGCAACTGTCTTACACATTGCAGCTTCCATTGAGTAGTTTTCGTGATTTTGTTTCATTTCAGCAGCTGAATAAACCATAAGTCTTGCAGCTCTGATTTTTGTAGCCATATCTGCAATCTTGAATGCAACTGCTTGTTGTTGAGCAATTGGTCTACCAAATTGAACTCTTTCTTTTGCATAAGCAAGTGCAGCTTCATAAGCGCCTTGTGCAATACCTAGTGCTTGTGATGCGATACCAATTCTACCACCGTCAAGTGTTTGCATTGCGATTCTAAATCCTTGACCTTCTTTACCAAGTAAGTTTTCCTTTGGAACCTTAACATTGTTAAATTGAAGTTCAGCAGTAGTTGAAGATCTAATACCTAATTTGTCATAGTGATCTCCAAATGTGAATCCATCCCATCCTTTTTCTACTATGAAAGCAGAAATTCCGTGAGTACCAATTCCTGGTGTAGTTACTGCGTATACTACATAAGTATCAGCAGCTGGAGCGTTTGTGATGAAGATCTTGTTACCATTTAGGATGTAGTGATCTCCTTCAAGAACTGCAGTAGTTTCTGTACCACCTGCATCAGAACCAGCATTTGGTTCAGTAAGTCCAAAAGCACCAAGTTTTTTACCTTGAGCAAGAGGTTTTAAATATTTTTCCTTTTGTTCTTTAGTACCAAAAGCTTGGATTGGATAAGATCCTAGTGAAGTATGAGCTGATAATACAACACCAACACCAGCGTCTACTCTTGAAAGTTCTTCTACAGCGATAGCATAGGAAATAACATCCTTACCTGCTCCACCTTCTTCTTCTGAGTATGGAAGACCCATCCAACCGTTTTCGCCAATCTTCTTGATTATTTCTTCTGGAAATTCGTTGTTTTGATCAAGTCCAAAAGATAATGGCTTGATTTCTGCTTCTGCAAATTCTCTGATAGCCTTACGAAGGGCTTCATGTTCAGCAGTTGTCTTGTACATATTTGACATATTTTCCTCCTTTTAAGATTAAAGATAATTAAAGTATTAGATACTTTATTAGTTAAAAACAAAAGATACACCAAGTCGGTATACAATAATTAAAGTATACAACAACTTTACTAAAGTGTCAAAACATTTTCACAATATTTTTAATAAAATTTAAAAATGTTTTTTTAGAAAATCCTTCGTTTTCCTACTGAATTATTTATACCCTATTTTAAATTTTTTATCATCTATTTAATCCTTTAATTGATAAATTCTTTTTTTGTTGTAAAATATAAAATTAACAAGAAGATATTTATTGCAAATGGAGGAATTATGAATTTAGAAAAATTATTAGAGTGGAGAAGATCTTACAGAAAGTTTGATGAAGAAAGAGAGCTTACTAAAGAAGATATTGATGGAATTTTATCTTCTATTAAGTTTGCTTCTTGTGCAAACAACAGACAATTCTTAAGATTTATCTCTGTTGAAAGCAAAGAAAAAGTCTTAGAGATTTTTGATAACACAAAATGGGCTGCTTCCCTTCCCAATGGTGCTGGCAGGCCTAAGGAAGGTGAAAGACCTGTTTATTTTATTGCCATCTTAAGTGACAAGGAAAAGAAATTAAAATTCGATGGAGTTGACCAAGGACTTGTGATTTCTAATTTGACTCTTGCTGCTGCAGAAAGAGGCATTGGATCTTGCATTATCGGAAGCATTGTTGATGATAAGATGCGTGAAATCTTATCTTATGACGATAGATATACTTGTAGTCTTGTTGTGGCTTTTGGCTATCCAAAGCTTGAGTCTTCCATAAAAGAAATTGATTTAGAAGAGGACCAATCATATTACCTAGACGATGATGAAAACTATGTTGTTCCAAAGTACAAGCTTGATAATATTGTAAGGAGAATATGATGAGTAATAAGGAAAAATCTTTCTCTAGCTTTATAAATAGAAAGGCAAAATTATATTTTATAGATGCCCTTGGTGCCATGGCCTTTGGTCTTTTTGCAACCCTTCTAGTTGGTACAATCTTAAATACTATTGGCAAGTCCTTTAATATTTTGTTTTTGACTGATGTCCTTTGGCCTCTTGCTCAAAAGGCAACGGGACCTGCTATTGCAGTTGCCATTGCCACAGCTATGGGTGCACCAAGTCTTGTTGTCTATGCGGCAACTGTTGTTGGAATTGCTGGCAACGACCTTGGAGGTCCCATGGGTGTTTATATTGCAACTATAGTGGCTGTTGAGTTCGGTAAGCTTGTCAGCAGGAGAACAAAAATAGATATTATAGTCACTCCTGCCATTACAGTTTTAACTGGAGTTTTCGTTGCAAATTTTGTTGGGCCTTATATTGGCAACTTCATGAATCTCTTGGGAGCAATTATTATTAATGCAACAAATAAGGCACCCTTCTTTATGGGAATAATTGTATCAGTTGTTGTGGGTATTGTCTTGACCCTTCCAATTTCATCTGCTGCCCTATCAATGATGCTTTCACTTTCATCCCTTGCTGGTGGGGCTGCAACTATTGGTTGTTGTTGTCAAATGGTTGGATTTGCAGTTATGTCTTATCGTGACAACAAGGTGGAAGGACTTGTGGCCCAAGGACTTGGAACTTCAATGTTACAAATGCCAAATATTGTGAGAAAACCTCTTATAATCATCCCGCCAATACTTTCATCAGCAATCCTAGGACCAGTGTCTACAATGGTATTTAAGCTAGAGAACACTCCCCTTGGTTCAGGTATGGGAACTAGTGGACTTGTTGGACAAATTTCAACCTTTACTGCCATGCCAGATGTTCCTTTTATGAAACTTTTGGGAATAATTTTACTTATGCATATAATTTTGCCTGGTCTCGTTACTTTTGTCATCTACGAAGTCCTCTACAGGAAAGGCCTAATTCAAGATGGCGATATGAAGTTATATTTTAAATAAAATTTTATTAAAAGATAATAATTTTTTGCATTAAAAGAAGATGGGTCGCCCCATCTTCTTTTTTTATGCTCTTACATCATCATAGTCACTTGATTCAAGTTTCTTTTCTACGTAAGAACAAGTTCCTAAAATCTTTTTATTTTCTTTTCTTGCATCTTCTACAAGTTGTTTTACAAGTTCACCTGCTAGTCCTTGTCCACCAAATTCTGGCTTCACAATAGTGTGTTGAGCATCAATTACATCGCCCTTATCTTCATAAGTCAAGATTCCCTTGTAATTATTTTCGTTTTCACCTATATAATAACAGTTTCTACCTTTCTTAACTTCCATAATAACCTCCTATTTTAAATGTCCTTATAAATTACTTACCCATTTAAAATAAAAGTTCACTCTTATTTTATTTTTTCAATAATTCTGTATTTTGTATCAAAGCCTTCATTAGTTCCTGTGAAGGAGTTGTCGCCTTTTGAAAGTTCTAACATGGCGTCTACAGTTTCTTTAAATTCTGGAAGTTCTTCTGTCTTTCTGTCAAGCTCGTCAATTCCCTTTTGTTTAAATTCTTGAAGCTTTTCTGCGAAGATTCTCATGTTATCGTCAATTAGGTTGCTTCCATCTTTTAGTTTAAAAGCACCAGCACTTAAGTCAATGATACCATCGTCAAGTTTTTTAATTCCATCTCTCATTGGCACAATCCCTTCTGTCTTAAGTCTTGGGAATTCTTTGAAGTCCTTAGATTTGTCTCTAAATTCTAAAAGACCACTTGTTAAGTCGCTTGCACCGTCATTTAACTTGCCAGAGTTGGAATCAAGTTCTGTGATTGCATCTGTAAATTTATTTATACCTTCTTCACTTTGCTCTGTTCCTTCTCTTAGTTTTGATGAACCGTCTTTTAATTTTGTAGTTGCATCATCAAGTTTAACAAGTGAGTCAGAAAGTTTCATAAGTTGTGATGTATCAAGTTTTGAAGCTGCTTCAGTCATTGCCTTTCCAAGTTCTCCATCAATTTGTCTTGCTCCACTTGCAAGTTCTGATGTTCCTGCTTGTAGTTGTTCAAGTCCTCCAGGAAGCTGACTTGTACCTGCATTTAATTTTTCTGATGCTACAGCAAGTTGATTCATGCCTCCTTTTAATTGTTCTAGTCCTTGTAGTTGCCCTGCCATTCCACTTAAACCCTTTAAAGCTTGAAGTTGTGCTCCCACATTTTGGGCTGATCCACCAATCGTTTGTGCATCTTTACTTAAATCTCCAAGACAATCTCCTAAAACAGCAATAGCTTGGTTAATTTGTGGATTATTGTCAACATTTGCTTCTTTTAACATTTGAATTGCTTGTCCAATGTCTCTTGCTGAAGCACCTACTGATTGAGCAGATGCACCAATCTTTTGAAGGTCTCCCTCAACATTTATATTTCCAAGATCAGGAAGTTTTGGAACTTCCATTCCTTGAACCTTATCATTTAATTGTTGGAAGTTGCTATTAAACTTATCTTGACCTGCTGCAAGCTCCTTTGAGCTTTCAAGTGCCTTACTTGCACCAGCATCAACCTTGTCTGCACCAGCTGATAGTTTTTCTATCCCAGCTTTTAATTCAGATAGTTTCTTTAAGGCTTCTTCCTTCATCTCATCAATCTTGCTAAGCTTGCTTGAACCTTCTCTAAGTTGTGTTGTTGCGTCTTTTAATTTTCCAATTCCATTGTCAAGTTCCACTGAACCATCGTGAAGCTTTCTTGCCCCATCTTTCATTTCTCCAGTTTTTTCATTCATCTTGCCAACTGCAGAAGTGTAGTCAGTGATACCAGAAGTTAATTTGCTTCCACCTTCATACATTTCTTGTGCTGCACCTGGAATCGGTTCAACCTTATCAATAACTTCATCAATTTTGTCTTCAAACTCTCCAGACTTTTCATAAAGTTCCTTGGAACCGTCCTTTAATTTAACAGATCCATCTCCCATTTCTGAGATACCGTCATTTAATTCGCCTTGGGCATCAGATAATTTTGAAGAAGCATCTACCAATTTTTTTGAATTATCTTCTAGTTCCTTAATTCCATCTCTTAACTTGTCAATAGTATCTAGGTCAGCTTCGTTTTGGAATAGTTCATTGGAAATAACAATATATGCTTCAACAGGTTTGTAGTCCTTAACGTCCATTTCTATTGTTGCCTGGCTCTTGAAGTCTTCCATTTGCCTTTCTTCTAGAATAGTTTCAAAGTTTTCTCTTAGGCCTGGTGTTAAAATTGTTGTCACCATTTCATTTTTTCCATCTTTTGCCACTTTTGCATCATCTGTTTCAATATTAGAAGCTACTTCTTGTGGAAAGGCCATAGCTGCCATTAGGGTATAGGGTGCATATACTCTTTGCTTTTTGCCAGCAATTCTCTTTATAGCATAGTTTTTATTTTCTGCTGATAGGACAACTTTTAAGTGACCAGACTTACCCTTTAAATCAGAGTTTTCGATTTTTTCTCCGTCAAGATAGTAATCGATCTTTACATCTATTGGAAGGTCTTTTTCACTCTTACCTTGGTAGTAGATGTCCTTAACATCTTCGTCCCAATAAATATATCCTGAATCATTTTTTATCATTTCATCTGTCTTTAAGTTCTTTACATTTTTTAAGTTTGACTTGTCCTTTCCCTTAATATTATCTTCAGAGTTTAGCCAAACTGAAACAGTCTTATCTGTAATTTTATCATCCTTCTTTAGGACATAAACTGTTTCACTTTTATTTATAATTTCTGATGCTGCAAAGGCAGTATTAGTTAATATCATAGAAGATAGGACAAGGGAAATAACTCCCTTTTGAAAATTTTTATTCATTTTTCTCTCCTTTTAATAATTTAATCTAAGTTTTTTGTAGTCTTCTTAATGAAAGGAAAACTAATTGAAATAATAGCAGGTAGTAAAAGTATGATTACAAGCATACTTATAATGGCACCCCTTGCTAAAAAAGTACAAATTGTTGACACAATTTCCATCTTAGAATATATACCTACACCAATTGTTGCCGCCATAAAGGATAGGGCTGAGGTTACAATTGATTTTGAAGTTTCTTTAACAGCAATTTTTAAAGATCCATCTACGTCCTTGGACTTTTTGTATTCTGCTAAAAACCTATCTGTCAAAAGTATTGAATAATCTATAGTTGATCCAAGCTGAATAACACCAATTATTATTGAAGTAATAAATGGTATTGTGTGGTTGAAGTAAAAAGGAATTCCCATGTTTATTTGTATGGCAAGTTCAATTGCTCCAATTAAAACTATTGGAAAGCCAATAGACTTTAATACAAGGGCAATAATTAAAAATACTACTGAAATAGAAATAATATTTACTATTTTAAAGTCCCTGTCAGATATTACTGTTAAGTCATCCGTTAAAACCGCTTCACCAGTTAGGTAACCTTCCTCGTCATGTTCATTTATTACTTCTTTCATTTGTGCAACTTGTCTTTTCACTTCAGGTGATGCTGTTTGAAACTCAGAGTTTGCCATGATCATTTGGTAACCATTCTTGCTAAAGTTATCTTGAAGTTTGTCTGGCAAGAATTCGCTAGGAACAGTGACCCCTGTTACTGAGCTTATACTTAGAACAGAGTTTATACCTTCAATTCCCTTTAGATCACTGATTAAACCTTCTAGATTAGAATTTGATAAATCATCTTTTACCACTATAAAATGGGTACTTGCCATGTTGTAGTCCTTCTTCATCTTGTTGAGGGCCACTATAGAATCTAGGTCTTGAGGCAAGGACCTGTCTAAGTTGTAGTAGAGCTTTGTGTTCAATGATCCATAAATTGCTGGAATAAATAATCCTATAGCAACAAAGAAAAGAGTTTTCTTGTGCCTAATGTTAAAGTCTGATAATTTATCAAAACTTGGCAGCATAACCTTGTGGTTGTATTTATTTACTAAATTTTCAACCATGAGAAGCATTGCTGGAAGGACTGTTACAGTTGAGATTAGGCCTATTAGGACCCCTTTACTCATTACTAAACCAATATCCTTACCTAAGCCCAATCTCATTGCTATTAGGACAATAAATCCTGCAAAAGTAGTAAGTGATGATGCAAAAAGAGATGAAATTGTCTCTTGGATTGCAACATCCATAGCATCATATTTTGTATCATAATATTGTTTTTCTTCAACATACCTATGATAGAGAAAGATTGAATAATCCATGGTAACAGCAAGCTGCAAAACAGCTGCTATGGCCTTGGTAATGTAAGAAATCTCTCCCAAGAATAAATTTGTCCCAAAGTTATACAAGACTGCATAACCTATTGTGAGCATGAATACAAATGGAACTATAGTTGATTCATTTGTTAAGGACAAAATTATTAGTCCAAGAGCCACTGCAAGTCCAACATAAATTGGTGTTTCCTTGTCAATTAAGTCCTTAGTATCCTTAACAAGTGAAGAAATCCCACTTAGGTATTTTTGATTTGACTCAATCTTTCTAATTTCATCTATAGCTGACATTGTGGTCAAGGAAGATGATGATTCACTAAACTTTACTATCATAAGAGTGGATCCATCAGCATAAAAAATATCTTTTACCTCATCTGGCAAAAATTCGCTGGGAATCATATCTCCTACAGTAGAAGATTTTGAAATTACATCTTCAACCCCGTCTATCTCAAGTATTTTCTCTCGCAAGACCTCTGCATCATGGTCGCTTCCCTCTAAAATTAACATACCTGTGGCCGCATTTTTAAAGTCTTCATCCAAGATTTTTTGACCTTGGGTTGACTTTAAGTCTTGAGGCAAATAGGATAAGATGTCATAGTTTACTCCAGTCAGCTTGTAGCCAATAAATGAGGGGATCAAAAGTAAGGTCATGACTAAGAGTACAAACTTAGGTCTGTGTGAAATAAATTTTGTAAATTTTTTCATTCTACTCCTTTATCTAAATATTCTGTCTACGATTTTGTACAAAGCAGGCTTCATTTCTTCAATACTAAGAACCGAGTCTGGCATTAAAGCTGATTCACAAGTTGAAAGAACTATATGAATCGTTATTGACAAGATAAATAATCTTTCAGACTCTGATAATTCATCATTAAATAAGCTTGAATACTTATTTAAAATAAATTGAAGGTTATTGTCTGCTTCTTTATACCTATCATCATTTTCTATCTTTGCATAAAGAGCCCAGTTTAAGTTGTTTGAAAAAAGTTGCAACTCAAGAGGATCCTCCACTAAGTGGTCAATTATATAATTTATAAAAGAAATATATCTCTTCTTTGGATCACTATCCACACAAGTGGACTCAGCTTCATAAAAGAGCTCCGTCATTATATCTAGGACTATTCTTTGCTCCAGATCTTTTTTATCTCTAAAGTAAAGATAAAAAGTTCCCAGACCTAAATCAGTTCTGCTCATAATATCTCTTATAGAAGTAACTTCTATCCCCTTTTCTCTAAAGGAAGACATAGCAGCTTCTGAGATTTTATTTTCTTTCTCTTTTCTTTTATCTTGAGACGTCATTTTTACCTCCTTCTAAACTTTTATTAATAACTGAACGTTGTTCATCTTTGCAAAAGATATAATAATACTTTTCTGAACAAAGTTCAAGTTTTTTTTATTTTTATTTTAAAAAAGACCCTGGATAAGGGCCTGATATTTATATTATATTTTCAAGTTTAAATTATTTTTTATTTTTAAATTTCAATTTTAAATTTCTATTGTATAATAGCAGAGAAAATATTTTTTGGAGGAAAAATGAAAGTAAAATCACTAATAATTCTCACATGTCTGACTCTTATAGGATCAGGATGTGGAAATAAAAATAAAGATAATAAAATTGAAGATAATAAGACTAAGATTGAAGTAAATGAGCTTGATAAAAATGAACAGAAAGATTATCTCATATCAAATATGAATAATGATACCTCACTTGATCTTGTTAGGTCTATTATAGAAAAGAATTTAAATAAAAGTGTTGCATACTCCTTTGTGGACCTTGTTATTGACTACAACAAAGAAATCCCAAAAGATTTGCTTACTGGTGACTTTGAAAGGACTTCTAAGATAGATAAGACTGGAGAAATTATAGACAAGAGATCATCTATAAGCCACAAGTATACTGACACAAATTGTAGGATAAATTCTTTTTTACTATTAAAAGATGACTTGTCCATAAAAGATGATATGGATATTGATGATGAGATGCTTTTCATGGATAAGGAAGCTTTAAAAGATTTAAATTTATTTAATGATGAGAACTTAGAAAATTTTTATAAATTATTTTCAAGAGTGAAGACTTCATCTTCTAAAGACCCAAAAGTTCATGCCAAAGTAATGGAAGAATTTTTGTCAAAAGTTGACTTTCCAGAAGATGTAAACATGCTATCAGTAGTACTTCACGACAACTTAGATGGCGACTACCTATTTATTGGTCACGTTGGAGTCCTCCTTCCTTTAGATGATGGCTATTTATTCTTAGAAAAGATTTCTTTTGAAGAGCCCTACCAAGCAGTAAAGTTCTCTAAGAAGGAAGATGCCTATATGTATTTGAAAGAAAAGTACAGGGACTATCTTGATCCAGAGGTTGCTCCTCCCTTTATTATGGAAAATAATAAATATGTAGAAATATAATTTATTACAAGTATTTTTAAAAATTTATTTTTTAAATTAATATTTTTTAGATTATTTATCTATTTGAAATTATTATTAGACAAGCTTAATTATTTAAATTAATAATTTTTATTTAATCTGTAAAATTAAAAAACATGTTTTTATTAATCTTTAATTTTTAACTGATTTTGTTTTATAAACTAATTTATAAATTTTACTTGTTTATAATTTTGAATTCACTTTATAATTTAAAATTAACTTAAGACTTTTCTTTGAGTTTTATTTAAATTCAAATTCATAGTTTTAAAATTTTACACAAAAAATTGCCCCACTATTATGTGGAGCAATTTTTATTTTTAATAAATTTATTTTTATTCTGCTACTTTATTTCCATCTTTTATCTTGTCTTCTCTTAACTTTAACCTATTTGCATCAAGCTCTCTCTTTCTTTCGAAAGCGTGAAGTATAAGTGCAAGAGTTACAACTCCGTAAGAGATAAATGTTCTAAAGTATTCACCCATCATGGCATCTCCTGTTAAAACTCTTCCCGCTTGTGGAAGAACTATAAACATTAAGTGGAAAAGGGCTGTACCTAAGATAACATTTGGTATTGAAGCCTTTGATACAGAGGCACCACCAACAAGGATTGATGCTGCTGCATAAAGAGCTGCTTGGTCTTGACCTGCATAAGTTGCAAGAGTACCAATGTTTTGTAGATATATAATTTGTCCGTAGCAAGCAAGAACTGTTGACATAACAATTGATGCAATTCTTATCTTATCTGAATTCATTCCTGCGTTTTGTGCAACAAATTGATCTTGTCCAACTGCCTTCATGTCGTGGCCAAGTTTTGTATTTCTAAACCAAACGATAAATAGGCAAAGTAGAGCGATTATTGCAAGAGTAACTACTGGAACATCAAAAAGAATTTGGTGCTTAGCAGTGATAGGAATGTTGATTCTGAACTTTAGAATGTTGTCAAAGCCTTGAGCAGATGCTAGGGTAATAGAGTTTTTAATACCGTAACCTGCTGAAAGGACCATGGACTTAGTTCTCATTGGAATTATAGTTCCGCAGAAGTAAAGTAGGAATAACATGTACCAGCCAAGGATAAAGAAGGCAAGCATCATTGATGTGATCATTTCTCTACCTCTTGCCCTATTAAGGACTCTACCTGAGAATTGTCCAAGTAGGATTGCAATTGGAGTACCAATAAGGGCAGCTATAAGAAGTCCTGTTGCTCCAGTGAATCCCCAGTCTTGGGCAAAGATAATTCCTATTTGTCCTGCCATAGCTCCTAGAGGAATACCAAAGTTGATTCCCATACCAGCTATGATGGGAATGATAAGAGAAAGTACTAAGAAGGTATTTCTTACCATTCTCTTTGAAAGCTCATTTGTTATATAAGAAAGTGGTGGTTTGGCAATTATAAGTCCAGCCACAACTATAATTATAAACAAAATTGGAACCATAAATCTGTATAAAAATTCTTTAAAATTAAATTTTTTATTCATCTTTACTCCTCCTTGTAAGTGCGTAAATTATCATTCCATTTGTGATTATCATTCTTAGTATTTCTGAAATATCTATATTTAGTGCACCATTTATAACAGTAGGAGTAAGTGTAATTACACCTTGGAATAAAAATGTACCAATTATAACATTTGGAATAGATGCCTTGTTAATACTTGCACCACCAATTAGTAGGGCTGCTACTGTTTGGAAGGTAAAGGCAAGCGGCGCTTGGTAAAGTTGGATAAAACCATAGGATTGTTGGTATATAATAATTCCAACTGCAGCAAGTACTGTAGAGAATATTACAGAAACTAACCTCACCCTGTTAATATTAATTCCAGATGCTCTTGCATATTCTGGGTTAGAACCAACAGCTGTCATTGCTGTACCTGTTTTTGTCTTAAAGAAGGCCCAAACAATAAAGGCCATAAGAGCAAAAATTAAAAACATTCCCACTGGAATCCTAACTCCAAGTATGCTGATAGATAAGAAGTTGTTTAAAAGACCTTCTGTTATCCTTGTTCCATTTTCTAATACCTTGGACTTCATCCAATAGTCTGCAACTGGAACTTGTTGTGAAAGTCCCCTACCAGAATAACTTAGTACAGAAACAGGATTCTTATATGGAAGAATCAAATAAGCTATACACATAAAGGCTGTGAAAGAATAACCTACATAAGTAGCAATAAGCATCTCATCGCCCTTAATCCTATTTAATAAAATTCCGTAGAAAAATCCAAATACTATAGCAATAAGAGCAGCGAATATCATTGCAATAAAGATTCCTGCAAAACCTTTGAAACCAAATTCAATAGATGTTACTCCTCCTAGTATTCCTGCAACAACTCCAATTGGGATACCAAAGTTAAGTCCACATCCAGATTGTACCATAGGCACTAGGGATAAGACTAAAACTGAGAACATTCCAAATCTTGAAAGAACGTTTTGTGCTGAGTCTCTAAGAGAAACACCAGCAAAAGGAGCAGCAATGAATAATATTAACAAGAAAACTGCAATAATAAGCCTTGGTATTCCAATTTGTTGTATTAAACTTTTCTTTTTAGTCATTTCCAAGCTCTCCTTCCCCACTCATTAGAAGTCCAAAGTTTGTAGGATCAGCACTTGCTGGTAAGATGCCAGCGATTTTACCTTCACATATAACAGCTATCCTGTCACAAATACTTCTAAGTTCTTCAAGTTCTGATGAAACCATAACAATTGTTGTATCGTCTTTTTCATTAGATTCCTTTAAGGCATCAAGAACAAGTTCTTTAGCACCTATATCAATACCCCTAGTTGGTTCTGATACAAATAGAAGTTCTGGTTCCATGGCAAAGGCCTTGGCAAGACAAACTTTTTGTTGGTTACCACCTGATAGGTTTCCTGCCTTTTGATGAGATCCTGTAGTCTTAATGGCAAGAGATTTTATATATTCATCAGATAATTCCTTCATCTTTGCTTCATCTCTAAATTTGAAACCTAAAACTTTTTTAATAAATTTTTCTTGAACCTGCATTGCATTAAAGGCAATATTCCAAAAAATTGGCTCTTCTAATAGAAGTCCAACTCCCCTTCTATCTTCTGATACAAAGGCAATCTTATTTCTCAAAATATCTAGGGTATCTCCAAGTTTTAATTCTTTTCCATTGTATGTGATTTTACCACCTACAGGATAAGTTCCAAGGATCCCATTAGGTATACCAAGCTTTCCTTGACCAGCAAGACCAGCAATACCTAGGATTTCACCCCTAACAACTGAAAGGTTAACATCATATACAGCTTCACCTGGCATATCCACCCATAGATGTTCAATTTCCATAATATGGTCATTTGAATCTAGGTTCTTAACAAGTCTTTCTTTAGCTAGCTTCTTTTCTCCATCTCTTCCAACCATCCATTCGGCTATTTCTTCAATAGATAGGTTTTCATTTTTTCTATCTTCTATTATTTCACCATCTCTTAGGACAACAACTTGATCACATACACTAGTGATTTCACGAAGTCTATGAGTGATGAAAATTATAGAAATTCCAAGATTTGCCAAAGTTCTTAAGGAATCTGTTAGGTTATTAGCTTCAGTTTCAGTAAGAACTGCTGTTGGCTCATCCATAATAATTAATTTAACATCTTTCCTTGTCATTTCCCTTGCAATTTCAATGAATTGTTTATGACCTACAGGCATTTCAGACACAAGAGCATTAGTATCAATTTTAACCTCTAAAGTATCTAATGATTTACCTGCAATTTTTAAATTTTCCTTTGCATCAATACTTTCTAATTTTTTACCAAAAACCTTTGATATTACAGAAGAGTTAGTTTCTTCCATGTCTAGAGTAATATTTTCTGCAACAGTGAATCCAGGGATCAAACTAAATTCTTGATGTACCATTCCTATGCCTGCATTTAAGGCGTCAATTGGGTTTTTAAAGTCAATTAATTTTCCGTCAAAATAAATTTCACCGTTATAACCGCCTGTCTCTCTTATAACTTCCATTCCAAAAATTATATTCATTAGAGTTGACTTGCCGGCACCATTTTCTCCAACAAGTCCCAAAATTTCTCCCCTATTGAGAGAGAAGTTAACATCCTTTAAGACGGTATTTTCGCCAAAACTCTTGCTGACATTCTTGACTTCAAGTAAACTGTTTGTCAACAAAATCCCTCCATCTTCATAATATAAAATTAAAATCAACGGTAGCCCGTTGACTTTAATTTGTTCAATAAGATATTTACTTATTAATTAATAATATATAAATATTATTTTATTCAGCTTGTCCTTCTGCTGATTCTTGTGCTTCCTTGATAGCGTCTAAGTCAACATTTAGGTTTAGATATTTTTCAGGAACGTCAACCTTATCCATACCTAGGTAACCTCTACCATATACATAAGTGTCTTGAGCTAGTAAGAAGTGGTTTTCTTTAGTTTCTCCAGTAGCTCTGTCTATATAGTTTTCAGCCATCCAGTTTGCACCTTCAGTGTAGTTTTGAATAGCAGCAAGAATTTGTTCTTGGTTAAGAAGTTCGCCTTCACCCTTAAGAACTTCCATTACGTGGTCAACAGCACCAAGAGTTAGTGAATAACCTAGAGAGTATGCCCAAGTACCCATTCTCTTGTCGCCACCTTTTTCGATAACTGCCTTTTCAACAGCTTCGTTAATTGCCTTCCAGTCTCCAGCCATATCTTGGATGTCTACTGAGAATGCCTTAGGATAACCCATAATTGGAGATGGTAAGTCTTGTTCTACAAAGATTGCTCCACCAGCTGCAACACCTCTAAGTAGTGGTTCAGTGTGGGCGTCATTTGTACAGAAGAAAGCAGTGTCTTTACCGTATTTGTCTATCCATGGTTGGATGTTTTCTGCTATATATTGTTGTGCTCCTGGAACACCAATATCAGTTGTAGGATCTGGTGCGTTTAATGAAATAAATTCAAGTCCTAGGTCCTTACAAGCTTCTTCCATGATTGCACGTCTAAGAGCTAGAAGTTCAATAGACATGTGTCTTGGGAATGTGATGTGAGCAAATTTAGTAGCTCCCATTTCCTTAGCAGCAGCTATAATTCTGTATCCTCTAGATACGTTGTCAGCATCCATTACAAGGTCAGATGCATTTTCAACCATTACTGTATCTTCTTGAGCAACTAAGTTTACAAGAATGATATCAGGTCTTTTTTCTCTAATTTGGTTAAAAGCTGCAACAGTTCCTGGAACTGATTGGTTAACAAGGACAGCCTTCATTTGAGGGTCGTCTGCCATAGCTACAATTTTAGAAATTGTAGTTTCTTGTTCAGCTTCAAATCTGTCTGGATAAGTGTCGTGTTTAATAATTCCGCCTTCATCAGCAGAACCATAAAGTTCAATTGCCTTTTCAGCAGCACGGAACTCATCTTCAGCTTGAGATACAGTACCAGTTACGATTCCAATGTGATATTCTTCGCCTTCTTTTAGAGTTTCAAACTTTGCCTTTACTCCTGCATCTGCAGTTGTGGAAGCTTCTCCTTCTTCCTTTGCAGCTCCGTTGTCAACTTTTTGACAACCAGTGAATGCCAATGCAACAAGCATTAAAAGCATGATACCCATAAACCCTTTAAATTTTTTCATTTTTTACACCTCTTCTAATTTATTTAATATTGGTTTATAAATTAAAGAGATTTTATCACATTAAATGGCAAAATACAATGGAAATATGAATTAATTTTCATGTTTTGTAAATAAAAAATACAATATTTTTGCAATTAGAGTATTGCTTTTAAAATTTTATTATCTTTT
Organism: Peptoniphilus sp. HMSC075B08; assembly: GCF_001815405.1. NCBI lineage: Bacteria > Bacillati > Bacillota > Tissierellia > Tissierellales > Peptoniphilaceae > Peptoniphilus > Peptoniphilus sp. HMSC075B08. The sequence goes on along the minus strand of NZ_KV820448.1, from coordinate 33,961 downwards.
AAAAGTTTTATAAGCCTCTGTATTACTACAATATAGTCTTAAATAAATTTTTGTATTTAATAATATTTTATAAAATGTTTTTTTAAGATTTTAAAAAGTATAATCCTTTGTTCATTTTAACCCCTATCAGTCTAAAGTATTTTAAATATAAAAAAGCCTGAGTTAAAAACTCAGACTTAAAATTAATTTTCACTTTTTCTTATAAAATTTATAAACAAGTTTATACTAGCTTCATCACATAAAATAAAGTTTCAATATTCCATTGGACTCTAATAATATTATGTTCGTCATTTATCGTCTCAAATGTTTCAAAAATATTGTCTTGAGACTTCGCTGCTAGCTTAAATCCTATTCCCAACTTGTCAATGGCTTGATAGTGAACAGAGTTAACAAAAAGTCTCTTATCTCTTAAGGCCTATCTTGGTTTTGAATCCTCTAATAAATCATATTTGTGAAATAGTATATAACTTAGAATCTTTTTTTGATTATAAACAATTTTTGAATAAATATTAATAGATCTTTAATAAACTTAGTTTTATAAATTTCATAAACTTAAGACTTTAAACCTTCTTCTAGAAATAGTATAAAAAAGGAAATTGCCAAAAGTCCCGCTGCAATTAATATTGATTTTATTCCCAAGCCTTTAGAAGTCAAGTAGCCAAGGGCTGCTCCCAATCCAAAGATAAGGATAACTGTGTAATATTTTTTTGCATTTTCAAGATAAACATCTTGCTTAGTTATATGATACTTAGAAAGATTTTCTGTTGCTGATCTTAGGTTCCCTATGCACATAGTTGTGGCAAAGTTAAGTCCATAAATTTTTTTAAAGGAATAAACTTGCATGGCACAAGAAAAGGATAAAAGGGCGTTAGCCAAATTATTTAGACTTTCTGGAATCATGGCCACTAGAATCATAATTATTATTTCAAATCCAATTATGTATTGACGCCAGTGGAGGACTCTTTTTTCAATTGCATCTTCAAACCTGACTGCAACATAGACTCCAAGAGCAAAAGATAGGACTGGGATTAAGTATGCCAAGGACTCTTTAAAATTCAAGTCTACTATGTTTTTGAATAAGAGAACTATATTTCCCGTTTGTGCATTGGCAAAGACTTTCCCCCTCATTAGGTAGGAGTAGGCATCTTGAAAGCCACCTGCCAAGGTAATAAAGACTATAACCAAAAATGTTTCGTGTAAATTTTCATAAGATTTTAATTTCATTTTAACCACCAATATATAGTCTAATACAAAAATAATTTTCTGCAATGAAAAACAGGTGATTGATTCCAACCACCTGTAAATTTAATTATAAATATTTATGAAAAAATTTATTTTGTTCCTATATCTTTTCTATAGTAAGCTCCTTGGAAGGAAATTTTTTCCACATTGTCGTAGGCCTTCTTGCGAGCTTCTTCTAAATCTTTACCTAAGGCTGTAATTGATAGGACTCTTCCACCATTTGTGTAAAGTCCATCAGTTTTTTTAGTTCCATTGTGGAAGACTATTAAGTCCTCATCAACCTTATCAAGTCCTTCGATGAGTTTTCCCTTTTCGTAGGATCCTGGATAACCACCTGAACACATGATAACTGTTAGGCAAGTCTCATCCTTCCACTTAATATCATCTGCTTCTAATTTTCCATCTATTGTCTTATTTAAAAGTTCATATAGGTCGACATCAAGTCTTGGCATTAGGACTTCTGTTTCAGGGTCTCCAAATCTTACGTTGAATTCAAGAACCTTAGGCATGTCATCTTCTATCATGAATCCAACAAAGAGGATTCCTGAGTAGTGAAGACCTTCATCATTAAGTCCTTTTTCAATTTTTCTATAAATTTTTTCAAGATTTTCTTCTAGTTTAGAACTTGCTGATACTGGAGAATAAGTTCCCACTCCGCCAGTGTTTGGTCCCTTGTCTCCATCAAAAATTTGCTTGTGGTCCTTAGCCCTTTCAAGAGGGAATAGCTTGTTATCTGAAACTAGGCAAAGAACTGAAGCTTCTTCTCCTGTCAAGAATTCTTCAATAACAACTGTGTTTCCTTGGTCGCCAAAAATCTTGTCCTTAAAAATCTTTTCAAGGGCATCTATAGCTTCATCCCTGTCTTGGCAAATTATAACTCCCTTTCCAAGGCAAAGTCCATCTGCCTTGACAACTAGGGGATAAGAAAATTCTTCAAGACCCTTTTCTGCATCATCATAGGATTCAAAGCTCTTATATTTTGCAGTTGGAATAGAATATTTTTCTAGGAATATTTTGGTAAATTCTTTTGACTTTTCAAATCTGGCACAAGACTTATTTGGTCCAAAAACCCTAAGTCCCTTTTCATTAAAGGCATCAACTAATCCTCTACATAGTGGGTCTTCTGGTCCCACAACTGTTAGGTCAATCTTATTTTCCACTGCAAAGGCAAGAAGTTTTTCAATATCTGTTGGGTCAATATCTAAATTTTCACAAAAATTCCCTGTGCCACCATTGCCCCTTGCCATGTAAATTTTATCAACAGATTTACTTTCCTTAAGCTTCCATGCAAGTGCGTGCTCTCTTCCACCATTTCCAATTACAAGTACTTTCATTTGGCCTCCTAGTGTCTAAAATGTCTCATATTAGTGAAGACAAGACAAATATTATTTTCATTTGCATAATCTATAACTTCTTGGTCCTTAACAGATCCACCTGGCTGAACAATTACCTCAATTCCTGCCTTGTGAAGAAGTTCTATTGTGTCCCTAAAGAAAAATCCATCTGATGCAAGGACTGCACCCTTTATTTTTTCTCCAGCTCTTTCAATTGCTTCTTCTACTGCCCAAGACCTCTTTGTTTCCCCTTGACCAAGGGCAAGAGTTCCACCATCTTTTGCAATGACAACTGAGTTTGAGAAAGTTGTCTTACAGCAAGTAAAGGCAAATTTTAATTCTTCAAGTTCTTTTTCACTTGGTTTTCTATTTGAAACAAATGATAATTTATCTTCATCCCAAATCTTGTCATCAAAATTTTGGATAATAATTCCATTTAGGACTTGTTTAAATCTAAATCCTGGCTCGTAAAGTTTTTCAAAGTCAGGTATTTCTATAAGTCTGATGTTTTTCTTTTGAGCTAAAAGGCCATAGGCTTCTTTAGAAAAACCTGGAGCTGCAACAATTTCCAAGAAAATCTTTGAAAGATGTTCTGCAGTTTTTATATCAACTTCCCTATTAAGTGCAATTATTCCACCAAAAATTGATTCATCATCACATTCATAGGCTTTTACAAAGGCTTCTTCAAGACTATCCCCTGTTCCAATTCCACAAGGATTTGTATGCTTAACAGCAACAGCTGCTGGCTTATCAAAATTAATCACTGCATTAAGAGCAGAGTACATGTCGTTTAAGTTGTTGTAAGAAACTTGCTTACCATGAAGAACCTTGTATTCAATTTTGTCTGGAGTATAAGAATCTTCATAGAAGGCTGCCCTTTGATGAGGGTTTTCACCATATCTCAACTCTTCAACAAGTTTATAAGACTTGTTTATATATCTTGGGAACCTATCCCCTTCTCTTTTTGCAAAATAATTTGAAATTACGGCATCATAGTGTGCAGTGTAGCTAAAGGCCTTGTTGGCAAGATATTCATTAAACTTTGGATCCTTCTTATCTATGTAGTCAAGTACACGGTCGTAGTCTGCTGGATCAGTTACAATGTAGACGTCCTTATAATTTTTGGCAGCTGCCCTAATCATTGATGGCCCACCAATATCTATGTTTTCAATCATAGTGTCGTGGTCTGCCTTTTCAAGCAACTTTTCTTCAAAAGGATAGAGGTTATTTACAACCATATCAATTGTTCCTATTTCTTCTTCCTTTAAAGTTTCCATATGTTCATTTAAATCACGTCTTGCAAGTATGCCTGCGTGGATTTTTGGGTTAAGAGTCTTCACTCTTCCATCTAAAATTTCTGGAAAACCAGTTACCTTGTCTACAGATATTACATCTATTCCTGCATCCTTTAGCTTCTTATAAGTTCCACCAGTAGAAATGATTTCCCAACCTCTATTGGCAAGTTCTTTGGCAAACTCAACAATTCCTTCTTTGTCATAAACTGAAATAAGTGCCCTCATCCTAACCTCCAATTACAACTTTTCCATTAACAACTTTTAACTTATCCTCGCAAAAATATTTTACAGAAAGAGGCAAAATTTCGTGCTCAATCGTTAAAACCTTTTGTTGAAGTTCTTCTGGACTCTCGTCTTCAACTTCAACAATTCTTTGCATGATAATAGGACCCTCATCTGCCCCCTCATTTACAAAATGAGTTGTGGCACCAGTGTATTTAACACCTCTTGATATGACGGCCTCATGTACTTTTAATCCATAGTAACCCCTGCCACAAAAGGCAGGAATTAGTGATGGATGTATATTAATTATTTTATTATCATAAATCTTGGTAATTTTTTCTGGCAAGATTTTTAGATATCCTGCCAGAATAATTAAGTCAATATTATTTTCTCTTAACTTGCTTATGAGTTCTTCATCATCTTTAATGCAGAGGCCAGGTATTCCCGCCTTCTCTGCTCTGACTAAGCCATAAGCATCTTCTCTATTTGAAATGACAATTTTTATTTTTCCGTTAATATAATTATTTTCTGTATTGTCAATGATGGCTTGTAGGTTTGTGCCACCACCTGAAATTAAAACTGCAATATTTTTAGAGGCTAAGGTCAATTTTATCTTCTCCAGCCACAACTTTTCCAAGTTCATAAAGTTTTAAGTCTGTATCCTTAAAGAAGTCAACAACCTTATCTTTGTCTTCTTCAGATACAACAAGAGTAAATCCAACGCCCATATTGAAGGTAGCGTACATGTCTTCATCCTTTAGATCTGCCCACTTCTTTAAAAGTTTAAAGATTTCAGGAGTTTCGATTACAGATGTATCAACCTTTGCACAAAGTCCATCTGGAATCATTCTTGGAATGTTTTCGTAGAATCCTCCACCTGTTATGTGACTCATTCCCTTAATATCAACAATTTTCAAAAGCTCAAGAATTTCCTTAACATAAATTCTTGTTGGCTTTAAAAGTTCTTCCCCTAGAGTAGAATTTAATTCATCAATTTCTTCATTTAAATCAAGTTTGCAGTGGTCAAATACAATTTTTCTAACAAGTGAATAACCATTAGAGTGGATACCATTGGAAGAAAGACCAAAAACTATGTCTCCTTCCTTAATAGCAGAACCATCGATAATTTTGTCCTTATCAACAACTCCAACAGCAAAACCTGCTAGGTCATATTGGTCTTCTTGGTAAACTCCAGGCATTTCTGCAGTTTCTCCACCAATAAGTGATGCTGAAGATTGGATACAACCTTCGGCAACTCCCTTTACAATTTCTTCCATTTTTTCAGGAACTAGCTTGCCAGTTGCAATATAGTCCAAGAAGAAAAGTGGTTTAGCGCCTTGGCATAAAATATCATTTACGCACATTGCCACACAGTCAATACCAATAGTATCGTGTTTATCAAGCATGTGAGCCAAGATAACTTTAGTACCAACACCATCTGTACCACTACAAAGTACAGGATTTTTAATTCCATCAAGGTCTAAATTAAATAAACCAGAAAATCCACCAAGAGATGATAAAACATCCTTGGATTGGGTTTTTTTAACAATACTCTTAATTAATTCAACTTCTCTTTGACCGGCATCAACATCTACGCCTGCATTCTTATAATTAATTGCCATCTCCGCTCCTTTTATCCTTCGTAAATATATTCGGTGTTTGCAATTTTTTCTGACATATCAGACCTAAATTGTCTTAGCTTTTCCTTTAAATTGTCATCAGATACAGCCAAAATTTCTGCAGCAAGGATTGCAGCATTTTCTCCACCATTAATAGCAACTGTAGCAACAGGTACTCCACTTGGCATTTGAACAGTGGAAAGAAGTGCATCTAGTCCATCAAGAGTTGAACTCTTAACAGGCACTCCAATAACAGGTCTTGTAGTAAGAGCTGCTATAACTCCACCAAGGTGGGCAGCCTTGCCTGCTATTGAAATGAAAACTTGACTTTCATCTTCAGCATTTTTTACATATTCTTGTAACTCTTTTAAGGCTCTGTGAGCAGAAATTACTTTGGCTTCATATTCAATCCCAAATTCCATTAATTTTGCAACGATCTTGTCTGCAATTTCTCTGTCAGAAATTGAACCCATTATAATTGATACTCTCATTTTTTACTCCTTAAATTTCTAGATATTTTGAAACATTAAGAGGTTCTACATATTCTCCATTATGGTAAGCTCTCATGTTTCCACCACTAACTTCGTCGATTAGGACGATTTCGTCTGATCCTTCAAGTCTACCGTATTCAAATTTAATATCGTAAAGGTCTAGTCCCTTTTCTTTTAAAAGGTCTTTTACAATATTTGCAATTTTCTTATTCATTTCTACGATTGTGTCGTATTCTTCAGCTTTTAAGATACCTAGGGCAACAAGTCCTTCTTTAGTAATAAGTGGATCGTCTCTTCCATCATCTTTTAAAGTGATTTCAGTATATTCTGGAAGGTCAGCACCTTCTTCTACATAAAGGCCATATCTTCTGTAGAAAGATCCAACGGCCTTAAATCTTGTAATAACTTCAAGACCCTTACCAAATACACTTGCTCTTTTTACTTCCATTAAATTATTGTCAAGGTCAGAAGAAATGTAGTGAGTGTTAATTCCTGCTTCATTGATTTTTTCAAAGAAGTATTTAGTAACTTTTAGACATTCTTTACCTGCACCTTCAATACTACCAGCTACTTGGTTTCCACCAGTATCAAAAACTCCGTCAGTTCCTGTCATGTCATCCTTAAATTGTAGGTAACATCTTCCGTCTTCTTCTAAAACATTCTTAGTTTTTCCTTGGTAAATAGTTTTCATAATTTCCTCCAGTAAATTAAATAAAGCCCAAAGAGGCAGATTTCGTAAAACCTACCCCTCTGGGCTTTTTTCCCTAAGGTGTGATACTTTATAAAAAAAGTACCCGTACCGCTCGGTCCTTGGCAAAGCCCGGATCCCTAGGCACACTTTCACTCATGATATGAGCTCTCATACAATTAGATATTATCAATTTAGATTTTAATTGTCAATAGTTTTTGTAAACTTGAGCCTGAATTTAAATTCCTTATATATCAATAATTTTTAAGGAATTCCAAAAGTAAAAGTGTATTTTTTAAAATTTTATTTTTTGAAATTTTTTAAGAGCTTACCAAAGAAAGAGTTCTTTTTGTTATGTTTTTCATCTTCAACTTTTTCTTTATCAGTAGTTGTTTTTTCGACTTTACTCCTCGCAGCAAAGTTCTTTTCTTCACACTTCTTTATAAAGTAATCTTGACATGAAATTCTCTCTCCTTGAATTTCAATTTTTTCATATTCTCCATGGCTATTCATTAACCTAGCACCAACATTATCCTGCATTTGTATTTCAAGATAATTTAGTATTCTATTTCTTATATCTTCATCCAATACTGGTGTCGCTATCTCAACTCTCTTCTCTGTATTTCTTGTCATAAGATCGGCAGAAGAAATGTACATATCTTTCTTGTCCTTGCCGAAGACATAAACCCTAGGGTGTTCTAAAAATCTTCCAACAATAGACTTAATTCTTATGTTTTCACTTTTCCCTTCTATACCAGGGAGAAGACATGAAATCCCCCTAATAATTAAATCAACTTTCACTCCCTTTTGTGATGCTTCAACAAATTTTTCTATAAAGTCCTTGTCTGTTAGAGAATTGAATTTACAAAGGATATAGCCATCTTCTCCCCTTTCAATTTCTCTTTCTACAAGATGCATAAGTCCTGACTTTAAGCTTGTTGGTGACTGTAGGAGATGTTTGTACTTTCCATCTAAATTGCCAATGGACATATTTTTAAAGAAATCTGTTGCATCAAGTCCTATTTCTGGATTGGCAGTCATTAAGGCAAAATCAGTGTATTGTTTAGCAGTGGATTCATTATAATTTCCTGTACCAATTTGGCTGATGTAATTTAAATTTCCACTTACACTGTCCTTATAAGTTATTAGGCAAATTTTGGAGTGCATTTTATACTTGTTAAAACCATAGATAATGTTGCAGCCTTCTTCATAAAGAATATTTGCATAATTTATATTTGATTCTTCGTCAAACCTCGCCTTTATCTCAACAAAAACTGTGACTTCTTTTCCATTTTGTGCTGCCTCTGTTAAGTATCTAACAACCTTAGAATTTTTTGCCAGCCTATAAATTGTTATCTTTATGGACTTGCACTCAGGGTCATTAGCTGCTTCTTTAAGAAGAGATATAAAGGTATCCATACTATCATAGGGATAAGATAAAATCCTGTCTTTCAATCTAATATCTTCTGTCACGCTGGAAGAAAAATCGCTAGGATTGTATTGTCTTAATTTCTTATAGAGGAGACCACTTTTTATAGCCTTTGGCACTTCATCAATTAAATCAAAGACATATTTCATGTTTAGGGGTGTTTCTGAAGAAAAATAAGCAGCCTCATCTAAGTCCAACTTTTTCAAAAGAAATTTAAGACTTGGCTTTTGAAGACTTCCTTCTGATTCCAACCTCACAACATTTAATCTCTTTCTCTTCTTTAAGATGGTCTTCATGTATTCAGTGTAGTCGTCAAACTCTTCCCAGGTATCCCTGTCATCAACAAAGTCGGTATTCCTTGTTACCTTAATTATATTTTTTGATAAGACCTCATAATCCTTAAAAATTTCATCAATTTTATTTAGAATTATATCTTCCATTAAAATATATTCAAAGTTTTCTCCTGGCAAGATTAAATATTTTGGATAAGTTCTTCTAACCGGAACTATACCAAATACTTTTTCTCCATTTTTCTCTAGATGTGCAATGGCATATAATTTCGTATTTTCTAAAAATGGAAAGGGATGATTTATATCAACTATTTGAGGAGACACAAGTTGATCAATCCTATTAATATAAAAGTCATCTACAAAATCTTTTTGATTTTTATCCAAATCTTCGTAAGATAAGTTTCTTATATTTACCTTCTCTAAGCTCTCACTTACTTCTTTAAAAATCTCGTCCTTCTCTTCATAAATTTTTGGAAGAGTTTCTAAAATTGCCTGAATTTGCTCTTCTGCATTCATCCCAGTCTTGTTATCTTTTACTTCTTTTTTCAAGGAAGATAAGTCATGAAGAGAGCCAACCCTAACCATAAAAAATTCATCTAAATTTGAAATAAAAATACTAATAAATTTTAATTTCTCCAGGTCAGGGACTTCTTTTTCAGTTGCTTCAAGGAGTACTCTTTCGTTAAATCTTAGCCAGGATAATTCTCTATTTTGAAAGTAGGATTTCATCATTACCACCCAATACTTTATAAATTAAATAACCTTCTCTCAGTCCATTTCCAGAAACTTGTATCTCATTTATATTAAACTTTTTCATAAAAGTTCTTAAAATTATTATTCCAGGTACAGTTGTATGGATTCTGGCTGGGTTTATGCTCAAGATTGACCTAATAATATCTGTGTCCTTGTCCTCAATAAGTTCCATTAATTTATCAAGGTCATCTAAGCTAAAGGATTTGTCATCTCCTCCCCAAAGGTCTTCAATGATTTTTCCTGTAGTTCTAATTGATCCACCAATTCCAACTAATTTGTCTGTCTTAGTAGAAAATTTAAAAGAATTAATTTCACGAAGAACAATCTTTTTAATAGCACGCATTTCTTTTTTCTTTGGCAAAATTCTCGATACATTTGCAGTAAAAAGTAAGAGTGAACCAATATTTAAGTTTAAAAATTCCTTAGGTCCTTCTTCATCGAAATAAACAACTTCTGTACTGGCACCACCAATATCTATTGAAAGTCCACTTTCAATTTCTACTTCACTTCTTATTCCAACATTTCCAAGAAAAGCTTCTTCAACTTGGTCTAGGACGTCAATATCAATATCAAGTTCTTCCTTGACTCTTGCCAAGACTTCCTCTGTGTTGTCTAAATTTCTCAAGGATGCTGTAGCAAAGGGTGAGAAAGTGTCAACCTTTAGTTCTTCTACAATATTTTTTATACTTGCAAGGGTCTTTATAAGTTTTTTTATTCCCTTTCCAGAAAGTTCGCCATCGTGCACATAAGTTATTAGTCCAGCCGTATATTTTTTATTTAAAACTTTTTTTAATTCTTCAGTCTCTTCGTGAACGTCAAAGACTATTAACCTAATTGTGTTGGATCCTATATCTACTATTGCGTGTCTCATAAATAATCTCATCCTTCCTCATAATCATTCACAATCATCTTAAACTTCAATTGTAAAATTCTTGTAAATTTTTCTTTTAAAGTATGTAATTTTTTGTCTAGTATTTTGAACAATAAAATTTTAAACAAAAAAGGAGCCAGTTACCTGACCCCTTTGTGATAATTAATTTTTTAATAAATTCTTTTATATTTAAGTTAAAACTATTTAAAATTTTTCTTCTAATAAGTCCAAAGTTATTTCTACATTTCTCTTGGACTCTCGTCTCATTTCTTCTGCTCTGTCAGCTAAAACTTGTCTTCTTTCTTCCAAATTTTCAAGGGCTAATTTTATTTTAGTAAAGAGTTCTTCTGGAGTAAAGTTCTCCACATCAATAGCTTCTTCTATCCCCAGTTCCTTTACCATGGCTTCAACCTTTGGGTCATAAATTATTCCCACCATTGGAAGATTGACACTTGCTGCATATACAAGTGAATGAAGCCTCATAGCCGCAAGGAGTTTTAATTTTTTAAAAATTCCCATTAACTCTCCTGCAGAGTAGGTGTTTTCTATTAGCATTACCTTGTCCTTGTGACGACACCTATTTGCAACTTCGCTTGAATAAATATTGTCCCTAGGATTATGGAAGGGTACAAGGAGAATATCGTAACCATCTTCGATTAACTTGTCGATAGTCGCTGCAAACTTATCCCTTATCTCTTCAATATTTTTTTGATCTCTTATGCAAAATCCTATAGTCTTATCTGTAATCTTAATATTTTCATTCTTTAAGATTTCATCAACCCTATCTTCACTTGCAGCTTCAAGGGTAAAGACTGGGTCAGCAGTTACTTCTATATTTTTATTGGTAACTCCTAGATCTCTTACAAACTTATAGGAGAGGTCGTCCCTTAAACTTATATAGTCCACCCTGTTTAGGACCCATCTTGTCAAAATCCTGTTGAATTTTTTATCTATTGGTCCAATTCCATTGGCATAGACGTAAACTTTTTTTCTCAAAAACTTTGCCAAGATAATTACAGAAAGATAATAAATAATAGACCTTGTGGAAGTAATATCTTGGAGAAGAGATCCTCCACCAGACAAGAGGAGATCTGTTTCTTTTAGGGCTCCACGGACCTCACTGAATGAAAACCTATTTACTGCCCCTATTTCATAAACCTCTTTTGTTTTTTCAGGATTATTTGAGAGTGCTGTCATCTCTAAATCAATATTTAATTTTTTAAAATCATCTACCATGGCTTTTAAGATGGCGTCGTCGCCAGAATTGTCAAAGCCAAAGTATCCAGATATTACAATTTTTTTCATAAGATCACTCTGTTTAATCACTCTCTAAATAGTTTCTGCCTCTATTATGTTTTCTTCTTTTAAATTATCTTTATTTTCTATTTCTTCTAAACTTTCATCTCTCTCAAGTTTTTCCACATTTATAGCAGTGAAAATTATTCCAAGCACAATCCAGAAGGTAAATATAATTCTTGGAATATATAGGAAGTGTTCCACAAGTCCATGACCCATGATGCCAATTATACTTGCGAAAAGTCCTGCTCCAAGATATTTAAAATATTTGTCTTGAGATTTTACTAGGTTTACATAAGTGTATTTCAAACTTGAAAATAGTAAGAGAATGAAAAATATAAATCCAATTAGGCCAATTTCTGCTGCAACTTCAAGATAAGTGTTGTGAGCGTGATATATTGGCATTGTCCTTATATATCTCTCAAAGGTTTCCTTAAAAGGCACGTAGCCAAAACCAACTCCTGCAACCATGTTGTCCCTAATTACATCCCTAGTAATTTGCCAAATTTTTATCCTATACATATTTGAACTATCTACTGTTGAACCTATGGAAGTAATCCTATCTACAACTTTTTGTGGAAGAAAGGCAAGTCCACCCAAGACCATTGGCACTCCAAGAAGAAGTAACCTCTTGTCAACCAATAGTACAAAAGCAAGGGCTGCTAGGGCTATTCCTACCCAACCACCTCTTGAAAGTGTCATGACAATACAGATTAAAAGTATACCAGTTGATCCTGCAAAGAGAAATTTCTTCCTCATGCTCTTTGTATACCAAGTCATTCCCACGGCAATTGGCGTGATAAGCACTAGGTACTCTGCCAAAATATTTGGGTTAAAGAATACTGAGTAAACCCTTACTGCAATGTCTGTGTTATTTTCTGTGTCAAGCCACTCCGGTCTCATCTCTACTCCAGTAAAATATTGAAGAACTCCAAGTAGTGCAACTACAAGAGCAGATAAAAGTAACGTTGATATAAAGGCATTAAGTTGGCCCTTAGTCTTTATGGAATTTGTCATTGCAAATAAAAAGGAAATACCTGCTGCATTTAAGGCCAAGTCACGAGCTGAACCCGATGGATCAATTGATGTTATAGTCGAGAAAACTATAATAAATACAAAAATTGCAAGAGGAACTGTCCTCTCCCCAACCTTAAATTCTTCTTTGTATAAGAAAGTCCTTAGTAAGACAAAAAATCCCATGGACAAGAGCATAATTAAGCCTAAGGCATCGGGCACAAAGGGGTAAAGAAAGACTGAAGCAAATAGGCCGATTTTAATATCGTAAATAACTAAAAGCAGTCCACTTATCCCAAGAAAGGCTGCCAAAAATAACTTAAGTCCCAAAAAATAATATATGATACTTAGGAAAACTGCAGACAATAAAATAAAATTAATTTTTCTTGATCTTACCACCAGTTTTCACCGCCTTCATCTAATTTAAAAAAGCTTGTGAAAAATTCCAAAAACTTTGAACCCATAATTATATCCATGTATCTTCCCTTAAATAGTGAAAGAATTATTCCCAAAATTATAAATAAAATAGGAAAAATAATTTTCGCCCCTACAATTAGAGAAATAATCAAGGTTAGAACACCAGAATAAAAGATTATATTGGAAATAATACCTGCAATCTCATCAAAGTCATTAAGAGACCTAAAGGCTCCCCCTAAGAAAAAGGAATTTTTTATTAAGGGCACAAAAATCTTTCCAAGAAAATTCATAAACCTTTCTATAAGCCTAAATAAGCCCCTATAAATCTTATAGATAAAGGAATTTGCAAATAAAACTTTCTCTCCTCCCAGGACAAGTTTAGTTTTTGAATTTGCAAAATTTTTTTCCATTGGTTTAGCTATAAAATCATGGGCTCTTTTAGTAAAGGAGTCTTCATAGAATCCACTAAAGGCCCTATAGATTTTATTTAAAAACCTTATAGTTAATGAGTTAATAGTAATCACCTAGTTCTTTACTTCTACACCAAGTATTGTCATAAATGTTGTGATGCTCTTGTTCTTAATTCTCATCTCTGCACCAATTCTCACTTGTTCAGTGCCAACTTGATAAAAATCTTGTGTGTCCTTTACATCTGCGTCAATAGTCATAAGGACCCTGTACTTGTCAGGAACTTCTGAATTGTAAAATTTGCCTTGGTATTCAGTCTTATCCTTGTAAGGTTCAACTTCAGCAGTGGCAATTTTACCAAGATAAGTTCCCTTATCGTAATCGTAGATTGGGTCTCCAACCTTAATGTTGTTGGCAGTTACATCTCTAACATCCTTGACCTCAGCAGTAATAACACCTTTTTTAGTTGTTACTTCACCAACAGGTCCCTTATTTCCAAATCTCTTTGCTCCTACAGCAACAAGTGCAATCAGTAATACAATTACTAATAAATCAATTATATTAATTAAGCCAAAAAGTCTGCCCTTTTTGTCAATTATCTTCATTTTTTCCTCCCCTTAATATTTCTTCATAAATTTCTGTTTGTCTATTTCCCATAGATTCATGAGAATAATTTTCTATAACTTCTTTCCTTATGTTTTCTCCCAATTCCTTTAGCTTGTCCCTCTTGTTATAAAGGTCTAGGATATATCTTGAAAGAGACTTATAATTGCCCACTGGGAATAAGTATCCAGTGTAATCGTCTTTTATTATCTCAGGTATACCACCAGTCTTTGTGGAAACTGTAGGCACATTTAAGAGAGCTGCCTCAAGAATCACATAAGGGAAAGACTCTGATAAACTAGTCAAGACATTTATATCAATAGCATTAAAGAAAGAATACTTGTCTCTTACAAAGCCTAAGAAATAAATATTTTTTTCTATTCCATAGGACCTTGCCATCTCTTGTAAATTTTTCTTTTCCTCTCCCTCTCCTGCTATTAAGAAAATTATATCTGGATTTACCTTTAGGGTTTCATTGCAAGCCTTTATAAAGGTTTCGTGGTCCTTGACCTTATCGAGCCTTGCAGCAATACCAACTAAGAGTTCACCGTTGTAATTAACCTTGTGCTTTTCTAAGAAAGCAGTCTTTGGATCGTGGTCAATTTTTTCTTCTATGTCTATGCCATTGTAAAGGACATGAATTTTTTCCCTATCAAAGCCCCTATCTACTAGCATTTTTTTAAAATTGTCACTTACACAAATATAATGGTCAAATTTCTTGAGAGACATCTTATTTAAAGTCGTGTAAATCAAATTTTTGTAAAAAGAATCCTTAAAGTCAAGCTTATAGTCTGAGTGAACTGTTGTAACCATGGGGATACTTATTTTCTTTTTTAAAAACATGCAAATAAAATTAGCTCGCGCACCATGAGCGTGGACTAAATCATACTTGCTCTTATTTATTTCGTCACTTAATTTAGAAACGACTGAAAGGTCTGACCTCTTTTCCTGTGGATAGACTTCTATGTTTATGCCTCTTTCCTTGGCTTCCTCGTAAAAGGTGTCTTTAATAAAGCAGATAATTTTTGTATCTACCTTTCCACTAAGGCCCTTCATCAGGGTGAAGATGTGAGTCTTTGCACCACCTGTGTCGCCGCCACTAATTAAATGGAGAACTTTTCTCATAACTTCTCCTCCTTATCTAATTCATTATACAATAAATTTGAAATAATTTTAACAGTTTTGTTTATGTCACTTACCAAGACCTTCACCCATAATATTTTCCTTCGACTTAACAAATTTTTCCCACTTTATAATTTTCTATAAGTCTATAAAATTTTATGACTTGATAAATTTTTATGATTTCATATTTTTTTGTGACTTTATGCTTTTTTATGACTTTATGCTTTTTTGTGACTTTATGTTTTCTTGTGACTTAGAATATTTTTACGTCTTTATAATTTATTATATTTTATCTACTTTTGCTGTTTTATATTTTTTATGTTTCTATATGCATTTACGGGTAACTTATTAATTAGGAGTAATAAATTATTGATATTATATTAATAATAAAAGAGACATTATTTCAAAATAATTAGCTGATATATCATTGAGTAAGATTCCAAGCAAGAAGACTTGTAGAAGTTGCTGACAAGTTTAATAAGTAAGTTCAATATAAATTTTAAAATTTCAAAAAAAGTTCTTGCAATTGTTTCCAAAAAGTGATTTAATAATAAAGATAAAAAAATAGAAAATCAGTCCAAGGACTGAGTAAAATCATGTCCTTGTGCATGATTTTTTTTTGAGCAAATTTAATGACCTAAATTTTTTTTGCCCATTTTTAAGAATGTTTGATCTTTTATTTGGAAAAAGGAGAAAAAAATGCCAAGAGATAATTCAATTAAGAAGACACTAGTAATAGGTTCTGGTCCCATTGTCATAGGACAGGCTGCAGAGTTTGACTACTCAGGTACACAAGCTTGTGAAACCCTAAAGAAAAACGGAGTTGAAACTGTTCTTGTAAATTCAAATCCTGCTACTATTATGACAGACAAGGGTGTTGCCGATAAAATTTACATTGAACCAATTACAATTTCTTTTATAGAAAAAATTATTGAAAAAGAAAGACCTGACTCATTAATTGCCGGTATGGGTGGACAAACTGGTCTCAACATGACACTTGAACTAGACAAGCGTGGAATCCTAAAAAAATATGGAATAAAAATAATTGGTACTGACATAGAAGCCATCAAAAAGGGCGAAGACAGGGATATTTTTAGGAATACAATGAAGGAAATTGGCGAACCAATTATTGATTCTGAAATTGCAACAAGCCTTGAAGAAGGAAAGGAACTTGCAAAGAAAATTGGCTATCCCCTAGTTGTTAGACCTGCCTATACTCTTGGAGGAACTGGCGGTGGCTTTGCTTATGATGAAGAAGAACTCGAAGAAGTTTTATCTCATGGACTTAGTCTTAGCCCAGTAAACGAATGTCTTCTTGAAAAATCTATTCGTGGTTGGATGGAAATTGAATTTGAAGTAATTAGAGATGCTGCTGGCGAAAAGATAATTGTATGTGACATGGAAAATGTAGACCCAGTTGGAGTTCACACAGGCGACTCCATAGTTGTTGCTCCTTGTCAAAGTCTTGATAAGGATGTTCTAGCTAAGTTAAAAAAATCTGCCCTTAATATAGTAGAAAGTGTAAATGTTGTTGGTGCTTGTAACGTACAACTTGCTTTAAACCCAGAAACACTTGACTATGCAATAATTGAAATTAACCCAAGAGTTTCTCGTTCATCAGCTCTTGCATCAAAGGCAACAGGCTATCCAATAGCAAGGATTGCAACAAAGATTGCCCTTGGCCTAAACTTAAATGAAATCCAAAACGAAACTACTGGCGAAACTATTGAAAACTACGAACCAAAATGTAACTATGTAGTTGTTAAAATCCCTAAATGGCCTTTTGACAAGTTCAAGTTTGCCAACAGAAAACTTGGTACAAAGATGATGGCAACTGGCGAAATTATGTCCATTGGCTCATCCTTTGAAGAAGCCCTTCTTAAGGGTATAAGATCTCTTGAAATTTCCAAATTCTCTCTTGAATCAAAGTTCTCTGAAGAAAGAACTACTGAAGAATTAAAGAAGAGAATAAAATTTCCAGACGATGAAAGACTATTCGACGTCGCAGAAATAATTAGACGTGGACTCTCTATAGAAATGATTCACGACATAACTGGCATTGACCTTTACTTCTTAGAAAAAATCGAAAGAATTGTTCACGAAGAAGAAAAACTTAAAAACTTAAGTCTTGATACAATAACTCCTGAAGAATTAGCCAAGTTAAAGAAATTAGGTTTTTCTGACAAGACTATTGCAGCGGCACTTGAAGTTGATATAGATGAAGTTGTTGACCTTCGTCAAAAGAACAATATCCTTCCAAACTACAGAAGAGTAGATACTTCTCCATTTAGAAAAAATGGTGCTTACTACTACTCAACTTATGAAAAGACAGACGAAAATATTATCTCTGACAATAAAAAAATAATTGTAATTGGATCTGGTCCAATAAGAATTGGTCAAGGTATTGAGTTCGACTACTGCAGTGTTCACGCAATTAAGGCCCTTATCAAAATGGGAATCGAAACAATTACAATAAACAACAACCCAGAAACTGTTTCAACTGACTTCGATACATCAGACAAACTTTACTTTGAACCACTTACTGAAGAAGAAGTAAAATCAATTATTGACACAGAAAAACCAATGGGAGTTATCCTTGCCTTTGGTGGCCAAACTGCAATTAAACTTGCAAAATACCTTCACGACCAAAAGGTAAATATCTTTGGAACTGACTTCGAAGACATTGACAGGGCTGAAGATAGAGAAAAATTTGACGAAATGCTTGAAGAATTAAAAATCAATAGACCTAAGGGACACGGAGTCTTCAATATCAAGGAAGGTCTTGAAGTTGCAAAAGAACTTGGTTATCCACTACTTGTTAGACCATCCTATGTACTAGGTGGCCAAGGTATGCAAATAACTAACGACGAAGAAAGTCTTGTAACTTACCTAAAGGGTGCCTTTGAAAGAGATGCAATTAATCCTGTCCTAATTGACAAATACCTAGTGGGTCGTGAAATTGAAGTTGATGCTATATCAGATGGCGAAGATGTATTGATACCAGGAATTATGGAACACCTTGAAAGAGCTGGAGTTCACTCTGGTGACTCAATCACAATTTATCCAAGCATTAACATCTCAAATGAAATCAAAGATAAAATTTTAGATTACACAAAGAAAATTGCCAAGGCACTACACGTTAAGGGCATGATCAACATCCAATTCATTGAATACAAAAATGAACTTTATATCATAGAAGTAAACCCTCGTGCATCAAGAACAGTTCCTTATATCTCAAAGGTTTCTGGAGTTCCTATAGTGGACCTTGCAACAAAGACAATGCTCGGCGAAAAATTAGCTGACCTTTCTTATGGCACAGGCATTTACAAAGAACCAAAATTAATGGCTGTTAAAGTTCCAGTTTTCTCAATGTCAAAACTTAACAGGGTAGAAATTTCTCTTGGACCTGAAATGAAATCTACTGGAGAAGTCCTTGGAGTTGGAAAAGACATTGACGAAGCACTTTTCAAAGGCTTCCTAGCAGGAGGATCTGCGATAGAAGACAATGCATCACGTGTTCTTGCAACAATTAATGACAATGACAAGGAAGAATTCTTAGGAATTGCAAAGACAATGCAAGATATGGGTTACAAGATTGTAGCAACTAAGGGAACTTGTAAATTCTTAAAAGATGCTGGCATCGATGCAAAAGAAGTTGGCAAAATCAATGACCCAAGACCAAATATACTTGACGTAATAAGAAACGGCGAAATCGATCTTGTAGTTAACACTCCAACAAAGGGTGGCGACTCAACAAGAGATGGCTTTAAAATTAGAAGAATGGCTACAGAATACGGCATTGACATAGTGACATCACTTGACACATTAGCAGCAAGAGTAGCAGTTAAAAATAAAAAATTCCATGAAGAAAACATGGATATCTATGACATAAAAGAATTTTAATTTTAAAAATCTATAAAGCTTAAAAAACCTCGGTGTAATTAATACATCGAGGTTTTATTTTTTTATGTTTTATGAAATATCTGTTAGGGATTTTCTTCCTAGATATCTTATAAAAATTTAAAGTTATTGCTTTAAGCTATAAGTTATTTAATTTTTAGCTCTTAATTAAATTCATAAAAATAACCCAGAAAAGCTTCTGGGTTTAAATTTATTTTATATTTAATCTATCTTTTAAATCTCTTATGTCCTTGTCAATTCTTTCTTCGTCAAGTTCTCTGTCTCTATTTTCCATTGCCCTATCCACAAGTTTTTTCAAGTCTTGGTCAGCTTCTTTTTCAAGTTTATCAAGGGCAATCTTTACAAGTCCACCAAGTTCTCTAAATTTTGTAACCACCCTGTGTTCATCAGCAATGTGTCCCATTAAAAATCCAAAGGTCCATTCTGCATTAGTCTTTGTAAGGACGCACTTGTGGTCTACCATGACTCCCTTGCCCTTAAGACCTAATAGGAAGTCACGCAGCTCTTCCCTATCCATGTCTGATAAAACCATAAGCTTTTCTTCAGCTTCTAGTCCTTCATTCTTACTTAAATCTTCTTCAAAAAGTTTTCCAACTTTTTCTTCTAAATTTTCCTTATTTATTTTATTTAATTCAATTCCAAATTCACTTGCAACTTCTTCAGTGATTTTTGTCTTTTCACTGTCAAGTCCATATAATAAAATTTTCTTCATTTTAACACCTCTATATTATTTTACCCAAATTTAATTTAATTATTGGGTATATTATAATCGAGGTGTTATTATGAGATTAAATAAGGGCGATGAAGTTATTTACGAAAGAATTTTTACTGAGAAGGACTTAAATGACTATGCAGAAAATGCTAACTTTTGGGGTAAGCACCACGAAAATCCCAACGACAAAGGCGAATATCTTTTGCAAGGTCTTCTGACAGCAAGTCTCACTAATAAAATTGGTGGCGATTACGATATTTTGATGTATAGGATGGAATTTGATTTTTTGAAAAAAGCATATACAGGAAGAAAAATCAAAAGTATTAATGTAGTTGACAATATCGAAAGTAAAAATGGCAAAAATTTTATTGATATAACTTCAGATGTCTATGACGAAAATGGCGACCATCTTATTCACGCAATTTTAAAAGGAATTTTATTAGATTAAGTGTGGGAATATTCCTACACTTTTTCTTTTACCACTTATATAAAAATTTTGACCACTTAGCTGAGATTTATTTACTTTTTCTTCTCATGGTTTATATTATAAGTAAAGGAGGTCACATATGGATTTTGAAATTAAAATAGATGAAGCTTATAAGCTTCCCAAGACTTTTGTTTACACAGATAAGATTACGGAAGAAGTTCTAAGGATCAAGTCCTTTGTACTAGAAAATTCAGAGAGTCTTTTAATTGATTTTCTTGATGAGAAGATAAAAATTCTAAATCCGGCAAAAATTTATAGAATTTACACAGAGAATTCAAAGGTCTTTGCTGAGTCTATAGATGAAAAATATTTAGTAAAGAAAAGAATTTATCAGCTTGAAGATATTTTAAAGTCTAAGAAGTTTGTTAGAATTTCAAATTCTGAACTTATCAACCTAAATTTAGTTGATAGCTTTGACTTATCCTACTCTGGAACTATTTCTGTAAAAATGAAAAATAATTCCAAGACCTTTGTCTCTCGAAGATATGTAAAAAAAATTAAAGAAACTCTTGGTATATGAGGTGATTTTATGAAAAAAATTATTAGTCGAATGGTAAATGGTCTTTTGATATGTGAATTTGTTTTGCTTGTAATTTCTCTTGTCATGTCCTACTTCTTCACTGATGGCGATTTTTCTATTGCAAACCCTATGCTAATTGAGAACTCTAATTCAGTCTTTTCAGCAAGCTTTTTGTCAATTTGCCTCGTTGGACTTCTTGGCTTGATATTTGGCTTTGCCTCTGTAGTTTGGGGAGAAGAAAAACTTTCAATACTTGCAAGGACTATTCTACACTTTCTATTGACTGGTTCAACTATGGTTTTTGTGGGCTACAAACTCTACTGGTTCCAAAAGTCCTTTTTATCCCTTGCTATCTTTCTTGCAATTTACTTTTTAATCTATCTTGGAATATGGTTTATTGAATACGCAATTTACAAAAGGGATGTTGCAAGTTTAAATGCTAAAATTAAAAATAATATGTAAATGCAAACCACCTTATGAATTCACTTCACAAGGTGGTCATGTTTGTTATTTATTTTTCACCAATAACTTCAATCTTGTATCCATCTGGATCTTTTACAAAGAAATAAGAATCTGAATTGTCTGAAAGGGCTTTAAGTTCTGTTACATCACAACCCTTTTCTTTTAATTCTTCCCTAAAGGCTTTGATGTCTGGGTGAGAGATTGCAATGTGACCGTAACCGTCGCCCATTGTGTAATCTCTTCCGTCATAATTATAAGTTAATTCTAATTCATAGGGTGAATCCTCTAACTTTAAATAGACTAGTGTAAATTCATCTTCTGGAAAGTCCTTGCGTCTTGATTCAACAAAACCCAAATTTTCTTTATAAAACTTTTCAGATTTTTCTAGATCTTTTACCCTAATCATTGTGTGTAAAAATTTCATTTTATTCCTCCCTCTAATGATTTCTTCTTATAATTTATTTATAACCAATGAAATACATGGCCACACACAAAGTTTGAAAGTTCTATCATAATCTTTAATTAATAAAACTCAATTAAACTTTAATTTAAATTTTCTAAAATAAAAAAGCCAGAGATTTTTCTCTAGCTTTATTATTCTCATGCAAGTTCTGCATTTACTTTTTCTGATTTTTCTTCCTTCATCTCTTCTTTTGAGATGATGTCCTTGACCTTCATTAGTCTTGTTATATTTGCCCTTTCACTTTCATCAAGTTTTGAACGAATATATTTTATAGTCTCTTCTAAGTCTGGAATTGTTTTGTACTCAAGTGCATTTACTCTTCTTCTCGTCTTTTCGATTTCGTTAGCAAGAAGTTGTGACGCCTTTTCTTTCTGAGTTAGGGTCAAAAGCTCTTCCATTACTTCTGTAAGATTATCTATAGCTGAGTCAAGGTCTGAAGTTGTCTGTGCATATCCGTAGGGATATCTTGATGCATCTTCTGATGTCTTCTTTGTTATAAATTCCATTTCAGGTACGTTAACAGACATAATATTTTTCTTTTTTATATCAACTAAAGTCCTTGTTGTTGGAAGGGCAATTGCTTCTTCTAACATTTCAGGACTCATGGCAGCTGATGCCATTAAGAAGGCCTTAAAGGAATCTTGAAGTTTGTCTTCCACTTCAAGTCTTAACTTTTTGTTTTCCTTGATAAGGGTGATGAACTGTCTCATAAGTTCATCTTGCTTGTCCTTTAAAAGTTTGTGGCCTCTTTTTGATGTTTCAAGTTTCGTCTTTAGAATGGATAGGTTCATCCTTGTGGGGTTTATATTTAGTCTTGCCATTATAATCCCTCATTTTCTAAATTTTCAGGATCCTTAGAATCCTCCTCTTTATTCTCCTTATCGCCCAAATATTTTTCAATTAATTTGTCGTCAATTCTCTTAAGTTCTGTCTTAGGAATTATAGATAAAAGTTCCCAACCTAAGTTTAGGGTTTCAAGTATAGACCTATTTGTTTCAAAACCTTGAGATACATATTGTTTTTCAAACATATCTGCAAATTGAGCAAAGGCCTTGTCTGTTTCTGTTAAGGCAGTTTCCCCTAAGATTGCTGATAATTCTTTTGCTTCTTTACCTGCTGTGTAAGCAGCATAAATTTGGTTCATTGTATCTGCATGGTCTTCACGAGTCTTTCCCTTACCAATACCCTTGTCCTTAAGTCTTGATAAGGATGGGATGGCGTTAATAGGTGGCTCTAGACCTTGTTTAAATAATTCTGTTGAAAGGATTATTTGTCCCTCTGTGATATATCCAGTCAAGTCAGGGATTGGGTGAGTGATGTCACCTTCTGGCATTGTTAGGATAGGGATTTGAGTGATAGATCCATCTCTTCCTTTTATTCTTCCAGCTCTTTCATAGATACCTGCAAGGTCAGTATATAGATAACCTGGGTAACCACGTCTACCTGGAACTTCTTTTCTTGCTGCAGAAACTTCTCTTAGGGCTTCTGCATAGTTTGTCATATCTGTTAAGATAACAAGAACGTGCTTGCCTTCTTCAAAAGCCAAGTATTCTGCTGCAGTAAGGGCCATCTTTGGTGTTGCAAGTCTTTCTATTGCAGGGTCATCTGCAAGGTTCATAAATAGAACAGCCCTGTCAATGGCACCTGTCTTTGTGAAGTCATCAATAAAGTATTGAGCTTCTTCAAAGGTAATACCCATAGCTGCAAATACAACGGCGAAGTCTCCACCAGAAAGTACTGTAGCTTGTCTTGCAATTTGAGCTGCAAGTTCGTTGTGAGGAAGTCCTGCTGCAGAGAAAATAGGGAGTTTTTGTCCCCTTACAAGAGTGTTAAGTCCGTCAATTACAGACACACCAGTTTGAATAAATTCTGATGGGTAGTCTCTTGATACTGGGTTAATTGCAGTACCATTTATATCGATTTTTTCTTCTGGAATAATCTTTGGACCATCATCAATTGGTTCTCCAAGTCCATCAAAGACTCTACCAATCATGTCAGGTGAAACTCCAAGTTCAAGAGGCTTACCTAAGAACCTAACACTTGTATCCTTTAGGTTGATTCCACTAGAACCTTCGAAGATTTGAACCATGGCCTTATCACCGTCAATTTCGATTACACGACCACGTCTTTTTTCTCCATTTTGCAGCTCGATGTCAACTAGTTCTTCATAAGCTGCACCTTCTACACCTTCTACAGTCATAAGAGGTCCAACAACTTCTGTTACTGATTTATATTCTTTAAGCATCTGTATCACCGACCTCTACTAATTTATTAAGCTGACTAACAATTTTGTCCTTTATTTCATCAATTTTTTCCAATTCTTCATTTGGAACATACTTCATTCTTGCAATGCTTTCTTTAACGTCAAGTTCTTCAATTTCGCTAAAGTAGGCTCCATTTTCTAGGGCTTCTTGTCCCCTGTCATAGAAGTAAAGAATTGTGTCTAACATCTTAAATTGTTTTTCTAATGGACAGAAGGTATCAACATCGTGGAAGGCATTTTGTTGTAAAAAGTCTTCACGAATTGACTTACTTGTGTGTAATTTCATTTGGTCTTCATCAGAGAGTGAATCACGGCCAACTAGTCTTACTACTTCAAGTAAAGAAGTTTCTTCTTGTAGAAGTGCCATTGATCTCTTTCTAAGTTTAGAAAATCTTCTGTTTATATTTTCATCTAGATAAGAATCTATCTTTGGTTGATACAAAGAGTAAGAGTCTATCCAGTTAATTGCTGGGAAGTGTCTTTGATATGATAAATCATAGTCAAGCTTCCAGAATATTTTTACAATTCTAAGTGTATTTTGTGTTACTGGCTCAGAAATATCTCCACCTGGAGGAGAAACTGCACCTATAACTGATAGGGCTCCTTCTCTTTCTTCCTTACCATTTACAAGAACACGTCCTGCCCTTTCATAAAATTCTGCAATTCTTGATGCAAGATAAGCTGGGTAACCTTCGTCACCAGGCATCTCTTCAAGACGACCAGACATTTCACGAAGAGCCTCTGCCCAACGAGATGTTGAGTCCGCCATCATGGCAACAGAATATCCCATGTCTCTAAAGTATTCAGAAATTGTGATTCCTGTATAAATTGAGGCTTCACGAGCAGCAACTGGCATGTTAGATGTATTGGCAATAAGAACTGTCCTCTTCATAATAGATTCGCCAGTATTTGGATCTATTAGTTCTGGAAATTCCATAAGTACGTCTGTCATTTCGTTTCCACGTTCGCCACAACCAACATAAACAACTATTTGTGCATCTGCCCACTTAGCAAGTTGATGTTGTACAACTGTCTTACCTGAACCAAAAGGTCCTGGTATAGCTGCAGTACCACCCTTAGTTATTGGGAAGAAGGTATCAATTACCCTTTGTCCCGTAATAAGTGGTTCCTTAGGATCAACCTTTTTCTTGTAAGGTCTCCCCTTTCTAACTGGCCATCTTTGAATCATGTTAAGTTCCTTGTCGCCATCCTCAGTTTCAATAACTGCAACAGTATCAACAACTGTAAAGGAACCTTCCTTAATGTCCTTAACCTTTCCCTTTATACCATTGGGAACCATAATCTTGTGAGTTACTACTGGAGTTTCTTCAACTGTACCAAGAACATCTCCTGGTTCAACTTCATCTCCAACACTCGCAACTTTTTTAAATTCCCATTTTTTATCTCTATTTAAAGGATTTACTGTAACTCCTCTTTCTAGAAAGTCTCCGGCTTCGTCTCTAAGTCCAACTAATGGTCTTTGGATTCCATCAAACATTTGCTCAATCATTCCAGGTCCTAACTCAACTGATAGGGGTGCTCCTGTTGTATAAACTTCATCTCCAGGTCCTATGCCTGTAGTTTCTTCATATACTTGAATAGAGGCTTGGTCTCCTCTCATTTCAATAACTTCACCAATTAATTTGTCTTTAGAAACTTCTACCACATCATAGACATTGGCATCTTCCATGCCAGAAGCTACGACTAGTGGTCCGGATACTTTAATTATCTTTCCTGATTTCAATAAAGCTCCTCCTTTATAAAAAGGTGACTAATCACCTAATATATTCGCTCCAACTGCCTTTTCCACGTTTTTATTTAAGTTTTGCATACCAATTCCAAGAGTTCCCTTGTTTGAAGGGATAACAATTATGGCTGGTATTAATTCATCATTATATCTTTCAATTGTTTTTGGTATTTTTGCTGCAAGATCTTCTGTAATATAAATTACACCATAATCTTTTTTTGCAAGACTGTCTACCTGGTATCTCGCGTCCTTACCTTCATAGGCAACAAAGACATCAATTCCTATTGCCTTAAAAGATAAAACAGAGTCCTTGTCTCCAACAACTGCAATTTTATACATAACTATCACGCAACTTTTCTCTTATAAATTCACCATCAAGTCCATTTAATTTTGAAACTAAAATAATTCTTAGATTTTTAATTTCCATTTCCTTTGCCAATACATTGGCAAAAACAACTTCTGGACCATAGGTAATATATTTTACATCCTTAATAAGGTCTATAAAGTAGTTGTCCATCTCCCTCTCAAAGTTTGATAGGGTTCCCTTTTCTTTAAAGTCGTCAAGACCTTCCTTTATATACTTATAAATATCAAGTCTCTTGAAAGCTTCAGTGTCTGAACTTATATCCCTATTTAATAAATCAAAATAAGTTTCTTCTCTTAGTTTGCCTCCAGGAACAATTATGTTTTTTAAAAATTCTACATCTTTTTCCTGTTTTTTAGCCCTAAGTAGGGTCCTTATATTTGTAAAATCAATGAGATTTTTCGCATAATCTATAAATAGGTCAACTTTAGATTCTTCTGCAAGCTCAAGTAGGTCCTTAAAGTAGGCATTATCAAGATATATATCAATAATTTGAGGATCCTTCTTTTCTTCGTAAGCTTCCTCAATTTTTCCTATAAGTTCAAAATATTTATTTCTCTTGCTGCCCTTTAAGATGCCATCCCTGTATTCCTTAATATCAAATCCACCTAGGGTCATAAATAGGTCTTTTAAATCTTCTTCCCCAATCTTTTCCTTAATTAAGACCTTTAGATTGTGGTAGAAGTATTTTAATGCAACTAAGTCAACAGGTATTCTCGATGGAGAGATTTCATAAACTTCGTCATAAAATCTCGTGAGCTCCTCTTTCAGTATGACTTCATATTCTGTGGGAGAAGATATTTTATTTATAAATTTGTTGTAAACTGTATCAGATAGAGATCTAAGTGCGTCTTCCAAAGTATCTTGTTCAGAAATCCTTATAAAGTTTTCACTTTTTAAAAGCTTCTTTTCCAAAACTCTTAATCTTGTGGAACTTTGGATAAATTTATTTCTATCCATTAAATCACCTTTTCCTCTTAACTGAATAGTTCTTCAGCTAGATATTTTTCTAAATCTTCTCTCTCAGATCTTACAATGGACCTAAAGTCTCCATTGTAAACTAGATTGTCCTTGTTAAGGACAAATCCACTTTCAATATCCCTATCAGATATTTTAAAACCCAGGTCAGCCTTTTCTACAGCATTCCTATATTTTTTGGGAATATCAATAGTGCCGCCCTTAAGTTTTTCATCTCCTAAATTATTTTTTAGGAATCTGACAAAATCATCTTCAGATAGATTTTCAAGTTCTTCAACAACTTTTTCAAGGACTTCATCAATTATCCTGTTTTTCTCAGATAAAATTTTGTCTCTTGCCTTAAGTTCTTCTGATGACTTACTTCTCTTGAAGATGTCTTCTCTTTCTCTTTCAGCAATCCTGTCAATTTTATTGGCAAGAAATCTGCCGTCTTCTTTTCTATCTTCTATAATAGTGTTTTCTTTTTCTTCAGCTTCTTTTATTATAAGCTTTGCTTTTTCCTCTGCATCCTTAATTATTTTATTTAAAATATTTTCAAGTCCTGCCATAGTATCACCTAGGCTCTGAATAGGATAAAGAATGAAATTGCAAAAGCAAGAATAGCGTAAAGCTCAACCATTACTGCAAAGATAATACCCTTTGCTTGTTGTTCTTCGTTTTTAGCAAGGATGTTGATACCTGCAACAGCTACCTTTCCTTGTGCAACAGCAGATACAAGTCCTGCAAGACCAATTACTGCACCACTTGCTAGGTACATAAAACCTGTGTTAACTGGTGTGTCAGCTGCAAGTCTAAATAAGATAAATAGTCCAATTACGAAACCGTAAAGACCTTGTGTACCTGGAAGCAGTTGAAGTACAAGTGACTTACCAAACTTTTCTGGTTCATCAATTACAACTCCAGCAGCAGCTTCCCCTGCTAAACCTACTCCCTTAGCAGAACCTGCACCTGCAAGTGCAACTGCTAAAAAGATTCCAATTGATCCTAAAATCAATCCGCCATATTCTCCCATTAGTCCATTTAACATATTAATCCTCCTAGTCTATATTAAAGTAATCTGAATTTTCTATCATTTTCTTGAAAGGTATGCCTCCACCTTCATAGAATTTATTAAACATTTCTACATAAGTTAGCCTTGCTGTGTGAACATAAGCTGACAAATAAGAAAGAAAGGCATTAAATAATTGGAAGGCCACAAAAATTACTATGGCAAATAACTTGCCAATTATATTTGATTCAAAAAGCATTCCTGCAATCATATTTATAGCAAGTCCCAAGAAGGAACCTGATAAAACCAGTGCCATAAGTCTTAGGTAAGATACAAAGTCCCCAAGATAAGATGTGATTCCATAGAGAGAATAAACTCCCCAACCAATCTTTGCTCCAGTTGACTTTTCTTCTCTACCACCTGTTGCAACAATTCCAACCATACCAATAATCATTATAATCATAAGTAACTTGCTGTAAGGTGCAATTTGTGGAAGGAACTTTCCAAGTATAAAACCTATTGCTCCCAAGACTGCCATGTACCAAAATCCTACATCATATAGGGCATCCTTTGGTTTTCCATCACGAATATCCATATAAGCCTTAATACCAAGACCAAAGAATATGTGAATTCCACCTAGGATAACTGATAATATTACCAAAAGTGTAGAATCCTCTGCTGGATCTATTAAGCTTGGAAGTTCAATTATTCCTCCAAAGAAGGAACCAAATACTAGTCCAAATATAATTGTTGAAATAGATAGGTAGTTAAAAAACTTGAAAAACCTTCTCTTCTTATCTGTTAGTTTGAATTTCTTCAAGGCAAAAAGTGTTGCCAAGAATACCAAAAGACCATAACCAAAGTCTCCAACCATTATCCCTGCAAATACAAAATAAAAAGGTGCAAAGAATGGTGTTGGGTCAATTTCATTGTATTTTGGCATGGCATACATTTCTGTCATAAGTTCAAAAGGACTTACAAAAGCGTTGTTCTTTAGTAATATTGGAACCTCTTTTGAATCCCTATCTGGATCCTCTGCCCTTAGATAGTAGTTATCCTTGCAAACTTTTTGGATTTCCTTCTCCAAATCTTGTAGTTTGTCTTCTGGGACAAAACCTTCAATTAGATTTAATTCAGTAGTCTTTAAAAATTTTCTCTCAGACATTATTTTTACTTTTTCATTCCTATAATGTTCATAAGAGTACTTAAAATCTTCTAGGTATTTTAAGTAAGTTTTTAATTCTTCTTCAATTTTATTATTTTTTTCAAAAAGTACTTCTTTATCTTTTTCGTAGGATCCTATAGTATCCTTAACTTTTCCATCTGATTTGACCTTTATAGGAGTAAACCCATAATTTGTCATAAGATCTTTAATTTCTTCGTCCACAGAGTTCTCAACTATCATGAGATAATAGTTAAAATTCTTGTCTTTTGAGACCCTTTCAATATAGGCTAAGTCATTTTTTATTACCTCGCCTTCAAAGTCCTCTGCATAATTTGATGAGACCGTTCCTGTGTAAATGTTTACAGTACCAAACTTATTAAGATCTTTTAATGAAGAAGAAAGGTCCTCCCAAGGTTTTAATTCAGCTATTTTAGAATCAATATTCTGAATCTTACTCTTGTTCTTATCCTTTCGATCAACTAAGTCCCTAATCTCACCGTCAATTTTTTCAAAGGGAAAGGTTAAGGCCCTAGCCGTAAGTTCTTCAAGACTTATGTCACTAACCCCATCTTTCATAGCTTTAATTGGGTTTTCCTTGTCCTTAAACTTAAGTAAAAGATCAATATCTTCCTTAGATCTCTTGATTTTGTCATCAATTTCTATTAAATCTTCTGATGACCTAGGTCTTGTGAAATCATCTTCTGAAAAGTTATCTTCATCAAAATCAGATTCGTCAATGTGAACATAGTTAAATTTTTGAAACTTGTTAATCAAATTTTCCCTGTTCTCATCAAAGATAAAGAGTTTGAATTTTTTCATCTTAACTATTGCCATTATTCACAATCCTCTCTACCACTGACTTTACAACTTCAGCTTCTTTGCTCTTGGAATTTTTTGAAATTTCAGCAATTTTTTTGTCTGCTTCAGCTCCAATTGGTTTTACAGCTTCACCAGCTTCAATCCTTGCCTTTTCAACATAGGCGTCTTTCTTATCCCTAGCTTCATCAACTATTTTTCGATAAGCTTCCTCGCCCTTGGCACTTGCCTCTTCAATAATTTCCTTGGCTTTAACCTCAGCATCGCCAATTATTTTTTTTGCCTCAGCTTCAGTGTCTTTAACTTTTTTTACTGCATCATCTGACACTAAATCACCTCCAGTGTAAAATCTTCTCACAAATAAATTATAGCACTTGTTAAAATATTATTTAACTAAAATGTTTTAATCTTTATTTGTATATAATTTACTTTTACCCTTATAAGACATTTTTATTTAAAATTTATCAAAAAAGTAAATTTTAAAATTATTTACAAGAATAAAAGTAACAAGTATTCTATTAATATTTTAACAAATTAAACTGAATTTTCCAAAATAAAAAACCACTTCATTTAGAAGCGGTCGTGATAATTATTTCTTTAAAATATTTTGAAAAGCACCCATATTGTACACCTTTGAAACCAATAGTATAGAAATTAGTTTGTCAGCGTAGTCAGTTATAATTTGAATTACAAATACAATTACAAAATCTGGCAAATCCATTACTGCACGCAAGGCTTGGACAATATAAGATGATCCTGCTGTTGTCACAGTTCCAAAAAGATAAGTTGCGATAAGTGCAGAAGATATAGCAGCAGGTATTGACATAAAAGGAGTTAAATAAAACTTAGAAATATAATCATCTCTTTTTAGAAATTTAAAATATCCCGCAGTAAAACCTACTATAAGTTGAGTTGGCATAAAGTAAAGGGCAATAGGGTCCCCTATAGTGTTTACAAAGGCAGTAATCATTCCTGTCAAAAGGCCAAATATTGGGCCAAAGGTAAAACCTGCCATTATAGTTCCTATTGAGTCTAGGTAAACTGGTAATTTTATCAAGACACCAATCCAGGACCCAACCATATTTATTGCTATGCAAAGAGCTAAAATAGTAATTTTTTTTGTTGAAATCTTCATAGCAAATCACCTAAGACATTTACGTCAACTTCCTTACCTGTAATAACTTCTATAAAGTCTCTCCATACTTCAAAAACTTCTGTCTCTTCATAAATAATTACATTTTTTTCTTTTTTCATGAAGTCCATGGCATCAACCATGAGCATTCCCCTGGCAGGTCCATCTGTGATGCATTCTGCATTATAAGTTCTGCCATAAAATAAGTCTGGATTTCTTTCTAAAAGAATTGTAAGTGGATCATTTATAACAGACCCAATAATTTTTTCATATTCCCAGTGAAAATCCATATAGAAATTAGTAATCTTTTCTATAAAATTTCCCATCTCTAGATTAAGTCTCTTGATATAAGAAAGAATACTTGGAGTTAAAACAAATTCTCTAGTTACATCTAGTGGGACAATTTCTATCATTCTCGGTGCATTTTTAATCACATAATCTGCTGCCTCTGGGTCAACATAAAAATTAAATTCTGCTACTGGGCTCATGTTGCCGTGGCTCCTAAAGTTGCCACCCATTACAATAATTCTTGTGTCCTTAAAGGCATCCCTATCCCTTTCAATAGCTCTTGCTATATTAGTTAGGGGTCCTAGGGCAAAAATTGTCAAGTCGCCCTTTTTGGCTTCATCAATTAAGAAATCTATGGCATCACCAGAATTTTCTTTTTCATCATAGTCTAAATAAGTTTCACCAAGTCCATCTTCACCGTGAGTGTCTTCAGCATTTATAAATTCCTTGCAAAGGGGTTCCTCTGAACCCATATAGATTTTAAAATCTTTCTGCAAGAACTTCATAAGTCTAAGGACATTTTTTCTTCCCTTTTCAACATGAACATTTCCTGAAACCAAAGAGATCCCGAGGATTTCATATTCTTTAAGCTTTGCTGCTAGCATAATAGCTATAGAATCATCAATCCCGGGATCTGCGTCAATAATAATTTTCTTCATAATAACCTCCATTTCTTTGGAGAACAATTAGTTTTTTATACTTGGAGTTCCCGAACAAGTGAGATAAATTATACCTTATTTTTAAAAAATAGACAAGTTTTTGGCCATGAAGTATAATTGACTTAGGCAAAATTAAAAAAATTTACACTGGAGTGATTATATGAAAAAATTATTTAAAATTTTGATTGTTTGTGCAGTGGCTTTAAGTCTCTTCGCATGCAATAAGAAAACTAATGATGTATCAAAAGAAAATAATTCTAAAGAAGTTCAGGAGACAAAAGCATCTGCAATAGACTTAGAATCAATGCCAATTAAAAGATTTGACTTCCAAACTCTTGACATTGAAGAGGGAAATATTGTAAAGTCTGAAGATTTTTACAAGGAAAAACCTCTTACTCTTGTTAATGTTTGGGGAACTTTCTGTGGACCTTGCAAAGAAGAAATGCCAGACCTTGCTGACCTAGGCGAAGAATATAAGGACAAAATTAATTTCTTAGGAGTAGTTGTTGATACTAATGCAAGCATGGACACAAATGTAGAAGAAGCTACAGAAATAATTAAAAATGCTGGAGTGACTTATACAAATATAATGCCTAACCCAACAACTGAAGATAGTCTTGTGCATATAACTGCAATGCCAACAACTTTCTTTGTCAACTCTGAAGGCCAAGTTCTAGGTGGATTTGTTGGTAAAAAAGATAAAGCTTCAATTGCAGCAACAATTGACAAACTATTGGAAGAAAATAAGTAAGCTTTAGGTCATAAAAATTTGTTAACTCATAATAAAATGCTGAGTCATATAAATTTGTAAACTCATAAGAAAATGCTGAGTCATAAAAATTTGTAAACTTATAAGAAAATGCTAAATCATAAAAATTTACCAAGTCTTAAGTGATTAAGATTTTCTATAAGATTTATAAGTAACAAAAAATTACTAACTTTTTATAAGACAAGTTGATAAAATTATTTAAGAGATGGGGAACCATCTCTTTTTTAGTAAAGACTCTTAATCAGTGACTTACTAATTTTATTAAAGTCTTTATGAGTTGTTAATTTTTTAAAAATGGGTAATTAAGAATAAATAGGAGGAATAAAAATGATTTATGATTATAAAGTTGAAAGACAAGACGGATCTTTCTTAGATTTAAAAAATTTAAAGGAGAAAGTTATCTTAATAGTTAACACTGCAACAAGGTGTGGATTTACACCCCAATATAATGACTTGCAAGACCTTTATGACAAATACCACGACAAGGGACTTGAAATAATTGATATCCCTTGCAATCAATTCAAGGAACAAGCTCCAGAAAGTGATGAAGAAATTACAAAATTCTGCCAATTGAATTTCAATATTGAATTCCCTCAAATGAAAAAGGCTGAAGTAAATGGCGATAATGAACTTGAACTTTACAAGTTTTTAAAATCTAAAAAGGGATTTGAAGGCTTTGGACATGGTCCCAAGGCTCTTGCCATGGCAACCCTTCTAAAATCTAGGGACAAGGACTACAAGAATAACCCTGATATCAAATGGAACTTCACAAAATTCTTAATTGATAGGGATGGAAATGTAGTAGAAAGATTTGAGCCAACTGAAAAAATGGATTTGGTCGATGAAAAAATTGTAGAGTTAATTTAAACTTCTAAGTTAAAAATTTATAAAACAAAAAGACTTCTGTATTAAATTTTACAGAAGTCTTTTTCTTTATTTACCTTATTTTAAATTTCAAATAAATAGTTGTAATGAAAAAAAATTCTACTTATTTTAATATTATTTTAATAAATATAAGTTGGCAACAAAAAAGAGGGAGCATAAACTCCCTCTAATTTTATTTATTAAGATTTTTTTGTTAATCCCAAAGGATTAGTCAAGAATCTTTGATACTACTCCTGATGCTACAGTTC
>NZ_KV820447.1:0-3042 GCF_001815405.1 Peptoniphilus sp. HMSC075B08 | reverse complement strand
AAACAATTAAACTGGAAATAAACAGAAATGTTTATTAACAAAGGTCAAGTTAAAAAGAGCACTAGGTGAATGCCTAGGCACCAAGAGGCGAAGAAGGACGCGACAAGCTGTGAAAAGCTACGGAGAGGAGCAAATATCCTATGACCCGTAGATCTCCGAATGGGGAAACCCACCTCGTAAGAGGTATCCTATAGCCAATCCATAACTATAGGAGGCGAACCAGGTGAACTGAAACATCTAAGTAACCTGAGGAAAAGAAAGAAAACTCGATTCCCTAAGTAGCGGCGAGCGAACGGGGAAGAGCCCGATGTGTATAAAGAGACAATAGCCAGCCAAATAATCTGGGAAGATTAACCAAAGAAGGTAAGAGTCCTGTAGGCGAAAGCGAAGATATCCGACACAAAAGAGTACCACGGAACACGAGAAATTCAGTGGGAATATGGGGGGACCACCCCCTAAGGCTAAATACTACTTGGTGACCGATAGCGAACAAGTACCGTGAGGGAAAGGTGAAAAGAACCCCGTGAGGGGAGTGAAATAGAATCTGAAACCTAGTGTTTACAAGCAGCGAAAGTGGTTTTACACCACGATCGTGTACTTTTTGTAGAACGGGCCAGCGAGTTACGATTACTAGCGAGGTTAAGCATTAAAGATGCGGAGCCGAAGCGAAAGCGAGTCTAAATAGGGCGGAAGTTAGTGGTTGTAGACCCGAAACCGTGTGATCTATCCATGAGCAGAGTGAAGTTGAAGTAAAATTCAATGGAGGCTCGAACCGGGTAACGTTTAAAAGTTATCGGATGACTTGTGGATAGGGGTGAAAAGCCAAACGAACACGGAGATAGCTGGTTCTCCTCGAAATAGCTTTAGGGCTAGCCTCTAGTAAGACATGAAAAGGGGGTAGAGCACTGATTGGTCAAGGGGCATGCATATGTTACCAAGACCTATCAAACTCCGAATACCATATCATGCACTAGGGAGTCAGACTATGTGGGATGAGCTTCATAGTCGAAAGGGAAAGAGCCCAGACCATCAGCTAAGGTCCCAAAATTATAGTTAAGTGGGAAAGGATGTGGAGTTACTGAGACAACTAGGATGTTGGCTTAGAAGCAGCCACTCATTTAAAGAGTGCGTAATAGCTCACTAGTCAAGTGACTCTGCGCCGAAGATAACCGGGGCTAAACTATATACCGAAGCTATGGAACGTATAACGTTGGTAGAGGAGCAATGTATGAAGGATGAAGCAGAAGTCGTAAGGCACTGTGGACATCATACAAGAGAGAATGCTGGCATGAGTAGCGAGAGGTGAGTGAGAATCTCACCCGTCGAAAACCCAAGGATTCCTGAGCAAGGCTCGTCCACTCAGGGTAAGTCGGGACCTAAGGCGAGGCTGAAAAGCGTAGTCGATGGACAACAGGTGGAAATTCCTGTACCGATACAATCATTAAAGGAAGTGGGGACGCAGAAGGATAATAAGAGCGCCCAGTTGGTGAGGCGTGCAAGCGCAAAGGATGGAAAGTAGGCAAATCCGCTTTCCGAGAAGTCTGAAGCGTAATGCGGATCGAAAACAAGTAGAGAAGCTTATGACTCCACACTGCCAAGAAAAGCCACTACTAGAGAAGTATCGCCCGTACCGTAAACCGACACAGGTAGGTGAGGAGAGAATCCTAAGACGAGCGGAAAAACCTTTGTTAAGGAACTCGGCAAAATGACCCCGTAACTTCGGGAGAAGGGGAGCCCCTGTAACAGGGGGCCGCAGTGAAAAGGCCCAAGCGACTGTTTACCAAAAACACAAGTTTCTGCTAAGTCGAAAGACGAAGTATAGGAGCTGACACCTGCCCGGTGCTGGAAGGTTAAGGGAAAAAGTTAGCGTAAGCGAAGCTTAGAACTGAAGCCCCAGTAAACGGCGGCCGTAACTATAACGGTCCTAAGGTAGCGAAATTCCTTGTCGGGTAAGTTCCGACCCGCACGAAAGGTGTAACGATTTGGGCACTGTCTCAACAAAGGATCCGGTGAAATTGTAGTAGCGGTAAAGATGCCGCTTACCCACGACAGGACGGAAAGACCCCGTGGAGCTTTACTGTAGGCTGAGATTGAATTTTGGGATTAAATGTACAGAATAGGTGGGAGACAGAGAACAAGGTACGCCAGTATCTTGGGAGTCACCGTTGGGATACCACTCTTTTAATGCTAGAATTCTAACCTAACCCCATGAATCTGGGGAAGGGACACTCTCAGTTGGACAGTTTGACTGGGGCGGTCGCCTCCGAAAGAGTAACGGAGGCGTTCAAAGGTTCCCTCAGCACGGATGGAAATCGTGCGCAGAGTATAAAGGCAGAAGGGAGCTTAACTGCGAGACCAACAAGTCGAGCAGATGCGAAAGCAGGACTTAGTGATCCGGTGGTACCGAGTGGAAGGGCCATCGCTCAACGGATAAAAGCTACCCCGGGGATAACAGGCTTATCTCCCCCAAGAGTCCACATCGACGGGGAGGTTTGGCACCTCGATGTCGGCTCGTCTCATCCTGGGGCTGAAGTAGGTCCCAAGGGTTGGGCTGTTCGCCCATTAAAGAGGCACGCGAGCTGGGTTCAGAACGTCGCGAGACAGTTCGGTCCCTATCCGTCGTGGGCGTAGGAAATTTGAGAGGAGCTGTCCTTAGTACGAGAGGACCGGGATGGACAAACCTCTGGTGCACCAGTTGTACTGCCAAGTGCATAGCTGGGAAGCTAAGTTTGGAAGGGATAAGAGCTGAAGGCATCTAAGCCCGAAGCCCCCCTCGAGATGAGATTTCCCTCGAAAGATAAGACCCCTTGAAGAAAATGAGGTAGATAGGCTCAAGGTGTAAGTGTAGCAATACATTCAGCTAGCGAGTACTAATAGGTCGAAGACTTGACCAAAGATTTAAGGAGAGATTAGTTTTTAAGTGTAATCTGGTGAGAATAGGACAATGGACACACCTGTACCCATACCGAACACAGAAGTTAAGCATTAGTCCGCTGATGGTACTTGGTTGGCAACGACCTGGGAGAGTAAGTTATCGCCAGT
>NZ_KV820446.1:0-542 GCF_001815405.1 Peptoniphilus sp. HMSC075B08 | reverse complement strand
CCTAGCCCCATAATGAGCATTGCTTTTTTCATTAATCCTTCTCCACGCATAACCATGTTTGCTGATTGAGTAAAGTTTACAAAGAAAGAACCAATGAAAATTACTCGTAAATATCTGATACCATATTCTTTAATTTCTCCACTTGCTCCAACCATATCTAAAAAATGTGGTGCAAGTAAAATTCCGCCTATTGTAATAATTGATGAGAATAGAATAACCCAAAAGATTAAATTCCCCATAATTTTATCAACTGTTTTTTGGTCACCCTTTCCTATAGCTCTTGATAAAACTGATGCTGAACCTACACCTATGAGTGTAGATACTCCACTATTAAAAAAGGTAAGTGGCATAGCTACACCACAAGCTGTCATTGCAGTTTGTCCTATAATATTTCCTGCAAAAATTCCATCCATTAGTGGATAAAGACCTATTACTATCATTCCTATTACAGCAGGGACAGATAATTGAAAAAGTAAATCTATAGGTCTTTTTGTTAATAATTGTTCTTTCATATCTTGTTTCATAAAATTACCTCCTTTTTT
>NZ_KV820445.1:0-659 GCF_001815405.1 Peptoniphilus sp. HMSC075B08 | reverse complement strand
TGGGCAGCAGTAGCAGCCTTATTCGCATCATGGGTTGGAGGATCAGCTAACATGGCAGCAATGCAAGCAGCCCTTCCAGTAGACGCAGGAGCCTACTCATGTGCCCTTGCACTAGACACAGTTTGTTACTCACTATGGATTGCCCTACTACTTTTAGCAGTAAGATATGCACCAAAGTGGAACAAGATAACAAAAGCAGACACAACAAAACTACAAGCAGTAGCAGATGCTGCAGCAGCAGAAGTTGCAAAAGGCAAAAAAACTGCAGACTCAGCAGATTGGATTTTCTTAATTGGTTTATCGCTAATAGTTTCAGCCCTATCACAATTTGTCGGAGCAAAACTATCAGATACACTAACAAATGCAGGCTTAGCAGTATTTGATAAGGGAACAATAACAACCCTATTCGTAACAGTACTAGGACTAATTTGTGCATTGACAAAAATTGGTAAACTTCCAGCAGTAGAAGAATTATCCAACGTCTACCTATACGCTGTAGTGTCCCTACTAGCATCAACAGCATCAGTAGTAGACCTAATCTCTGCACCAATGTGGGTAGTATATGGACTATTTATCTTAGTAATCCACGTAGTATTGATGTTCCTACTATCAAAAATTTTCCACTGGGACCTTTGCATGGTATCAACAGCATCCCTTGC
>NZ_KV820444.1:78811-101775 GCF_001815405.1 Peptoniphilus sp. HMSC075B08 | reverse complement strand
GGTGGTTTATTCATGCTAAAGCGTACAAAAAAAGCTTAATCAGTATCGATTAAGCTTTATATTTTTACAACTTTCTATTTAATTATAACTTTACAGCTTTTCATGATTCATAAAGAAACTATGACTTAATAATTAGTTGTAAAGTTACAAATTTTTATAACTTTATAACTAAAATCAACTTTAGGTTTAAACCGTGAGCTGATAAAGTGCATATAATGAGCAAAAAAATTGGTTATGCGTTAAAAATTTTCAACTGTTTGAATTCGCGAAGCGAATGAGTTTTGAAAATTTAGCATGGCCGATTTTTTTGGACTCAACGTACGTGGGGTGAAGGGGGTGGTTTGGAGGGGCAAGGGGCCTCACGATGCCCCTAGGCCCCTCCAAAAGATGAATTAAAGCCTTAGGCTTTAGAAAAATTATTTAAAAATCAAATCTTAAAGATTGATTCTAAAAGCTTAGCTTCTACTCCCCTTAATTTACTGAAATCCTACTCTTATGCATATAATAAACTGCACAGAACAAGGCTATTGTTTCTAAAAGCATTGGGATTAGTATTCCTATTCCCATCCCCCTCATAAACACATCTCCATTATTTAGGAAGAGTTCAATATTAGTAAATAAGTCTAATTTATCTAAGCCATATAGGACTGCTCCTTCTATTATTCCTAGTCCTATATAAACAAGGACTGGTCCACCAAATCCAAATCTTCTAAGTTTTTTTCCACCACCAAGTGTCACTGAAAAGATTATGCTAATGATGTTGTTAAATAAAAATAGCAAGCACCAAGCAATAAGCACTAGTATGTTTCTTATTCCAACTTCATTTATTAGCTCATTTATATCTGCCCAAGTTATATATATTACTCCACCATCAACAGATGGAACAAACATAAATAGGAAACAAATTAACCCTACATAAATTGAATAGATAATAAACATTATAAGATAATATAAAAATCTTGAAAAAGTTTTTGCTGAAGGACTTATTGGTGTTGATTCATAAAATAAGGCACTGTCGCCAAAGAACATATTGTAGTCGCCCACTATTACTGTTATTGCCGCTGCAAAGTAGCCAAACATTAGGGCCATCATACCTAGGGCAACGGAATTTACACCTACAGAATGATTAACATTTGAAAATAGCACTCCAAAGAGAATTAGGGCAACTGGTAAAACTGGTATAAACCAATTGTTTCTAAAGTGATTTCTTATTTGATGTCCAAGTAATTTTCCCATTAAAATACCTCCGTAAAGTAGTCTTCTATACTCATATTTTCTTCACTTCTTATTTCATCTACTGTCTTGTTGAGGGTAATCTTGCCTTCTGAAAGGAAGAGGACCCTATCAAGGAGTGGCTCAATTTGATTTATTAAATGAGTGGATAAAATAATTAGAGAGTCTTCTTCAAAATTATCTAAAATTGTTTGGATAATGGCCTTTCTCGCTGAAGGGTCAACTCCAGAAATAGGTTCGTCTAAGAGGAAAATCTCTGCCTTTCTTGAAAGACTTAGGGCAATTTGCATTTTTTCCCTCATACCCTTACTCATTTCCTTTACCTTGGCTCCTTGTGGAAGTTTGAATTCTTCATAAATCCTGTAAAACTTATCTTCGTCAAAGTCCTTGAAGAATTTTTTGTAAGTTCTCACAACTTCCTTTACTGAAAGTTTGTCGCTAAGAGAAAACTTATCTGGTTGGTAGGATAAAATTTCTGCTGTCTTGTAAGAAATTTCTTCTCCATCAATTATTACACTTCCCTTGTAAGTTTTTTCTAGGCCTGCAAGGATCCTAAGTAGGGTTGACTTACCTGCCCCGTTGGGGCCAACTAGGCCCACAATTTGTCCCTTATCAAGTTCTAGGTTTAGGTCGTCAAGGACCTTGTTCTTGTAGCCCATATTTAAATTTTTTATCTCTAGCTTGCTCATACTTCCCTCCAATATTTATCTAAAAGTTTCAGTGATTTTTCCTTTGTCATCTTGAGTTCTTCTGCAACTAATATTAAATCGTCGCAGGACCTATAAAAGGCACCCTTTGCAATTTCTTCTATTAGTTCTTCGTCATCTGTTATAAATCTGCCGCTAGTCCTATTTGACTTGGCAAGACCCTCTCTCTCAAGTTCCTGCAAGGCCCTTTGGACTGTGTTGGGGTTGACCCCATAGGCTTGGGCAAGGTTTCTAACAGTTTCCATCTTCTCTCCACTTTTCCACTCTCCGCTTGAAATCTTTAATTTAAAATCTTCAAGGAGCTGGATGTAGATGGGTCTGTTGTTATCAAATTCCATATTAACCTCCCTTTTGGATTCCTTTTGAATAATTTTTTATTTAAAAGTCCTCATCTCTTTTATATTAAGTAATTTTTTGATTTCATCTTCAAATCTTAATTCCTTATCTTTTTACATATTTTAATAAAATTCAAGATAAGTTTTTGTGTTGTTGTATCAACTCCTTAATACAATAGTTATTATATACAAGTTTTTTTATTTTTGCAAGACTTTTTATTAAAAATTTTTAAATTTATAAAATATATTGTTTTTCTTAAGCTAAACTTGTAAACCTAGAGATTTTAAAATTTTTGTGAAAATCTTTTCATTTTTCATAGGTTCATAGAGGCTTTTTAATTCTACCAACTTCCTTTACTTCGAATTTTTATAGTGCTATCATAAAAAACCTAGGGAAGAATTATAAGGAGGTATTATATGAATGAATTATTAATCATATTTTTGATAATGGTCTTGGGTTATGCCCTTGGTCATGTTAACTTTTTTGGAATAAAATTTGGTGCATCGGCAATTTTAATTGTGGCCCTCTTCTTTGGTCACTTTGGCTTTACTGTTCCAAAGTTCTTGGCTAAGATTGGCCTTGTGCTTTTCCTTGCACCTATTGGTCTAATGGCAGGTCCAAGTTTTATGGCAAACATCAAGAAGAATGGACTTTCCTTTTTGGCAATTTCTTTTATCACAGTTGCTATTGGAGGGATTTTAATTGTATTAGTATCTAAGTTCTTTGACATTGATCTAGCCCTATCAATGGGACTTGCAACTGGAGCTATGACTTCAACATCAATGCTTGGTACAGTAAAGAGTCTTACTACATCAAGCTTACCTGGTGTTGGCTATGGAATTGCTTATGCCTTCGGTGTTGTTGGCGTTGTACTTATTGTTCAGCTTATGCCAAAAATTTTAAAGGTCGATGTTGATGAAGAAATTAATAAATTAGTTTTACCAAAAGACAATTCAAATCTTACTAAAAAAGATATTGGAAGTTTGATTGATTTTGAAAAAAATGGACTCTTTCCAGTGGCCCTTGCTTCAACTCTTGGCATCCTACTTGGTTCAATTAAGATTCCTATAGGAAGCGTAAGCCTTTCACTTGGAGCAGGTGGTGGCGCTTTAATCGCTGGTCTTGTCCTTGGTCATTACGGAAGACTTGGCAGGATTAACTTAGTTGTTTCTAGCGAGAGACTTTCTCTTGTTCGTGACCTTGGCCTTGCCTTCTTCTTATTAGAGTCAGGCGTTAGTGCAGGAACAGGTTTTGTTGAAGTTGTAAGTCAATATGGAATAAAATTATTTTTTGCAGGAGTTATCTTAACACTTGTGCCTGCACTTATTTCACTTTTTATTTCTTACAAGGTCTTCAAACTACCACTTTTTGCAGCCCTTGGTGCCACAACTGGATCAATGACTTCTGCCCCATCTCTTGGAGCTTTACTCCAAGTTACTAATGGGGACGACAAGGTTTCATCTTTCTATGCAGCTACACAACCAACTGCAACAGTTATGATGGTTTTCTTGCCACAGATAATTAATATTTTCTTCCCAATGAGCTAATGTTAAAAAATTATAAAGACACAAAAATATCCCAAGCTGAATTTATTTTCAACTTGGGATTTTTTATTGTCTTATTTATCTTGTTCTACTTTTCTATTCTTTTTATTTTTTACCTTCTTAAGCCTAAAGAAGTCTTCTCTTTCCTTTTCCGCCAAAATTTCTTCAATCTCCCTAATAATGTGCTTGTACTTAGGTATTTGAATCTTGTCAAGGGCATTGGCCCTCTTGGCAGTCTTTTTGATTTCATTGGCAAGCCTAAAGACAGAAGTTTCTATCTCGGCAAGTTCATAGATGACAGGGAGAATTTCTGAAATATTTATCTTTGCCCTGTCAAAGGCTGCATTAGATTGGTGGAGGGAATAGTCTGCCCTAGCACTGGGCTTTTCATATTTTATTTTTGGAAGCTCTAGCCCCATAACTGAACGTGAAATAATTTCGTAGTCCTTTTCTAATGGAGCTGACTCTCCCATATCTTTTAGGGACAAGGCTCCCATAGATATAGTTGCCATTACAAGTTCAGAATAAGACTTGTCAAACTTTTCTTCTATTTCATCCTGTAAGGTCTTGGCATTTTTGTTTAAGTCCATCATTTCCTTTATAAGGACTGTCCTCTTCTTGTCAAGAAGGTCGTAACCCTTCTCAGCAAGGACAAGGGCATTTTTTGATGCAATTAAATTTGCCTTAGTAGGTGTTACCTTAATCGCCATTCTTATCACCTAGATATTTTTCTTTTAACTTAGGATCAATTCTATCAATCATTTGACTTGGAAGAATCTTTAGCAGTTCCCAACCTAAATCTAGGGTTTCTTCAATGTCTCTATTTTCATTTTGGTCTTGAGTTAAAAATCTCTTTTCAAACTCTTCACCAAATTTTAAAATTAATTTTTCGTCATCAGAAATGTCATCTTCACCAATAATTTGTGCAAGGGCCCTAGTTTCCTGTACCTTTGAGTAGGATGCAAAGAGTTGTGAAGATAGGTCTGGATGGTCCTCCCTTGTATAACCTTCCCCAATGCCGTCCTTCATAAGTCTTGATAGTGAAGGAAGGACATCAATTGGTGGATAGACTCCCTTGGAGAATAAGTCACGACTTACTACAATTTGGCCTTCAGTGATGTAACCTGTAAGGTCAGGGATTGGGTGGGTGATATCATCATTAGGCATTGTCAAAATTGGAATAAGAGTTACAGAACCATCGCTATCCTTAATCATACCTGCTCTTTCATAAAGAGCTGCCAAATCAGAATAAAGATGACCTGGATAGCCCTTTCTTGATGG
Organism: Peptoniphilus sp. HMSC075B08; assembly: GCF_001815405.1. Classification (NCBI taxonomy): domain Bacteria; kingdom Bacillati; phylum Bacillota; class Tissierellia; order Tissierellales; family Peptoniphilaceae; genus Peptoniphilus; species Peptoniphilus sp. HMSC075B08. The sequence continues at coordinate 96,674 of NZ_KV820444.1, read as the reverse complement.
GACTTCTTCTCTTGAAGATGAAACTTCTCTTAGGGCTTCTGCATAGGAAGTGATATCTGTCATAATTACAAGAACTTGCATGTTCTTTTCAAAGGCAAGGTACTCTGCTGCAGTTAAGGCACACTTAGGTGCAATAAGTCTTTCCATAATTGGGTCATCGGCATAGTTGATATACATAACGACCTTGTCGATTACTCCAGAATTTTTAAAACTTTCCCTAAAGAAGTCAGCTTCATCGTGCTTTACACCAATTGCAGCAAAGACAATGGCAAAGTTATTTTCTCCGCCCTCGTCTGCAATCTTGGCTTGTCTTACAATTTGGGCAGCAACTTCGTTGTGAGGAAGTCCTGATCCTGAAAAGATTGGAAGTTTTTGTCCTCTGATTAGGGTCATTAGTCCATCAATGGAAGAGATTCCTGTTTGGATAAAGTTTCTTGGGTATTCTCTTGCTGATGGGTTAATTGGTCTACCATTTATGTTGTAAACGTCCTTTGAATAAATGGCACCGCCCTTGTCAATTGGGACTGCTGTACCATTAAATACCCTTCCCAAGATATCTGATGAAAGTGGTATTTCAAAAGGGTGGGCAGAGAATTCTACCTTTGTGTTTTTTGTTGACACGCCAAGGTTGTTGCCAAATACTTGGACAATTGCCCTGTCTTCATCGATTTTTATAACTTGACCAATTTCAGATCTCTTGCCGTCTTTTGAGATAATTTTTACAACTTCACCATAGCTAACTCTGTGAAGATTTGAAAGTTCTAGTAGGGATCCTTCAATTCTATCAAGTGTTAAATATTCTTTTTTCATTCTACATCACCATAAGTTGAGGCAAGCTCTACATAAAAGTCGTTAATTTCATTGTTCAAGCTTACAAATTTCTTTAAGTTTTCGTTTTCTATATCGTACTTCATGTTGATTACTTTTCCATAAAGTTTGTTGTTCTTAATTACAGAAATAGGAATCTTTAGCTTTAAGGCTTCCTTTCCTCTCTCGTATAAGTTGTCTATTGTTTTTAACATTTCAAATTGCTTTTCAAGTGGCACAAAGGTGTCAATTGGGTTAAAGGCATTTTGTTGTAAGAAGCCAACCTTGACGACACGACAAATTTCAAGGACAAGTCTTTCTTCGTCGGGAAGGACGTCCTCGCCAACAAGCATAACTATTTCATTTAACTTGGCTTCTTTGTGAAGAAGGTCAAGATATTTTATTCTTAAATCTGGCAAGTCCCCATCAAGTCTCATGTCGTAATAGTTTTTAAGAAGTGGGATGTAACCTGAGTAAGAGTTCATCCAGTTAATAGCTGGATAGTGCCTTGAGTAGGCTAATTCCTTGTCAAGTGCCAAGAAGACATTGACAAACCTCTTTGTGTTTTCTGTAACTGGTTCAGAGAAGTCACCACCTGCTGGTGAAACTGCACCAATAAGAGTTACAGATCCTTCAGCTCCTGAAAGAGTATTTACATAGCCAGCCCTTTCATAGAAGCCTGCAATTCTTGATGGAAGATAGGCTGGGTAACCTTCTTCGGCTGGCATTTCTTCTAGACGACCAGAAATTTCACGAAGAGCTTCTGCCCAACGAGAAGTTGAGTCACCCATGAGGGCAACGTGATAGCCCATATCCCTAAAGTATTCAGCCATAGTTACACCAGTGTAAATTGATGCTTCACGAGCAGCTACTGGCATGTTAGAAGTGTTGGCAATAAGGATTGTCCTATCCATTAGGGCCTTTCCAGTGTTAGGGTCAATTAGTTGTGGGAAGTCTTCCAAAACTTCTGTCATTTCGTTACCACGTTCACCACAACCAATGTAAATGATAATGTCAGCGTCACAATACTTTGCAATTTGGTGCTGAGTCATTGTCTTTCCAGTACCAAATCCTCCTGGGACAGCAGTAGTTCCACCCTTAGCAATTGGAAAGAAGACATCGAAGACTCTTTGACCAGTTACAAGCAACTTGTCAATGGGAAGTCTTTCCTTAACTGGTCTTGGAATTCTTACTGGCCAGTTTTGGTACATCTTAACTTCATTTATCTTTCCAAATTCGTCCTTAACCTTTAGTAGAACTGTTTCAATATTGTATTTGCCATCATCAAGAATTTCTACAATTTCACCAGACACATCTGGAGGAATCATGACCTTGTGGGTGATGATGTCAGTTTCAGGAACTTCAGCAAAAATTTGTCCTCCGTGGACTTTGTCGTGAAGTTTTACCTTGAAACTTACATCCCATAATTTTTCTTCATCAAGAGAAATAAGTCCAATACCTTCTGGCATAAAAGACCCGTGTTCCTTTTTTATAGATTCAAGTGGTCTCTCTATACCATCAAAGATACCCCTTATCATCCCAGGTCCAAGCTTAACAGAAAGTGGTGCTCCTGTTGAGATAATATCTTCGTCACGTCTTAGGCCTTCAGTTTCTTCATAAACTTGAACAGTGCCTAGGTCTCCGTCAATAGAAATAACTTCTCCAATTAATTTTTTCTCACCAACTAGGACCATTTCTCTAATCTTGTAGTCAGCCATGTTTTTGCCAATTACAACAGGTCCGTCAACTGATTTAATCTTCGCTCTTTCCAATGACTTCACCCCTTTTCTTTAGTCTTTCATGTAGCATTGATCCAATTTCATATTTCATGTCGTCAAGTTTATTCTTTAGAGAAAGGTTGATGTTGTAAGTTTGATTGATATCAGACACAATGAAACCACCAAGGTGGTATTCATATAGCTGGTCAATCTTAAGTTCAACTCCTTTTTCCTCTGCAATTTCCTTAAACTTGTCCACTAATTCTTTTTTCTCATCATCCTTTACATAAAGGTAGATGGCCTCTTCATCTATTTCTTCTAAAATATCTCTAAAGCTTTCAACTTCTTTTTCTACATATTCATCTGTCTTTGTAAATTCTAAGAGTTTTTCTGAAAGAGTTTCAAGAAGTTCATTTAAGAGTTTTTCATCTTCTTCAAGAAAGAGGACCCTCTTTTGTTCTTCAACAGAGGCAATAAGTTCATATCCCCTTCTCTTGGCAAGATTGACCCTCCTATCAACAAAGGCCTTTTCGTCTTCTTCGAGAGACTTTAGCTTTTCTTCAAGAATCTTTGCTGCCTTTTCTCTTTCTTCCTTTATTCTTCTTTCACACTCTTCTTTTTGCTTTAGAAAAACAATTTTGTTGAATATGGCAATTTTGTTTTCAAGTAAAATCATTTAATCACCTACAGCTTTCACACCAACAGATTCTCTGACGTATTTTAAAATAAAGTCATCTTCCATCTTGCCGTCGAGGTCTGGGATAGTTACCACTAGGGGAAGATCGCCAGATAATTTAAAGTCTAGGACCTCCTCTTTTATTTCCTTAAAAGAAGAATAAGTTAGGATAATTATTCCAATGTCTTCTTCCTTGGTGTAAGACTTAAAATTTTTTAAAAGTTCAGATCTGTTATTACATTTAACAGACCTTACGCCAGCTAGGCGAAGGCCGTTAATAATATCGTCATTTGATGTTAAAAGAATTGATCTCATTATAGTCTTCCAAGAATCATAATTGAAATGATAAGACCATAGATAGCGATACCTTCTGCAAGTCCTAGATAAATCATTGATTTACCAAGAATGTTAGGATCTTCTGACACAGCTCCAATTGCTGCAGAACCTACATTAGAAACGGCAACACCAGCACCTAGTGAAGCAAGACCTGTTGAAAGACCTGCTGCTAAGAAGCCTAGTCCGTTGCCACCTGTTGGAGCAACTGCAGCTGATGCCATTTGTGGAACTAGAGAAATAAGACCAAATACAAAAACTGGTGCGAAAACAAATAGGTTTAATCTCATAAAAGCACGGGCAAATTTTCTGTTTTTGTCTGTTCCCTTATAAATAAAATAAAAACCTGAAACTACCATTGAAAATACTGTTAAAACTCCTAAAATAATTATTTTTTCCATTATTAAACTCCTTATCAATAAATTTTGTCGGCTTTAAATAAAACGCCGTCACCACTATAATACTTACTAAACATTTCATAATACTCAAGTCTAAGAGATTGAATAAATACAATAAGACCTTCTAGACCAAGGATTAGGATATTGCCGAAAATTAAGACTGCAATATTTCCTCCTCTTGAACCAAGCATTTCCCCAAGAGTTTTAAAGGCCAAGAACAAACCAACGTGGTTTATTGCAAAGGCACCAACCCTTATAAAAGAAATAATTGAAGACATAGTAGATAGAAGGGCTTCCAAGAGTCCAAAGGAGGACTCAATATAATAGTCTGAAGCAGATTCTTCTGGCTCTTTCTTAAATAAAGCTTTAAGAATAGGCCTCTTTAATAGCATGATCACAAGAGATCCAAGTAAAATTCCTATAGAAATATTCTTAGGAAGAGGAGCAGATCCTCCCATTACAGAGATACCTATATTGATCATGGCTATAAAAATTAGAACTCCCAAGAATCCTTCCTTTGCAAAGAAGGCTTCGTCAGGTCTACCACTCTTTAATCTATTGTAAATACCAATACCATAGGCTATGGCAAGTAAAATAATGCCGAAGTAAATGGCTGTTACAAGTGTGCCATTGATGTCCTCAAAGGGCCTAAACCAAATAGCAGGAATGATCTCTTCCAAGCCAAAGACTGACCCATACATTAAACCAAAGAACATTGAAGAGGCTCCCATTCTAAGTAGAAGTCCACCAAAGTCCTTGTTCTTCTTAGCTAAGATTAGTCCAGCAACTGCAAATACTGCCCCTTGACCTAAGTCGCCAAACATTGCACCAAAAAGAATCATGTAGGTAATTCCAAAAATCACTGTTGGGTCAAACTCCCCATATGCTGGAGTGCCATACATGTTAATTAATAGCTCAAAGGGCTTGAAAAAATTTGCATTTTTAAGCTTTGTAGGTGTCTTCTTACTTCCTTCCTTAGGATCAAAATATTCAATATCAATATCCTCGTACTTAGATAGCTTTTCTTCTAATTTTTTTGTATCGCTAACTCCAATCCAACCTGAAAGATAAAAATACTTATTTGACCTAAGCATATATTTCTTTGCTTTTTCAATTTCTTCATAAGAGAGCATGTGGGCAAGGCTTGTCCTTAGCTCTTCATTCATAGATTCTAAAAGATTCTTCTTATATTCCTCAATTTCAAAAATCTTTCTCTTTACATTTTCTTCCTCTTCTTCAAGATTCTTGAAAATTAAGCTGGCAGTACCTTCAACATTTTCTCCAAGAAGGTCAACTTCTGTGAAGTTTAAACTATTTAGGACCCTGTTAATATCCTTTTCAGTTTCCTTTGGATAGATAACAAGGAAAAGTTCCCTATTGTCAACTGTTCCTGTGTGATAAATCATAGCAAGGATATTTCCATAGTTTTTCTTTAACCTAGCCCTGGCATCCTTATCTAGGAAACCAAACCTAGTGTTGAAGTATTTTAAGTCAGCAATATCCTTAAGGTCTATATCAACGTTCTTGAAAAGTTCATAGTTTTCCTTTAGGGTATCTAAAATCTTTAGGCTTTCCTTTGTATTTTCATACTCGTCCATTTTTTTACTTATATTTTTGACAAAGGAATCCACATCTTCATTTACATCAATTTTTTCAAAATACTTGTCCTCAATTTTGTCAATGCCAAGAAACTCCATAATTTCTGTTGCTTTTTTTGCACTGACCTTGTGGGACTCATCTTCTTCAATAGGTTCAATATAATTAAGCTCAAGATTTCTCTCTAGGTTTTTTTCTAGATTTTTTTCATCATCTAGACTGAAGACAAACTTGTTTTCTTCAATATTTGTCTCAGCAGACATAAATTGCATACATTTCAAATTTAAAATATCCAAAATGATGGAATCCATATCTTGAATCTTGCCCATTATATTGGCGACCTTCATTCTTTCAACGGCCAACTTCTTCACTTTCCTTTCTATCGACGATCATATATTTTAATTTTTCTTCTTTACTTAGGCCAAACCTAGTAGCTTCCAAAATTCTTTCAATGTTTTCAATTTCAGAATCCAAAAGAATTAAGAAGCTCATAAATTTTCCAATCCCATCTGTCCTTCTAAAATTCTTGTTTGCAATAGAATACATTAGCTTTTTAGAAGTCCTTCCAGTTCTTATAACCCTACCATCGGCAAAAAGAATAGAATACTTAGACTTTTTAATCTCTTCTTCAAATTCTTCTTCATCAATATAAGATAGGTGGAGGAGCTTTTCAGAATTGTAGTTGCCTCCAAAGATGGTAAAGTTGAAAATTTCTTCTGGTGAAATATCATAATACTTCTTGGCCCTGTATATCCAGATAATATTTAATAAGTCAATCTTGACGCCAAAGATCTTTTTGAACTCGTCCCTATCAGCCTTTGATAGGGACTTTATTGACTCAGTTAAATTCCTGTAATAGTACTTGTCAAGGTTCATCTCAATGGAAAAAAGGGAATCCTCATCTCTCGATGACTTGTAGTTTTTCATGTAGTCGTAATAGGGCGTGTCCTTTAAATTATCTATAAAAGATTCAAAGCTCTCTTCCTTAAAGGGAATATTTCTTCCATTTATTACTAATTTTTCAACCCTAGGCTCCTTATCCATCCTAAGGGCCCTTAAGATTTTTACAATTTTTTCTACCTTTTCTCTTTCCATATAGGCCTTGATAAAGTCTGAGTACTTACCGGGCAAAAATCCTTGAAGTTTTTTTACTTGCCTTCTTCTGTAATCTTGCAAAAACTCTTCAATTTCATAAATATCTGAAAAGGAATCTATATTTGGAAATTTCTTTTCCTTTAAGTAGGAGAGACAAAATCTGACATTGTCGCCCTCTGCCATATTTACAAAGTCTTCGTAGACTAAAAAGTCCGAATACATTTTTAAAATCTTAGCATTTAAAGCCTTTAGAACTTCAAACATTGGAGTCCCTTCCAATCAATTTATCAAAGGCAACTCTTATTAGGTCGTCAGAATTTTTTTCATAAAAAGCTTCGATTTCTTCTAGATTTTTTTGATTTTCTTTCCTAAGATCATCGGCCTTATTTTCAAAGTCTCTTAAAATCTCATCGCTTTTCTCCTTGCCAAGGAGTTTGGACTTTTCTATTGATTCATTTTCAAGATCTGTTAACTTTTCTCGCAGGTCTTTTTTTATTTCTTCTATTTCTTTATCAGTATTTTCGACAAGTTCTCTGGTTTTTTTATCTATTGCCAAAATACTATCTATACTTTCTTTCAAAAATATCACCACTCTTTTTATTTCCTTGTGCAATTCTCATTATATTACTTTCAGTTTCTAATTCAAGGGCTTTATAGGAGTTTGAAATATTTCACATTTCTATCACATTCCATATATTGAAAATTTATTCTCCTTTGTGAAAATATCTTTTATTAGTTTTTAATAATAAATAATTTTCTTCTTATTTATCCTCTTTGGGATTCTCATAATATCCCATTTCTTGACCTGTAAAATTGAATTTTTAAAATTCAAAAATTTTGTTTACAAAACTCTAATTCTTATACTAAGGACTACTCGTTAATAATAAGTGAAAAGCTAATAGATTTTTTAAGTTTATTCTCATAAGTATTAGATTTAAAAAAGTACCTAACAAGGAGAGACAAGGTGTTAAGTTTTTTGTAAGTGATATGTCCAATACCTTTAAGTCTGTTAAGAATAGGTTCTTTAAAACTTCTATTCATATAGTTGATAGGTATCATTTCATTAGACAAGTTTCATGGGATTTAGAGAATGTTAGAAAGAGAATTCAAAAGGATATTTCTTCTAAGCTAAGAAAGTATTTTAAGAAAAGTAGGAGCCTATTTATAAAACCTGCTTCTAAGCTAACAACTGACCAAGCTAAAGATGTTTCTTTAATGCTTGGTTTTGTGAAGATTTAAAATTAGCATATAGGTTAAAAGAATTATTTTACTGTGTGCCCTGTGGGTACCAATATGTTCTTACTCAACCCAATAGAGTTAGAGCCACTAAATCTTTAAGAGAATGGATAAAAAGAGCTGAGGAATCTAATTTAAAAGAATTTAAATCTTGTACCACTGCTTTTAATAAATGGTTTGATGAAATATGTAACTCTTTTGATTATCCTTAGTCTAATGGTCCCCTTGAAGGTACTCATACTAAGATAAAGACTTTAAAGAGAAATTGTTTTGGTATGAAAAATTTCAATTTGTTTAGAAAAAGAATTATGTTTGCTTGTAAGTTGTGATAGGAAAACAGAAAAATTCCGTAAAACCCCTAGTGGTTTTATTTGCTATGTTTATTTTTAATAGTTTTTACTTATTTTAGTTTTGATATTCTATTAGCGCCTAAGTATTTATTTTTAAATGAAAAGAGAGACTCGAATTAACGAGTCTCCCCAATATTTGACATAGAGCCTATTTTAATCATTATCTCTTTGCATCAATAATAATTCTACTTTATTTATTTTATTAATAGCAATAATTGAAGATATTGGTCCTAGCAAGGTTCCTAAAATTATTACTATTATTAACATTAAAATCATAAGGAATATATTCGGTCTTAAAAAAGGCATATTCAAAAATGATGAAAATACATTATTGAAAGTTATACTTAAAACAAAGGAAAGCACAGAACCTATTACTGCACCTGTACCATTAATTAGCATAGATTCAATAAGAACTACTTCACTGAGTTTTTTCTTTGTTGCTCCTAATATCCTTATGGTTGCAAATTCTCTTTTCCTTTCCTTAACTGATAAGGTATTTACAAGACTTAAAATAAAGAAAGCTAGTATCCAAATCAAAGCTATCAATATATACACATACACAAGCATGTTTTTTGCTGAATCTGAAACTTGTGTCATTATTTTTCTTGGCAATAAAGGATACACTTTTTCTTTTTTAAATTCTTCTTTAATAAGTTTTTGAATTGTTTTTGGATCTTTGTTTTTTTCAACCTTTACTAAAATAGAAGATATATCATCTTTTCTTGCCACCGGATGATTAATTATCTTTTCATATTCCTTGGCTAATCTATGAGTTTCATCTATTGTCATAAAAACTGAATTATCAAAACCCATGCCAGTTTTTGCAAGCCTACCTCTTATATCAAATTCTTGATTAAAAAATTTAACCTTATGATTAATATCCCCCACAATGTTAGCACCTACAACAACTTGCCCAGCTTTAATTGGAGTTTTAATCTGTTTTTCAAGCCAAGGTTTAACGCTAAAGTCATCAGAAAAGTCAATTCCTATAACTTGAATGGGAAAAGAACAGCATCCAGCAGAAAGTGTAGCTAGATAAACTTGACCACAGGCTTTTTCAACTCCTGGTATTTTTTTTACTCTATTTAATATATCCTTGTCAAAAAAGAATGTATTAGGTTCTCCCCTTAATATTGCACCTGTAATTTTGGAATCATAACCTTCTGGGACTACTATAATGTCTGCTCCCATCCTATCTGATAGAGATTTCATGCCGTTTTTAAGAGAAAAAATTATAAATGATGACATGAATAATATAAAAGTTAAAATTCCTACAAGTAAAATCAAGGTAATTGACCTTGCCTTTTTATTTTCTATATTCTTTTTTGCTAAATTAACTGTGTATAAATCTTTCATTATTTTGCATCAGCAAGAGCATTGTTGCAAGCTTCAATAAATTGCTTGTAGGTTTCTGTTGCCCCCGAAATAACGTCCACTCCTTCAGGGCTTCCTTTTTCCACTAATCTATCTGGGTATGACTTTGCAAGATTTATAGCTTGTTGGGCAATCTTATATAGTCCTTCATTTTGGCTTTGACCATAAGATTCATCCTTTTCTTTTCCATCTCCATCAATGTTTTGCATTGTGCAAGATTCAATCTTATTGTCTTTAACACTTATATCCACTTTTACAAGTCCGCCTCTTTCATCTTTGGCAGATTCTCCATGATATGTGCCGTCCTTATAGCTTACGCTTGGAGCTTCTTCTTTTTTATCTCCTCCACAAGCAACTAGGACAAGCCCCAAAGATAAAATTATTAATGCATTTAAAATTTTTCTCATATAAACTCCTTAAGTTTTTCGTCTTTTATTGTAGAATCAAGAACAGGTCTTTTTCTTTTCATTTTTTCTTCTTTTGTAATCTTACCATGTTCAAGAGTTATCATTCTTTCAGATTCTTCACCGACTTCAGGGTCGTGAGTTACAACAATAATTGTTGAACCTGCATTGTGAAGTTTTTCAAATATGTCAAGAACTATATATTCATTCTTTTCATCCAAATTTCCCGTAGGTTCATCAGCCAAAAGTATAGCAGGATGATTGATAAGAGCTCTAGCTATACATACTCTTTGTTGTTCCCCACCTGATAATTGGTTGGGTAAGTGCTTGGCTCTATCAGCAAGACCTACTGCAGCCAAAGCTTCCATTGCTTCTTGTGCATCTGGCATAGAATGATAATATTGTGACATCATTACATTTTCCAAAGCACTTAAATAATTAACTAAATGAAATTGTTGGAAAATAAGTCCTATCTTATCCCTTCTAATAACTGTTAGTTCCTTAGGTGATTTTTTTGCTATATCTTCACCATCCAAAATAACTTCGCCAAGTGAAGGTTTATCCATGGCACCAATAATATTCATCATTGTTGTTTTACCAGAACCTGATGGACCCATTATAGAAATCCATTCGCCCTTTTCTACACTTAAATTGATTTTGTCAAGGGCTTTAAGTTCACCATAAATTTTTGAAACATCTACGAGTTTTAATATATCCATAAAATTCCTTTCTATTCTCCACGAAGCACTAAAGCTGGATCAATATCAACAGTTTTAGATACTGGTATTAAAGATGCAACTATAGTTATTACTATACAGACAATAATTGTCATAGGTACTAAAAGAGGCAAGAAACTTACCTTTCTAGCAAATACCGAAATACTTACTCTATTTGCAAATATATATCCTAATGCAACGCCTAAAAGTCCACCAAAAACCCCCAAAAATGCTCCTTCACCTAAAAAGTCAACAATTACTGACGAATTTGTGGCGCCCAAAGCTTTCTTAAGACCTATTTCTTTACGCCTTTCAGTTACAACAGCCATCATTGTTGTGGATACACATATCATCATTATGAATAATACTATTATCGTTACAATGAAGACAAGAGCTTGTAATTTATTCAAAACTATATCTTGTGAGGCGGTAACTCTTTTTACCATTTGTGGAGTTAGAGAGCCATCCTTTTGTGAAATATTTGATACTATTTTTGAAAGTTCATTTTGTTCAGCTTCTACTGAATATTCTACGACATCATAATTTTTGTCTTTAACAAGCTGTGAAATATCATCAATACCCATAAAAATAAGTTCTTCTTCTTTACCGCCTGTTGTTACAACTCCTGAAACAACAAAATTAGTATCTATAGAACCTTCTCCATTAACTTTGGGAGTATTTATAATAATTTTATCTCCTTCTTTTAATTCCAAAGCCTTTGAAACTTCATTACCTATTAAAACTTCTCTTGGTTTTTCAGGCCATGACCCATCAATAAGCCAGTATGGAGAATTTTCTTTCGCTCCCTTTAAATCTGTACCTGCAAGCATATAAGGTTGTTCATTAATTTTTGCATTTGTATAAATATAGGGTGCCTGACCGACAAGCTTTCCCGATGGAATTAACGATTTAATTTCATCTAACTGTTCATTGGTAATTTTTTTATCAGGGTTAGTGGGAATTACCAACATATTTGCACCATAAGACCTAAACTCCTTACCCATTTGTCTAGGAATATCATAGTAAATAGTAACAAGTCCTGAAATAATTGTTGCTCCCATAGCTATAGCAAGTAGTGCTGTTAACATTCTTGCACGTCTCCTTGCCAAGGAAGTCATTATCATTTTTAAGTAAAATTTATTTTTACTTTGTTTATCTGCCATGTAGTACCTCCGTTGGATTTAAATTCAAAAGGTATCTTATAGCTGGTATTGAACCCAATATTGTAACAAGAATAATAAGTATTGCTACAATAGGAACTACCATAGCTGTTGGAGCTATTGCTGAGCCAAAAACTGTTAGACCAATAATCTGAGTAAGTAGCAGACCAACACCGTAACCTATAACTGTTCCAAATATCGCTGTCAAAATTATTTCCACAAGAATTATACCAATTATTCTTCCATTTGACGCCCCTATAGCTTTTTGAAGTCCAATTTCATTAGATCTTTCCATTACAGATGCTGTAATAAGATTAGAAATACCAAAGCCTGAACCAATCAAAGTTAATACTGTAATTAAAACCATAAGAAGAGTAGTCTTATTTAAAATATCTCCTTCACTTTCTGCAACTTGGCGAATTGGCTTAGCTACAGAATCAGTCATTACTTCTGTTATTTGATAACAAATAGCAGAAACATAAGCTGTACAATACCATACTTCCCATTCCTTAATAGTTAAAGATAGTGGGTTTTTGGCAGCCTTTCTTGCTAAGTCATTGTCTGGTGTAGTAAGAGCTGATACTTCAACTTTATTTACAACTCCAGTAACTCCAGCAAATTCTTGTGCTGTTTTTAAAGTAGCATATATAAATGCATCTTCATCAGAACCTGATGAGAAAATACCCTTAACTTTTAATTTTTTGTCTAAATTATTGCTTTTTAGTTGGATTTCATCACCAACTTTAAATCCATTTCTGTCTGCAAAAATCTTTCCAAGCATAACTGAATCGCTATCATTTTCTGATAACCACTCGCCTTGAACTTCCCACCAGTTTTTAAGTCTAATCATACCAGTATCAACTGATTCTCCAGTAGGCAAATCCATATGATTATTAAACCATGTTCCTACCATCTTAGTATGTTTAGAATCATTATTATAAGAAACCCAAGTGTTAAGATATGGCGTATAGTCTACAATATTGTAAGCCCAAAAAATAGTTTTAATGTTAGGAAGTTCTGATTCCTTTAAATATTTTTGAACCTGCCCCTCTTTTTCTTGCATGCCATACAAATCATCAAGAAGGGAAGCTTCCTTAGGCAATACATTAATATTGGCTCCATAAGTCTTTAATTCTTGATTAACTTTATCTCCAACACCGAGCATGGTATTTAACATTGAAGTGGCAAGAGAAGCTCCGAGGGCAACTGTAAATGCAATAAGAGCCATCTTTCCCTTTTGTCTAAAAAGCGCTCCTTTAACTATTCTCCAAAACATAAGCCCTCCTACTTAAATACATAAGACAATGCGTCAAGATCCTTTGGCGCAATCTTTATCTTTTTATCATGGACAATGTATGGGAAAGGTATCGGGTTACATCCACCCTTAAAACCTATTGTACCCCTATTCATTACAACGTCGCACAACTTACAAATAACATCATCGCCTCTTTCAAAATATCCAGATGGACCACATATCTCGCAGGCATCAAGTACAACTCCATAGGAACCTTCTGATTTTTTAATGCAGAAAAATCTCATTTGTGCACCATCCTTTGCCTTATACAAATATCTGTGCAAATGCATATCCTCTAAGCTGCTTAAAGGAATAACAATCATTCCATTTTCAGTTTGATAATCTTCTGGTGGTGAAAGAGCCTGTTCCTTATTAGCATATGCCTTTCCAACCGTTAATGAAAAAGTATTAATAAATAGAACGGCAAGGAAAAAAATTGCCCAACGTCTTTTATTCTTCATTCTATACTTTATTTTTCTTAACTGAGCTCTATTGCTATATTCTTCATTAACTTTAATATTTTGCTTATATAAAATTACTGGAATAGCTATCATAATTAACATTGTTGCAAATAAAAACACATTTTCGTGATTAGCTATAAATGCAATAACTCTAAAAAAGTTAACATTTCTAGGAATGATTCCTTTAGAATAAAACCTTTGAATTATGATATTAAATTGGCTGATGCCTGAACATATCAAGCTCAAAAAAACAATAATCTTTAAGTTTTTACCTTCAAGTTTAACGGAGGACTTATATATGGCAAGTCCTGATAAAATCATCATGATTATCCCAAAAACAAAGCCTAAAATCCTAAAAAGTACAATAGTTGAAACAGCACTTTCGCCATAATATACAAATTTGTTTGATTGGTTAAATACATATGGTAAATAATAAAAACACATTCCTACAAGATAAACAACAACCGATGCTGAAATGAAATTATCATAAATTTTAGCATTTATCTTATCTTCAAATATCATAAAAATTAATATTAAAAATACCGAGATAACTATGGGCACCATAGACCAGAAATTCAATTCTGTCCTATTAATAAAATTAGGTATATTTCTTATAATTATTGAAACAATTGCTGCAATTACTCCTAAAACTAAAGAAATTATAATAACATACTTTTTATATTTGCTCTCTTTAGTTGTATAATAGGCAAGTATTAAAGAAATCATTAGAGAAAAGGCTATTCCCGCCTCCATAACTTTAATAAAAATTTTTAAAATAATTTCACCCCCGATAAATGTATATAAGGGGAACATGAATTCCCCTTATAAATATTATAAATTTTTAAAACTTTACCATTGTGGTCCGTTCCATTCGAAGTCAGTCCATTCTGCAACAAGTGGTTCTGTCCAGAATCTACCTGTTACACCAGTTTCTTTATCTACGTGTAGTAAGTAGTCATTACCTGGTGCAGTAACTTCAAATTTTACATTATAAACGCCAACACCTTCGTCAAATTTAACATTTGCACCATAGTGTGGACCATCAGATGCGTTCATTGGCATGAAGGCTACTTCTTGAACATGGTCTGAACCTTCCTTTTGTAAATAAGCTTTTACTTGTAACCATGGAACGAAATCACCAACACCATAACCTAATGTCGCACCTTCTTGTGATGCTGTAATGTCAGCTTCAATATGGCAATCAGCTTCTTCTTTAGGAATTGAGTTTCCTGCTGGTTCCATATCTACTGGTTGGAAATATACACCTGAGATTACTAGAGGTCCTTCAGTATGATCATCGCCAATTGGAAATTCTTCAAATCCTGCATCTTCTCCTGGAGCTGCAGCTTTTGCATCTCCTGTTTCTTTTTTGTTTTCTTCAGCTGGTGTTTTTTCTTCTGTAGAAGTTTTAGCTGTATTATTAGCTTTTGTATCTTCTTTTTTACCACAAGCTGTAAACATTAATGCACACACAAGCGTCATAACAACAAGAAATAAACTTTTCTTTTTTAACATAATACCCTCCTATTTTTTTTCTTGGCTGGCTTCAAGCTCAGCTCTAATTTTTTTGTTTCTATTATTTTGATAGATAACAGAAACAATGGTTACTACTAATAGAATAATTTGTGGAATAAGATTTTCATACCTATCGTATATACCTATAACTTCAGCAGACCATCCATTCATCCAAGGAACTACAGTTCTGCCAATTACATCTGCTTCTTGTAATTCTCCTATGCCCTTTCCTAAGAAAGACAAGCAAAGTATAAACATTAGCCAAGAAGTAAATGTAAAGAATGGTTTTAATGGTAGCCTTACAGAAACTTTAGCAATTAAATAATATACAATTGCAAGTATTATCGCGGCAACTAAAAGTCCAATCCACATATGCATCGGATTATCAGAAATGCCTGTTCTCATACCTTGGAAAAACAAAATAAGTTCTGCACCCTCTCTTGCTACTGCTAAGAATGAAGTGAAAGATAAGGCAAAATAATTACCCTTGGAAACAGATTGTTCAACTTTGTTTTTAATGTATCTATTCCAAACTTCAACTTCAGATTTAGAAAGCATCCAATTGGATACATAAAATAGTACGATAACAGCAAGAAACATCGCAATTCCTTCGAATATTTCTTGTCCCATTCCAGACTCAACTTCTCCCACTGTATTGGCGATGATATTAAATACTCCAGCTAGGACTGCTGAAAAAACAATGCCTAGCAAGGCTCCAATATATACACCTTTTAAATAAATTCTATTATTAGTCTTTGATAAATATGCAGCAATGGCAGCTACAACTAAAATGGCTTCAAGTCCTTCACGAAGTGTAAGTCCAAGAACTGCAAAAAATGTACCATATCTTTTTAGCAGCTCTCCCAACAATTGACCTGTTGAAAGGCTATTTGCATCTTCTTGACTTTGACCACTGGACTTAGAATCTCCAGAGGTTCCATCAAGAGTATGGGCATCTTCATGAAGATAAGTTATAAGTGCATCAATTTCATCTTTAACTTCTTTTGGATCTGCATCTTCTTTGATAGAATTTTTTGCTCTGTAAAATTGATGTTCAACCATTGAACCCCTTTGGCCTGAAATTGCAGACATAGTTGTTTTTTCAAATCCAATTTTTTCATAGAATTTAAAGTAAGCAACATTAACTGCATCTGTGGCTGCTTTTTTAGCATCCTTATCTCCAGGCTTGTAAACTTCCACAGCTTTTTGTAAATGTTCTGACATAGCATCAGCGACTTCAACCCAGTTAGCATAATTTGTTTCTGCTGCAAAAGCAGGCATGAAAGTGAGGCTAATCATGATTACTATCATTGCGAAAATGCTAGCCCTTTTCTTTAATAAATTCATCTCTATCCCTCTTTTTTTATTAAACTTCCATCTTCCATTTGGCAAAGCGTATTGCCATATTTTAAAATATCAAGCTCATGAGTAACTATAATAAGTGCAGTACCTTTAGAATTTATTTTTTTTAATAAATCCATTATCTCCATAGTAGTATTTTTATCCAAATCACTTGTAGGCTCATCTAAAATCAAAAGTTCCGGCGAATTAATCATAGATCTGGCTATCAGCACCCTTTTTAGCTCTCCTCCAGATAAATTTTTAGGAAAATCATCTTTCAAATGCAAAATTCCCATCTCATCAAGAAGCATAGCTGCTTTTTCATAAGCAGAGTCATCTCTTTTAAATAGATAATAAGGAAGAGACACATTCTCTAAAACATTTAAATTTGGAAGTGTTCCTAGACTTTGTGGCACAAAACCTATGACTTCATTCCTATATTTGCTAATTTCTCTATCAGAAAAATCACTCATATCTTTGCCCTTAGCAAAAATTTTACCTTCAGTCGGTTTTAATAAACCAGACAAAAGATTTAAAAAAGTTGACTTCCCAGAACCACTTCTGCCAATTATATTGACAAAATCTCCCTCCTCCAAGGTAAAGTTTACATTTTTAACTGCAAAAAGTGTATTAGAACCTCTCTTAAAACTCTTGCTTAAATTTTCAGTTTTAATTATTGATTCCATTATGAATTTCTTTCTTTCATACAATAATAAATATTAGCTAAAACCAATATGCCTGACAACAATGTGCAAAATGGAATGGTTTTTGCTCTGCAAGCCATATCAGCTTTCATGCATCCACCAATAAGTACATGAGCGTTTAGTATCTCTAAAATACCAATTGCTATATTTGAAATAGATAATCCTAAAGATATTTTTGAATCTTTAACTACAATAAGAATGATTGCTAATACTAAAATGACTGCGCCAATACCCATAGTCATATTTCCCATCCAATGGCATTTCATGAACATCCCATTTTCCATAGGAGGACAAACTGGTGTTATAAATTTTGGTGCAAGCACTAACAAGAGACCTATAATAGCAGAAATATATCCTAAAATCTTTTTTCTACTCATTTTAATTATCCTTTCTACTTATCTTTATTGATGACATTGTAATATAAAAACGTGTTTATATTTTTTTGAAAATTACATTAATTAAATGTAAATTGGTAATTAATATCATTTAATCATTATTTTTAATTATAGTGTGTAATTTTATTAAATTTTTACAAGATTTTCTTAGAATATATTTAACAAAATTTAAAAGAATTTAGATCTTGTGTCACTGCTTTTAATAAGTGGTTTGATGAAATATGCAATTCTTTTGACTATCCTTGGTCTAATGGTCCACTTGAAGGTACTCATACTAAGATAAAGACTTT
>NZ_KV820444.1:0-78711 GCF_001815405.1 Peptoniphilus sp. HMSC075B08 | reverse complement strand
GTTTAGAAAAAGAATTATGTTTGCTTGTAAGTAGTGATAGGAAAACGGAAAAATTCACAAAACCCCTAGGAGTTTTGTTGCTATGCTTATTTTTAATGGTTTTTTTGTTATTTTAGATTTGATAGTTTAATTAGCGTCTAAGTGTTGATTTTTAAATGAAAAGAGAGACTCGAGTTAACGAGTCTCCCCAATATTTGACATAGAGCCAAAAAGAATACTCCCTAAGAAGTATTCTTCAAAAATTATTTTTTTAATTCATGACTAGGACATGCAGAGTGACAAGAATCACATCCACAGCCACATCCATCTTTTTTACTAAAAACTCTTCTTCCTGCAAGTACAAGTGCAAGAATAATTACTAGACCAATAACAATATTAATTGGATTCATACTTTACCACCTCGTCATTTTCCTTGTTTGAAAAATTTTTATTTTCAAGCTTTGACCTATCCTTCCTAAAGAGTAAATATCCGTAGATAAATAATACTACTACTGCAAGACCTGTCATTAGGTTAAAGGATCCGCCTTCGATTACTCTTCCAAATTGGTAAATCATAAAGGCAACTGTGTAAGAGAAAAGTAATTGGTAACCAATTGCTATTCCAAACCACTTATTTGAACCCATTTCTTCTTTTATTGCTCCCGTTGCTGCAAAGCAAGGAACTGTAAGTTGATTAAAGAAGACAAAGGCAAAGGCTGATGCCACAGAGAATTTAGAAGCTACAAGAGCAACCATGCTGGAATCCTCTGCTCCAACTTCTCCTATACCTGCAAGAACTCCATAAGTTCCTACTACAACTTCTTTGGCAACTAGGCCAAGGATTGTAGCAACACTTGCCATCCAATCTCCAAATCCAAGTGGAGCAAAGATTGGTGCAATAATTTTACCAAATCCTGCTAAAATTGAATCTTCTGGATCTGCATTGAAATCCACGAAGTGTCCTGATACAGAAATACTCTTTAAGAACCAAATTACTACTGTTGCAAGAAGGATTACTGTACCTGCCTTAACAATAAAGGCCTTACATCTAAACCAAGTTGCTTTAAAAATATTTCTTGCACTTGGCATATGATATTCAGGAAGTTCCATTACAAAAGGTGCAGGATCTCCTGAGAAGTACTTAGTCTTCTTTAAGATTATACCTGAAACAACTATTGCCATTATCCCTCCGAAGTACCAAATAGGTGCGTACCACCAGCTGCCACCTAAGAAGGCAGCAAACATGGCAATAACATCAAGCTTTGCACCACATGGCATGAAGGAGGCAGTCATTATTGTCATCCTTCTGTCGTTGTCTGACTCAATTGTCCTTGTTCCCATAATGGCAGGAACTGAACAACCTGTTCCCATAAGAATTGGAATGAAAGACTTACCTGATAGACCAAACTTTCTAAATACCCTGTCTAGGATAAAGGCAATTCTTGACATATAACCAATATCTTCAAGGATTGCAATAAATAGGAATAAAACTGCAATTACTGGTAAGAAACCAAGTACAGCCCCAACACCAGCAATAATACCATCAACTAATAGTGATGTTAAAAATTCTGATGTGCCAGCATTTTCCAAAAATCCTCTAAAGTTTTCGCCAATAATTTCTGTGAAGAAAACGTCATTTACCCAGTCAGTCACTGGACCTCCAACGAAGTTAATGGCAATTATATAAACAAGAGTTATAACTCCAACAAAAATTGGAATTGAAAGGAATCTGTTTGTGACAATCCTGTCGATTTTGTCAGAAGTTGTCATTCCCTTTCTTCCCTTTTTCACGGTGTCCTTTGTAACATTCGAAACAAAGTTGTACCTTCCATCTGTGATAATTCCCTCTCCATCGTCATCATATTTTTCTTCAGCTTCTTCAATAATTTCTTCAAGCCTTCTAGTTTCTTTGCCGTAAAGAGGATATTCTTCTATTATTTTTTCGTCTTGTTCAAAGAACTTAACTGCAAGCCATCTCTTAGCAGGATTGTCCTTGATAACAGAAAATCCTTCGATTTCCTTAATATATTTTTCTACATCTTCTTCAAACTCTTGATAAGTCATCTTCTTTTGACCTGCCACTGACTTGGCAGTTTCAATTAACTTATCGATATTTTCATTTTTAAGAGCAGAAATCTCAACAATCTTACAACCAAGATCTTTTTCTAATTTCTTGATGTCAATGAAGTCGTTGTTCTTTCTCACAACATCCATCATATTTAGGGCAATCACAACAGGGATTCCCAGTTCAAGCAGTTGAGTTGCTAAAAATAAGTTTCTCTCGATATTTGTTGCATCAACAACATCTATAATTACGTCAGGTCTTTCATTTACAAGATAGTCCCTTGAAACAACTTCTTCCAAAGTGTAGGGAGAAAGGGAATAAATTCCCGGCAAATCTGTAAAGTGAACTTCTTTATCTTTTTTATACTTACCAGTCTTTTGTTCAACAGTTACCCCTGGCCAGTTACCAACATATTGGTTGGAACCAGTTAAACTGTTGAAAAGTGTGGACTTACCACTATTGGGATTACCAGCAAGTGCAATAGTTATTGCCATCTTAATCCTCCTTTTCTATTTCTTCGACAGAAATCAGTTCAGCATCAGCTCGTCTTAGGCTGAGCTCATAATTTCTTATATTAATTTGAATAGGGTCACCTAGGGGTGCAACCTTTCTTATGTAAACCTCAGCATTTTTTGTTATACCCATGTCCATAATCCTTCTCTTTAGAGGACCTGTACCATTAATTTTTTTCACTCTATAGTATTTTCCTACTACTGCATCTTTTAAAGTTTGCAAGCTCACATCTCCTCTACCATAATTTTTCTAGCTATATCCTTGCCAATTGCAACTCTTGCATCCTTAATGGAAACAATTAAGTTGCCGTCATTTTCATTTACAACTTTTATAACTGCGCCCTTAACAAAACCGAGATTTGCCAGGTGAGACTCTGTTACATCACTGTTCCTAAGAGTCTTAACCCTTAAAATCTTAAAATTTACATTTAAGGGAGCCATTAATAAGCTAAGCATTTGATCACTCGTTTCTAATTTATATAAATCCATTAAACTTAAATCAATATTTGAATTTGATTATCATTTGCTTAATTATTATAACATAGGTAATTGAAAATTTAAATCAATTCCCCAATTTTTTTAAAAAATTGAATATTTTTAAGATTGAGAATATTTTTGATTTCTCTTTCTTATGTTGCCTTGTATATTATAATTTTCTTTTTTTATTGGCCAATATAATAGAAGAATTTTAATAAGAAAGGCTCGTTTATTTTTTGTTAGATAGTAAATTTTAGTAATTTCTTTAATTTTTATTGCCTGATAAATTTTTATAATCTATTTGAATTCTATTACTTAATAATTTCTTATAGCTTATTTGAACTCTATGGCCTAATGAATTTTTAATTCTAATAGCCTTACTAATACTTGCAGGGCCATAAACTTTTACAAGTTTATAAAAATTTGTGACCTTGTATTTTTTATTAACTCTATAAGCCTTAATAGGTCTATAATTTTTTATAACTTACCTATTATTTAAAGCTCAAACTTTTTTACTGTGTCACTTGTCTTTTCTAAGTCCATAATTGTTTACGACTTCATAATTTTTATATCAAAGAAAATATTCCAATAAAAAAAGACAGCCTCTCGACTGTCTAAAATTTATTATTTTGCTTCACCATTTAAGGTTCTGTAACTTATCCATCCATTACCTACATTACACCAAGTTCTTCCATCAGCTCTTTTTGTGTCGTAAACGTAAACTGGGTCTCCCTTATGAAGAACATAAGAGATAGTGTAGGCAAATCCTGGTCCACTTCTCACATTGGCCTTGCCTGATGTTACAAATTGATAAGTGCCAATAAGACTTGATACTTCACGGTTTTGAAGTTTCTTTATTTGAGCTTCTAACTCATCAGCTCTTGCTTTTTGCTTTGTGGCTTCACTTTCTTCTTGAGCCTTCTTTTCGTTGTTTGTCTTTTCAAGATTTATATCTTCAAGCATTTTTTTAAAGTCTGCGTTTTCGGGATCAAGAGCTATATATTCATTTAACCTATTGATGGCCCCGTCATAATTTTTGCTGGATTTTAACTGATTTATTTCTGCCTTCATTCCAGCGTAGTTCTTTTCAATAAGGGCGTCAACTTTTTCTCTTAAGTCATCGTCTTCTTCCACTTGAATATCCTTTAGGTTGGCAAGTGACGCTTCATAATCTCTAGCCTCATATTTTTTATTAGCCTTATTTAGAAGTTCCTTATTTTCTAAGATTTTGTCAATATTGTTAATTTCGTCTAAGTACTCTTTCTTAGAAGACTTTTCATAAAGTTGGCTAAATTTTTCTCTGGCTTCCTTATAATTTTTGGCCTCAAGATTAGCCCTTGCAGATGTCTCAAGTTTTGAGTATTTGTATTTGCTAAATCCAAAATTAAATATTAGGGAAAAAGCCAATAGTCCAACAACTACTAAGCCAAAAACTAATCCCTTTTGCTTAAGGCTCATGGAGTCATCTTTGAAGGAATTATTATTTACTATTTTATCATGGTCTTCTTCATAATAATCCTGCTTATTTTTTATTATTTCTGTTTTAGAAAAATCTCTATCTTCTCTCAAATCGTGACCACATTCCATACAAAATAAAGCATCTTCCTTATTTTCTTTTCCACAATTTTTGCACTTCATCTTAAACCTCCTAACTATTCTTTTTCGTCATATCATGTTTTAATTTTTTAAGCTTATGAATTATATCTTCATCAAGAGCTGTAACCCTTTCTTCCTTTAGTTTCTTGGCCACATAGTTAACCTTGTTCTTAGAATTATTCACTTCAGCTTCAAGCTCCCTTGCTGAAATCCTAGTTCCACCACGAGATAAAATTATCTG
The DNA here is from genome assembly GCF_001815405.1 of Peptoniphilus sp. HMSC075B08. Taxonomy (NCBI): domain Bacteria; kingdom Bacillati; phylum Bacillota; class Tissierellia; order Tissierellales; family Peptoniphilaceae; genus Peptoniphilus; species Peptoniphilus sp. HMSC075B08. The sequence goes on along the minus strand of NZ_KV820444.1, from coordinate 73,841 downwards.
CTGCTCTACATTGTCGCTTGTAGCTACCCGAACATTGGTGAGCTTGCCTATTTCATCAAGTTGCCTCTCAATATAGTGGTCTGCCGTTTCAAATTCCTTGGTAAAGATTACATCAATTCCATCTCTCTTGTAGGTCTTGCCGCCAGATTTTTTCACCAAGTAGGCATCAAAGACTAGGATGATGTGCTCCTTTGTTGAGTGAGAAAATTCAATCATAGTGTCTATCAATTCATTTCTCGCATCTTCAAGAGAGACATTTTTTAATTCAATTAAGGATTGCCAAGAATTTATTATATTGTATCCATCGACAAAGAGATAATTTACATCCCTTTTGTACCTACTCTTCCGCCTTCTCATTTTTATGCTCTGTTATCTTCTAATCTCATACATGACAATTGCTGCTGCTACTGATGCGTTAAGTGAGTCGAAGTCAGAAAAATTTGGAATAGTTATAATCTTGTCGGAATTCTTCAAAATATTTTTTGAAACTCCCTTACCTTCATTGCCTATAACTATGGCTGCCTTGCCAGAGAAGTCACATTCCCTTATGTCTTCTCCCTCAAGGTCTGTTGCATATATCCAAAATCCCGCTTCTTTTAATTTGTCAATGGATTGAGAAATATTTGAAACCTTGCAGACATCAATATCATAAATTGCTCCAGCAGAAGATTTTACCACAGTGTCATTTACTGTTGCAGCCCTCCTGTTGGGGAAGATTATAGCATCAACTCCAAAGAAATTGGAACTTCTTGCAATGGCTCCAAAATTGTGAGGATCTTCTATCTTATCTAAGATGAAAATCCTTGCATCTTCCTTGCTTTCCAATTTTCTTATTAGGTCCTCAAGCTCAATATATTCAAAGTCACTTACAAGGGCCACTACTGCCTGGTGGTTTTTTGTGCCAGCAAGTTCTTCTAGCTTTTCATTGTCACTTGTAACTGCAGGGATCCTTGCATCTCTAGCCATGCCAAAGATTTTCTTTATAGATCCACTGGCATTTTTCCCTACATAAATTTTTTCTACTTCTTTATTTTTAATGGCCTCCATAACGGGGCCTCTTCCGTATATATATTTCATTTTAAATTCTTAAACTTCTCTCTAATTTCCTTTGCCTTGCCACAAGTCATCTTTCCTTCAGGGCATGGTCCACTTACACAAGCCGGTCCTTGGTCCCTAAATAATAGCGGGGCAACTTCTTTTACTTCTCTTAGCATTTCTGTTGCAAGTTCTCTTATTTCCCATTGGGCCCTTTCACAACATCTCACAGTGAAGAAGTGCCTTAGGGTTCTTACATTCATTGTGACAACAATTTTTGTCTCACAAGCATTAGGGAAGACATACCTTGCATCTTCTATGGACATTTTTTCCACAGACTTCCTTGCCTTGGCTTCATCCATTCCTTCAGCTATAAGGGGTCTTGCATTTTCTTCTACTAATATGTCAACTAACTTGTCGTAGTCCTCTTGATCCCTCTTCATAGCTTCTATAAAAACTTTTTTTGCTTCATCATTTTTTTCTATTTGAGGTGGAATAATATATTCAAAGGAATCAAGTTTTACATACCTTTGAGATTGTTGTGAATAAGAGGCAAGTCTGTGTCTTACAAGTTGATGTGTGAGAGTTCTTGAAACTCCTTCTATGGCAAAGGTAAAGCTAACGTGTTCTAGTGGAGATAAGTGAGAAAAAGACATAAGTCTATCTAAAAACTTTTCTGTAGATTCCTCTGTCAAATTTTCTGTAATCTCTTCAACACCAACTCTTGAATAGCAAAGTTTTGCAGCTGCAGCAATGGTCTTGTCTGGATCCATTGTGTGCGAAATAATTTTTACCTTCATCCTATCATCTCCTTAAATAAATCCCTAATCCTATCGTATCTCTTTAAGAGGTAGAGGTAGCCAAAAAGGGCCTCAACTCCAGTTGCAATCCTGTAGTCAATTGGATCTGCGTTCTTTGGCACTGTGTGAGACTTGGCGTTTCTTCCCCTCTTAAAAATCCTGTATTCATCCTCTGTCAAGAGGTCTTCTATCTTTTCAAAAAGCTCTCTTTGGCCCTTGGCCCTGACATATTTTATACTTTCCCTGTGAAGCTTGTTGGGGTTCTTTCTTAGATCTAGGATTTCACTCCTAACTAAGATTTCAAAACAAGCATCACCTATGTAAGCTAGAGCAAGAGGACTTAGCTCCCTTACCTCAGCTTCACTATAATTTTTAACTTCTAAAAAATTTAAATTCTCTTCCAAGTTGTTCCACTTCTCGTATCTTCTATTTCAATGCCCATGTTCTTCAACTCATCACGGATTTCATCAGCCCTAGCGAAGTCCTTGTTCTTTCTTGCCTCATTTCTTTCCTTGATAAGTTCTTCAATATCATTTGATATTTCTTCTCTTTCTTCTTCCATAATTCCAAGAACCTTAGTTAGTTTCTTTAAAAGTTCTAAGGATTTTTCTAGGATTTCTTTTGAAGAATTTTCGTCTAAGTTTAAGTTGATGTCCTTAACTAAGTCAAATATTGCTGTAATTGCATCAGCTGTATTTAGGTCGTCTTCCATAGCTGATTCAAATTTTTCAATATGCTTGTCATAACCCTTTAATAAGGCTTCTTCATCTTCTGTCATTTTTTCTACAGAAGTTTTTTCTATAGCATCTTCAAGCTTGTACTTTGCATTGTAAAGTCTTTTGCTTGAATTTTTTGTCTGTTCCATTACTTCTCTTGAGAAGTTAATTGGTGAACGGTATTGAGTTGTCAAAAGGAAAAATCTCAAGACTTCTAGGTCAAATTCTTGGGAGATTTCCCTAACTGTGAAGAAGTTGCCCTTAGATTTTGACATCTTCTCATTATCAACAGTTATCATTCCATTGTGAATCCAGTAGTTGGCAAAGGGAACGTCGTTGCAAGTTTCTGATTGAGCAATTTCATTTTCATGGTGAGGGAATTGTAGGTCCTCGCCACCTGTGTGGATGTCTATGTTGTCGCCAATAATAGTCTTTGCCATTACAGAACATTCAATGTGCCAGCCAGGTCTTCCTTCTCCCCAAGGGGCCTTCCAGAAGGGTTCTCCTTCTTTTTTATTCTTCCAAAGGGCAAAGTCTTGCGGATTTTTCTTATTATCATTTACATCAACCCTGTGGCCAGAAATTAGGTCTTCAAGATTTTTTCTTGAAAGTTTTCCATAGTCTTTGGCGTGACTAATGTCAAAGTAAACATCACCATTGGACACATAAGCTGCACCCTTGTCTACAAGAGTTTGAATAAAATCAATAATTTCATCAATGTGTTCAGTCGCCCTAGGGTTTATAGTTTCATAGTCATAAAGGTGGAGGCCACCTGCATCCTTTTTAAATTCTTTTATATATCTTTCGGCAATGTCAGAAACCTTAACACCTTCATCATTTGCCTTGTTGATCATCTTGTCGTCAATATCTGTAAAGTTAACTACAAACTTAACCTTCATCCCCTTGTAGTCAAAGTACCTTCTCAAGGTATCAAATACAACAAGAGGTCTTGCGTTACCAACGTGGATAAAGTTATAAACAGTTGGACCACAGTTGTAGATTCCAACTTCGCCCTCCTTAATTGGCACAAAGTCTTCTTTTTTTCTCGTTAGAGTATTGTATAATTTCATAAATCCTCCTATAAAAAAACGCCTCATTTGAGACGATTATATACCTCTGAAAAATTTTTCGTAGTAATCAAGTCCAATAAAAGTTTTGTCTTTAACCATTTTTTGAATCTTTTCCACGCTAGCTATGTCAACATCCATAACCTCTTCCTTCTGCATGACTATTTCATCAAGAGAAACATTTCTACGCACTAGAAAAATATAAAATATTGTGTTTTTTTCAGTGATTATCCTCTTTAGCTTGAGCTCATCTTCACTTATGTCAATGCCAAGCTCTTCCTTAAATTCACGTACCATGCCCTCCTTGGGAGTCTCTCTAGATATAACAGACCCACCTGCAGAGCAATACCACATGCCAGCAAAGGATTTTTTGTTAAGAGACCTTCTCTGGATAATAAAATTTCCATCATCTCTTAAAATCCAACCCTCAACTATAAGGTGGTAATCACTATTTCTAAGACGTTGTCCCTTTTTTATGACTCGTCTCTTCCATTTTCCATTTTTATCATATACATCCCAATATTCCACGACAAAACTCCTTATAGTTATTTTACACTATTTAGGCTTGTTTTTAAAGATTATGAATACTTTATTTAAGTAAAATCTGCTCTCTTATTAAGAATATTTTTGCAAAATAAAAAAGTGGAATTTTTCATCCACTTAATCTTAAATATTTTTTAAAGACTTATAATCAAATCCTCTTCTATATTCTACAAAAGTCCCATCTTCTTTATAGACATAATCTCTTAGGGTTTTTTCTACAAGTCTTATATTAAATTTTTCATCTTTAGAATTATAAATTTCCTTTACATAAATATCTGTATCAGAAAATTTTAATTTTCTCTCAGCCTTTACCATTGCAAGAAGGGAGTTTTGTAAGTGTTCTTTGAAGATAATAAATCTTGCCTTTGTTGAAAATTTTGAGTTTTCATTGTCTAAAAAACATTCAAAAACAAAGTACTCATCTTCCCAATATCCAAAAACTTCATCCTTTTCCTCACTCATTGTAAAATCATCTAGACTATCAACTATGTCGACAAAAAGTTCTCCTGTATCATCATCGTGAGAAAGTATGTATTTCCTCTTCTTTAATTCTAAATCTTTTACACAACCTTTTTCTATTACTTTTAAATTCTTCATGCCCTAACAATCCTTTTTGAAAAGATTTCTAAAGTGTATCTAGAGGCAAGGTATCCAATAAAATATATTATAACTGTGACTATAAGAGTTGGAATAATTCCTGCTTGGACAAATCTAGATTGTGGTACAAAGATTTTTACTATGAAAAAGGAAGTCCACACGCCAAAAGCACTTTTTGTTGGTACTGAATAATATATATTTCTGTCCTTATTATAATTTTTAAAGACTATTAAGGTTAAAATATCACTTAAGACTCCGCTCGCTAGTCCAGCCAAGGCTCCAAAAACAGAAAACCTAAGCATATAAATGGCATAGCACAAGGAAATTAAGGAAACAGTCCCTATCTTTCTTGTTTTTAAAATTGTTGCTGTATATATAAAGGCAAAAGCTGGCGCTGTCGTAAGCACTCTTGATGATGGTATTGGTAAACTCAAGGATATTGTATAAAGAATTTTACCAACAACAATCATTATGGCTAGAGAAAGGCCCATTAAAACCCAATCTTTCACTCTAAATTTTTTCATCTAATCACCTAAAACACAATAATTATCAAATTCTAAATAATCTCCAGTATTTGCAAAGGCCCTAGCCCTACATCCACCGCAAATATTATTAAAATTACAAGTTCTACACCTTCCCTTATAGGATGAAGGATCCCTAAGTTTTTGGAAAACCTCGCTATTATTCCAAATATTATAAAAAGAATCTTCTTTTACATTGCCGGCCTCTACTTCTGCATAGGGACAGATATTTACCCTGCCATCGTAAACCAAGCTGCAATAACTTGTACCTGCAATACAAGACTTTTTAACTCTTGGGTCTAAATGTAATTTTTTCGCCATTACTGTTGACTGGGGTGCACAAGTGGGCTTTATAAATAAGTCTGACTCATACTTCAAAACTTCCTTAATAGCTTCTGTGTACTCTTCCTTTGTGAGGTAGACATTTTCTAAGTTTTTTCCTCTTCCAGTCATAACTAAGAATAAAACATGGACTGAAGATGCTCCTAGCTCACTTGCAAAGTCCAAAAGGCTCTCTATTTCTTTTAAATTAATTTTAGAGATAGTGGTGTTAATCTGAAACTTAACATCATTTTCTTTTAATATCTCTATACCTCTCATGGTTTCGTCAAAGGCTCCCTCATATCCCCTAAAGGAGTCATGAATATTTTTGTCTCTTGAGTCTATGGATATAGCGACTGACCTTATATATTTTTTTATAAGTCCTATGTTGTCTTCATCTATGAGAGTCCCATTAGTGCCAAGACAAGTGTAGAGACCGAGATTCGATGCAAATTCTGCAAGCTCGAAAATATCCTCCCTCATTAGGGGTTCTCCACCACTTAGTTTAAGCATATTAAAGCCAGCTTTTTTTATATCTCCAATGACTTCCTTTGCCTCTTCAGTAGATAACTCATCTGACAAATCCACATCTTCTTTAGAATTCCTATAGCAGTGCTCACAGTAGAGGTTGCATTTTTTTGTAACATTATAAGATACAATTTTCATTTTTTTATAACCTCCTAAAGAAATTGCCTCATAAAAGAGGCAATTCCAATATTATTTAATTTATTTTCTTATCAAAGTAGATATGGGTCATCTTCCCAAGCAATTAATGTTGTTGGGTCTTCGGCATTTGTATCTCTTCCTTCAGGTGGAAGGTCCTTTGAAGATTCTGGTTCAGAAGGATCTGTTGGGTAATTTAAATCAGCATCTCTTGCATTTAATTTTTCCCATTCTTCACGAGATTTTGGTGCCTTCATTTCTAGATCAACTGTATCTATATCAATTCCAAGTGCCTTTGCAACTCCCTTTCCATATTCTGGGTCAGCTGCATAGCAGTTTCTAATATATCTGTGCTTGATTTGCATAGTTGAGTCGCCCATATTTCTTGCAGTATTTTCAAATAAAACTAATTTTTGTTCATTAGTCATCCTGTTAAATAGCATACCTGGTTGAGTGAAGTAGTCACTGTCGTCTGCCCTGTAGTCATATCTCTTAGTTTCTCCACCCTTGTCATGTGGTATCTCTAGGTCTGGATGATCTTGCCAGCCACCATAAGAGTTTGGTCTGTAGTGGAGTTCTGCTCCCTTGTTGCCGTCAACTCTCATTTGTCCATCTCTGTGGTAGTCATGAGGATGCTTCACGCCTTGTGGTGAGTTAACAGGAATTTGGTGGTGGTTAACTCCAAGTCTATATCTTTGTGCATCTGAATAGAAGAAGGCCCTAGCTTGAAGAACCCTGTCTGGTGAAAGTGCGATTCCTGGCACAATATTCGCTGGTGAGAAGGCAACTTGTTCAACATCTTGGAAGAAGTTGTCTGGATATTTATTTAAAACATATTCTCCCACAGGAATTAGTGGATAGTCTTCCTTTAGCCACATCTTTGTTAGGTCGAAAGGATTTGTTGGGTGCTTTTCAGCTTGTTCTTCTGTCATAACTTGGATGTACATCTTCCACTTAGGATAGTTGCCATTTTCAATAGCTTCATATAGGTCACGTCCAGAAGATTCCCTGTCCTTACCATTTACCATTTCAGCTTCTTGGTCAGTGTAGTTTAGGATACCTTGTTGACTTCTAAAGTGGAACTTAACCCAAACTCTTGTGCCTTCTTCGTTATACATGGAGTAAGTGTGTGAACCAAATCCGTGCATATACCTAAAGGAAGAAGGAATACCCCTGTCACTATTTATTATAGTTGTTTGTAGTAATGATTCTGGTAGTGATGACCAGTAGTCAAAGTTTGTGTTAGGAGATCTTAAGTGAGACTTAGGGTCTCTCTTAACTGCGTGGTTTAAGTCGATAAATTTCATTGGGTCTCTAAAGAAGAAGACAGGTGTGTTGTTACCAACTACGTCCCAGTTGCCATCTTCTGTATAAAACCTCACAGCAAAACCACGAATATCACGTTCAGCATCAGCTGCACCACGTTCACCAGCAACAGTTGACATTCTTGAAAATACCTTGCACTTGTTGCCAACCTTGCTAAAGATTTTAGCCTTAGTGTATTTTGTGATGTCATGAGTTACTGTGAATTCACCCCAGGCACCCCAGCCCTTGGCGTGCATCCTTCTTTCAGGAATAACTTCCCTGTTGAAGTGGGCATGTTTTTCAAATAACCAAAGGTCTTGGACTGAAAGATGACCATCCATACCAGCAGTCATGGAGTCTTCGTCGTTATCAACTAATTGTCCACCTGCACGTCTTAATTCAGGATCATCAACATTTTGATTTCTACTAGGGATTGGGTCCCCTGATTTATTTTTTGCTGTTGGGTCCATTTTTTTCTTGTCGTCTGCCATTATTTACCTCCTTAAAAGTTAAAATTCTTACTTAGTTAACACTTACCCAAGTTTATCTTCTCTATTCTATTAAGTAAGTAGTAAATTTTATTTATATATTAAAATTTTAAAAAAACTCATTTTTGACAAAGCACAAGATTTTCCTATAGACTATTAAGGTATGAAAATTTTTAGAAAAGGAGAATTAATATGAAAAAAGAAATTTTAAAAGAACACTTTGTATATTTTTTGTCCTTAGGATTATTATCTGTACTTGTTTTACTTGGAATTATAATACCAGAACCCTTCCAAAGACTTACAGAATTTTTAAGAGATAAGATTACAGTAAATTTTGGTTGGTTTTATCTTTTATTGGTGACTGGAATTTTGATCTTCTGTGTCTTCTTAATTCTAAGTCCCATAGGACAAATTAGGTTGGGAAGCCCTAACTCTGAACCAGAGCACGACTCCATGTCTTGGATTGCCATGATGTTTTCAGCAGGAATGGGAATCGGCCTTGTCTTTTACGGAGCAGCCGAGCCCCTAAGTCACTTCGCAGTGATGACACCTCTTGCACCAAAGGGAAGTCAAGAAGCCTTAGCCGATGCCTTTAGGTTTACCTTCTTCCACTGGGGAATCCATGCCTGGGCAGTCTATGCCATAGTTGGTCTGGCACTTGCCTACTTTGGATTTAGGAAGCAAGAAAAATATCTACTCTCAGTTACACTTAAACCCCTCCTTGGCGACCGTGCTAATGGATGGATAGGTCAGGTGATTGACACTATAACAATTGTAGCCACGGTGATAGGTGTTGCAACAACTCTTGGCTTTGGAGCTATGCAAATTAATGGTGGCCTTTCCTACCTCTTTGGCATTCCAAATAACATTATGACCCAAACAATAATAATTGTGATAACAACGGCCCTCTTCGTCATGTCTGCCATGTCAGGCCTTGGCAAGGGAGTAAAGATCCTTTCTAATGTAAACTTGATCTTGGCCATAGGTCTTCTTGCAGTTGCCATAGTTATTGGACCAACAGTAAGAATCTTTGACAACATGACAGATTCAATTGGAGCCTACCTTCAAAACTTCTTTAGGATGAGCTTTAGGTCAGCTGCCTTTGATGGAACTAAGCGTGGCTGGATAAATTCTTGGACAATTTTCTATTGGGCTTGGTGGATCTCATGGTCACCCTTTGTTGGAGTTTTCATTGCGAGAATTTCCAAAGGAAGAACAATTCGTGAATTCTTGACAGTTGTCCTTCTAATTCCAACCCTACTTAGTATTATTTGGTTCTCAACTTTCGGAACTCTATCAACTAGCCTGCAGGATGCTGGAATAAATCTTTCAGAATTTGCTACAGAGGAAGTTCTCTTTGCAACCTTTAACAATTATCTTGGAGGAAACATCCTATCCTTCATAGCAATAATTTTGGTTTCAACATTTTTTATAACTTCAGCAGACTCTGCCACTTACGTCTTGGCAATGCTGTCTGAAAATGGAAACCTCCTTCCACCAAATAGGAAGAAGGTCATTTGGGGAATACTTCTCTCAGCAATAGCCATAGTTTTATTATTTTCCGGTGGACTTGCAGCCCTTGAAAATACACTTATAATAGTTGCCCTTCCCTTCTCAGTGGTTATGATCTTTGTGATGATTTCCCTCTTGAAGGAATTAAACCACGAGAAGAAGAAAATGGGACTAAAGATAAGGCCAGAGAGATTGCCAGAAGAAGGAGAACCCTTCAAATCCTATGACGATTGATATTTTATTTAGAAGGCTTAGATGTTTTCTAAGTCTTCTTTTTTTGTTAAAATAAATTTAAGGAAGTGATTAATTATGAATCCCGAATTAACTATATTATTACTATTTATTCTTGGATTTATTATATTAAATTTTTTTCCAGAAGGAGAAAAAAGTAATTCTCAATATAGATTAAAAATATTAAAAAATATAGACATTGTAATGTTTACCTTGGCATTTTGTTTTGATAAGTCCTATTTATTAATTTTAACACTTATGTTATTTATGATTTTTTATTATTTTTATGATGAAGAAAAAAAGAGAGACAAGGGAATTTTTCTATACATGATATCTGCCATTGTATTAACTCCCATGATATTTTTAATTCCAGATAAATACCACTTGGAATTTGCAAATTTATTTTCTCCAAACATTTATATGTATTTAATTCTTTTAACTAGCTTAGTATTCTTTGTAATGAATATATATAATTTTAAACAAATTACAACTTATTCAAAAAACAAGTTATTCACATTTATATTTTTACAATCATTAGTTTATATTGAATATTTTTATTTAGTGTATTTCTTCATATTCAAATAAATAATATTTTGCAAGCAAAAAAGATAGCTTCATTTTTATTGAAGATGTCTTTTATTTTGCTATAATGAAAGCAAGAGGTGGTAATATGGACTTTCAAAAAGTGCTTTTAATTATATTTTTATTAGGATTTATTTCTATTAATTTTAAAACTCCAAGATTTAATAAAAGAGTAGATGAACTAAATATAATTGCAACAAATATTCAGTTTACCTGCATGTTGTTTGCCTTGCTCTTAAATCAAATGAAAATTTTTTCCTTAATTTTAATTCTTGGGCTTCTTATAAGTGCTTACAATAATAAGGCTAAAAACCTCAAACCAGTCTTTTTTGAACTCATTATATTGATTATCTTGCCCCTACTTATTATTTTTGATTTAGGCATCTTTGTTCCTCTTACTGAATCTGGCTTCACAAGATCTTCTGATATTTATCTGGGACTCCTACTTGCTGGACTTGTTTTCTTCTTAAATCTATATAGGTATTCAAAGCTTGAAGCTGTGAATAAAAAATATCTCATTAGCTTTCTTCTGCTTAATTTAATTCTTTACGCCGAAAATTATTTTTTGATTTTTAAATCTTTAAAATAAAATTTTATAAAAAAATGCTGCTTGTAGTGATTTACAAACAGCATTTTTTTGTTTATTAATTTTTTCATATTCAAATGAATAATAAATTGGATTCAAAAAGATAGCTTAATTTTATTGAAGATGTCTTTTTTTAGCGACCGCCACCGCCGCCTCCACCGAAGGATCCTCCTCCGCCTCCAACAGAAGTTGCTCCTCCAACTCCTGCGTTGGCAAAACCAGATCCACTTTGATAGGATTGGTTTAATTTTTTGGAGAAATTTCTCGTTGCTAATATGTGTGTATTGTAAAGTGCATAGTTATTGACATAAGCTGGATATGCCTTTGCTCCTTTGACAAATTCCTTATCCAAGAAGAAGATTGATGAATAAATTAAATATTCTTCCCACTTATTGAAGTCAACTTCTTCTGTCACCTGGTCAAGATTGTCTTTTAAATAATTTTTAAACTTAATTAGGTTTTCGTAGAGAACTTTTCCCTTTTCAGTTACCCTAAGTTCTTTACCTGTTTTTCTTGATCCTAGGAATTTCTTTTCATAAGTGTAGTCTTCAAGGTAGCCTCCCTCTCTTAGATTTCTAATGGAAGAAGTTTCAAATTCTTCGTAATAATTTTCCATTTCTTTTCTATGTTTTCTCACATATTTTTTGAAGCCTTTTGCTGTGATGTATTCCTCATCATTTTCTTCTTTGGCTGCAAAAATCATTTCAAATAATTCTTCTTCCATTGGTCCCATGTTTTCTGGCCTTATTATAATCTTTATCTTATTGTTAGAAAATCCACCATCTTCTTCTTTAAATTCAATAGCTCCCTCTAAATTCCACTTTAAAATAAAGGCGTTGATATAATTGCCAACTAAGTCACTTGTCACAAGGTAGGCTTGACCTATGAAGTAATACAAGTCTTCCATTGGTCCATCATAGGGTATGTTCTTGTAGTGCTCTCCCTTTAAGTCCTTAATTGTTGGAAGTTCTTTTTTATTTTGGATTTTTCTCTTGTTAAAGGATAGGCACACAGCTCTTGCTACAAAGTAAATTACTGTCGCTACTCCTGCAAAGACTCCACCAAGTGCAGCTTTTTCTCCCCTAGACATAGGTTTTTGGTAGGCCTGGCCTTCATTGTTTTCCCAGTCTGAACCCTTGGCTGCCATGTTGGCATAGTCATCAAAATTTTTATCGACCTTATAAGCTGTGTTGAAGTAGCCCTTTGGAAATTTTAGCATGACTGTTGCATGGTCAACGTATCCAGAAGATTTCATCTTGATGATGCCATCTACATTGTGGATTTCGCCTTCAAGACCAAAACCCCACATTTCTACATCTTTAAAGGCTTCAAAGCCCTTGATATTTATCTCAACTCTCTCTGGCTTTGGATTAAAGTTATCTCCAACAAAATTGAAGAAGACCATGTCGGCATCATTTAGTCCCACAACAAGTGGATTTATTGTGTAGGACAAGTTGTAGGTGTTATCCTTAAATTCACTTATCCCCCAAGTGAGTTCAACTTGATCCTCCTTGTCGATCCTTCCATAGTGGTAGGCCTTGTCCTCAAAGGACTGGTCAATATCCCAAAGATTTTTTTCTGTGAAGTCTCTCCCAAGGGCATTGACAGAAAAATTTTCAATTTTTATGCCTTGCAAGTTTTCAATCCTCTTGTATCTCTCTGTGTAATCTTTGTTGTCTTCATTTATTTGCCAAACTTCCTTTACCTTGGCAACTCCATCTTTATCTATGTCTGCATCAATTTTTATAGATTTAAAATCTTCTGCAAAGACAAGTACAGGTAGGAGGACAAATAAAATTGTAAGTCTAAAAAAATTTTTTATTTTCATGTCACAGCTCCTTTATCTTTTCTAACTTTAGGATATAACTTTTCTTGGCAAACTTCAATTTTGCCTTTAATAAAATCTTTGTTATTAAATTCTAAGAATTATTTACCTTTATTCTTTCTTTACCCTAAAACCTTAATTTTTTATACATTAAGTTTCTTTAAATTTTTAAGTATTATTCATAATATTTTAAAGGAAATTTTAATTTTCTAAATTTACCTATTCTTATTTAGAAAATCTTTTACTTTCAATTTCTCTTAATTTTTTATACCTAGGAAAGACATTTTATAATAATTTTCATAAAAAAAGAAGCTACCAAAGAGGTAACTTCTAAAAAATTTATAGTTCTTTAAGATATTTCTTTAATAATTTGTATGAAGCTTCTTCATCAACAGTAGAAATTAGTCCAGCTGATGAAAGGATATAATCCTTATCTAAATAACACTTTACGTCCCTGTTAATTAGATATTTTTCATCTAAGTCCCTAATGGCTGATAGGATTTTCTTTGGATCATTTGAGTTAATGAGTGATCCTCCAGTTCCAATAAACATTTCTGCCGGTCTCAAATCTTTTCCATACTGTTCATAAATGGTTCTAGTAGGTGTCTTAATTTTTTTTATGTGGCCAACGTGTCTCATAAGTGAAGTATGAGTTGCTATATAACACAAGGCATTGTCGAAGAAGAGGTCCTCTTCATTGTCTGGAATGTAGTTAGTATGGTTAAAGCGAAATTCAGTTTTTTCCTTCGCGTCTTTTATTCCAAACTTTAGGAAGGGTTCATCGCCAACTGACTCATAAAGAGCAGTAGCAGAATACCTCATACCCATGTCGCCTTCCACAGTTCTCTTTTCATAGGGCTCATCAATGGGAGGTGAGATGACATTTTCTTCTCCATAATAAGTTTTCCCTATGGAATGGATGTCCGTAGTTGCCCCGCCAATATCCACTGACAAAATAACTTTGTCTAGGTGCTTAGCATATACAGACATGGCCTTTTGAACTGCAACTGGGGTTGGCAAGAGTATTTCAAAATCTTGACTTAGTAAATCAATTCCCTTGGCATGGGCAATTGTCTTAATAAAAAGATCTCCAATTGTCTTTCTAAGGGGTCTATAATTTATTGTGTTTGTTGTTGGCATAACATTTTCAGTGAAGTCACAAGGGACATCAGCCTTGTTAAAGATGTCCCTTATTTCTTCATGAGTATCAATGTTTCCTGCCACAACTACAGGTGTCTTAACAGATCCCTTTGCAAGTTTCTTTGCATTGTAGATTATGTTGTCCCTGTTGCCGTGGTCAGTTCCACCACATAAGACTATAATATCGGCGCCAGCAGATTTTATTTCTTCCACTTGCTCATCCTTGAGTTCGTAGGAATAAACATCTAAAATCCTAGCACCACTTGATAATGACGCAAGTCTTGCAGCGTCAGTAGTGAGGCTTTTTGAAAAACCAATAGCTATAACCTTTAGTCCTCCTGATGCTGAAGAGCAACCTAAAATTTTATCATATTTAACATCAGAGATTTCCCTTAGCTTTTTGTAAGCCTTGTTAAAGCCCTCTCTAACGTCAGTCTCCACAGTAGTATAACTTGAAGCACCTGCCAAAATTACATTTTTACTTGTATCCACTAAATGCAACTTTGTATAAGTTGATCCAACATCGACTAAAAGATAAATCATGCTAATTTTTCATCTACCACTTTCATAATTTCTGCGTGATTCTTTTCAACAATCTTTCTTGTAGCATCCATTTTTTCTTCAAGTTCGTGTCTGTAATCTTGATCCTTAAGTGAATTAAGGTTGATGATTACATTTAAGAATGCTCCGTGAACTGCAGCTTCAATGTTTAATAGAGCTACTGCTACGTCAGTGATTGCATTTGAGTTACCATTTTCAGCAAGTTCTCTTGCATAGTCATATAATTCAGTAACTTTCATTCCAAGTCCAAGAGGTACTTCAATTGCATTTCTGTATCCTTCTTGAATTTTTTCTGATCTTGCAGCCTTTTCTTCTTCAGTTTCCTTTGGAAGTTTCATAGCGTCCATAACTCCGTTGAAAGAGTTTGCGTCTTTGTCGATTCCATCAACAAATTCGTCCTTGTATTTTACAAGTTCAGCTTGAATTTCTTCCATTCTGTCAGAAACGTCCATATATTTTTTCTTGCCAACAGTTAAACCTGCAACCATTGCAAGTAGTGAAGCTGCCATTGATGCGTTTAGTGCAGCAATAGATCCACCACCAGGTGCTGGTGAATCTGAAGCAGTTTCATCTGCGAATTCTACTATATTTAAATCTTTAAGCATTTTTCCTCCTGTGAATTAGAATAATCCAGTAATAACGCCGTCGTTATCAATATCCATCTTGTTAGCAGCTGGTACTTTTGGAAGTCCTGGCATAACCATGATGTTAGATGTTTGAACAACTATGAAGCCTGCTCCTGCAGATACTCTTACATCTTGAATTTCAATATCAAAGTCTGTAGGTGCTCCAACTATATTCTTATCATCAGTGAATGAGAATTGTGTCTTAGCAATACAGATAGGAAGTTTGTCAAGACCCATTTCTTCAAGTTTCTTAACTTGTTTTTTAGCAGCTGTTGTAAAGTTAGCTTGTCTACCTCTGTAGATTTCTTTAACAATTGTGTTTACTTTGTCAACAATGCTGTCATTTTCATCATAAAGTGGCTTGAAGTTAGTTTTTTCTTCATCAATAAGTTCAACAACTTTATGTGCAAGATCTTCAGCACCTTCGCCACCCTTAGCGAAACATTCACAAAGTGAAATCTTAACTCCTAATTCAGCACAAAGTTCTTCTAATTTTGCAATTTCTCCTTCAGTATCGTCTGCAAATCTGTTAATTGCAACAATTGCTGGAACTCCAAATTTTCTAACATTTTCAACGTGACGTCTTAAGTTAGCAAATCCTTTTTCAAGAGCTTCGATATTTTCAGCTTTTAATTCTTTTTTATCTACTCCACCGTGCATCTTAAGAGCTCTAATTGTAGCAACAATTACAACTGCATCTGGAGCAAGACCAGCTTTTCTACATTTAATGTCCATGAATTTTTCAGCACCTAAGTCAGCACCAAATCCAGCTTCTGTAACTGCATAATCACTTGTAGCAAGTGCAAGTTTAGTAGCTAGGATTGAGTTACATCCATGTGCAATGTTAGCGAAAGGTCCACCGTGAATAAATGCTGGTGTATTTTCAAGAGTTTGTACCATATTTGGTTTTAATGCATCTTTAAGAAGCATTGCTACTGCACCTTGGATTTCAAGATCAGCAACTGTTACTGGATTACCATCAAGATTATATCCTATAACCATCTTAGCTATTCTGTTCTTTAAGTCTTCGATGCTTTCTGCTAGACAAAGAACTGCCATGATTTCAGAAGCTACTGTTATCATGAAGTGGTCTTCTCTTGGGAATCCATCAGCTTTTTTGCCAAGAGAAATAACAACATTTCTAAGAGATCTATCGTTCATGTCAATTACTCTTTTCCAAGTAATTTGTCTAGAGTCAATTCTTAAAGCATTTCCTTGGTGGATGTGGTTATCAATACAAGCTGAAATAAGATTATTTGCAGCTGTCATTGCGTGAAGGTCTCCTGTGAAGTGAAGGTTAATATCTTCCATAGGAACTACTTGTGAGTATCCACCACCTGCAGCTCCACCCTTAACACCAAATACTGGTCCAAGAGATGGTTCACGAAGTGCTACGGCAGATTTCTTTCCAATTCTATTAAGACCTTGAGTAAGACCAATAGAAACTGTTGACTTACCTTCACCTGCTGGTGTTGGAGAAATAGCAGAAACAAGAATTAATTTACCATTTTCATTGTTTTCTTCAATTCTCTTAATTGCATCCCAAGAAATCTTAGTTTTATATTTACCATATTGTTCAAGATCGTCTTTTTCAAATCCTATTTTTGCAGCTACCTCTTCAATAGGTAACATTGTAGCTTCGTCAGCTATTTGTATATCTGTTTTAAATGCCATATTATTTAATTACTCCTCAATTAAAAGTGTTTCTAGAACTTGTTCTGGTTTAAAGTCTTCAATTTGCATGTAGTAAGCTGCTGAATCAACAAGAGCTTGTAGTGGAAGAAGTCCAATAAGTTCTGTGTTAACAACACTTACTCCGTATCTCTTAGCTTCAGATCTAATCATTTCAAGTGCTTGGTAAATTGCAGTTTTTTCGAAGTTAACAAGGTTCATTGATACTTGAACTTGGCCTTTTTCTTCTAGAGCAAGTCCAATACCTTTAACGAATCTTAGTCCTCCACCAATGTGACGAACTTTTTTAGCAATTGCTTGAGCAACTTCTAATCTGTCAGTATTTAAGTTTACGTTAAATGCAATTAGGTGGAATCTTGCAGCAACACCTGTAACACCTGATTTAGCGTTCATTTCTTGTGGACCAAAGTCAGGTTTCCATTCTTCTTCTTTAATTTTGTCGAAGAATGCTTCGTATTGTCCCTTTCTAACCTTAGCAAGGTTCTTTCTTTCAGGAGTAGTTGCAGCATCTTCATATAGGTAAACAGGAATTCCCATTTCTCCTATTGCTTTACCAACTCTATTAGCGTATTCAACACAATCTTCAGTTGTAACTTCTGTTACTGGAACAAAAGGTATAACGTCAACTGCTCCCATTCTTGGGTGAGCTCCTTCGTGCTTAGACATATCGATAATTTCAGAAGCAACCTTTACAGATTCAAGTACTGCATCGATAACAGCTTCTGGTTCACCAATTACTTCAACAACAAGTCTGTTGTGGTCAGCATCTGGTTGGTAGTCGATTAATTTAACATTTTCTTTTGCTCTAAAACATTCAGTGATTTTTTCAACTTTCTCAAGGTCTCTACCTTCAGAATAGTTTGGAATACACATTACTCTTTTCAATTAATTTTCCTCCTAAATATAGATTACTTATAGCTTTTTCTTTCCTTTTATATTATATATGATTTTTCCTTATTATTAAAGTTCTACAACTTTTTCTACTTCTTCAAGAAGTTTTCCAGTGTTAATAAGTTCTTGAGCTTTTTCAAGTTCTTCGTAGATTTCGATTGTCTTATCTTCTTCTATTACTCCAACTTGTTTTCTAATTACTTCGTGAGCAACTTTTGTTCCCTTACCAAGTTCAAACTTGTTGTCTTCCATTTCCATTCTGAAGTCAAGTGCTTGAGCAGCTATCATAAGCTCAGTAGTTAGGATTCTAGCTGTGTTCTTAATAACTTCTCTTGCTTTTCTTGATGCCCAGTTACCCATAGAAACGAAGTCTTCTTGGTTTTCACAAGATGTTATTGAGTCAACACTTGCTGGGTGAGATAAAGTTTTGTTTTCTGATGCTAAAGCAGCTGCTGCATATTGAGTGATCATGAAACCAGAGTTTAGACCAGGGTGTTTAACTAAGAATGAAGGCATTCCAGAAAGTGTAGTGTTAACCATTCTTTCAATTCTTCTTTCAGAAACGTTACCTAGTTCAGAAACTGCAATTGCTAAGAAATCAAATGGTTGTGCCATTAATTCTCCGTGGAAGTTACCACCAGAAATTACCTTACCATCGTGAGTGATGATTGGGTTATCAGTTGCAGAGTTAAGTTCGATTTCAACTTTTTCTTTAACATATTCAAGAGTGTCTTTAGAAGCACCGTGAATTTGTGGCATACATCTAAATGTGTAAGCATCTTGTACTCTAAGTTCAGCTGTGTGAGTTACATAAGTTGAACCTTCAAGAATATTTCTTAAGTTTTCAGCAGTCTTAAGTGATCCTGCGTGTGGTCTAATTGTGTGAAGTTCTTCCCAGAATGCGTCGATGATTCCTCTAGCAGATTCTGTAGCCATAGCTCCTGCGATATCAGCAATCTTAGAAAGTTTAAGTGCATCGTAAGTTGCAAGTGCTCCAGTTGCTGTAAGAACTGTTGTACCGTTAATAAGTGCAAGTCCTTCTTTAGCTGCAAGTGCTATTGGTTTTAAGCCAGCTTTTTCCATAGCTTCTTTACCTTGAAGAAGTTCGCCTTCGTAGTAAGCTTTTCCAAGTCCAAGCATTGGAAGAACCATGTGTGCAAGTGGTGCTAAGTCACCAGAAGCTCCAAGAGATCCTTTTTCAGGAATAAATGGAACTACATTTCTATTTAACATTTCAAGAAGTAATTCAATAGTAGATAGTCTAATACCAGAAACACCCTTTAATAGAGAGTTGATTCTAATAAGCATAACTGCTCTTACTTCATCTTCAGGAAGTGGGTTACCAAATCCAGCAGCGTGAGTTCTAATAATATTTTCTTGAAGTTGAGCTGAATCTTCTTTAGAGATACTTACTCTTGATAGAGAACCAAAACCTGTATTGATTCCGTAAACAACTCTTTCTTCTTCAACGATTTCTTCTACATATTCTCTTGATTTGTTTACATCAGCGATTGCTTTGTCATCAATTTCTACTTTTACGTGGTCTCTAGATACAGCTACTAATTGTTCAAGATCTAGATCGTTACCTGTTAATACTACTTTGTTCATAATTGTACTCCCTTTCTTTTAATACATTGCATCTTACTTACTAATTCAAAAGAAATATTAAAGATGAAATATCAAATCATCTTTTGAAAAAGTAGTTGCCAAAATTTCTACACTTGCATGGAAAGTCCTTGCAAATGTTTTCTAACTAGATTTTATTCTAAATATAAATCATTGTCAATAATTTTGGAGAAAATAAAACTCTATCGACATAAAAAATACAATATTTTAATACGTTTTCTTGATAATCTATTTCTTAGATTGCACGATGTTATGTAATTTATTATCTTTTTTAAATTTTCCTTAATTTATTTAATACTTTTGTGAAAAAACTTTAAATTAAATTAATTATTAGTTTTAATCTATGAATTTCTGGAAGTTTATAAAATAAAAAATGACTTAGTCTCCTAAGTCATTAATATCCCTTAATCTTTTTTTATTAATCCAAAGACTATTAGTCCCACTGAAAAAATAAAGGCAATCACTAGTGTGAAGTCATCCTTAAGGTAATTAATTAAATTATTTTGATAAGACGATGTCATCTTCAGATCAAAAAGTGGCATGAAGTGTAAAAATATTATTAATAAAACTGTCAATACCACGCCTGTAATTATGTATTTATCCCTAGCTTTCATTTATTTTCTCCTTTTTTGTTATTAAATATCCTCCCACAACTTTCTTAGCATATCCATCTGATATTTCTCTTCCATTTTTATGTATTTCAAAGTCATAGTGATTTATCTCAGGGAAAAGACTTACACTTGCAAAAGTTTTTCTTTCTACTTTTATATCAAGATCCAAGTCAATTTTATTTTCTTTCTCCACATCGAAGCCCAGGGCATTGGAAATTATTTTTGAATCAAGGGGGATGTCTGCCATATAATCATTTTTTAGAATCCTTTCTCCAATTTTAATTTCAGTTTCTTCTTCCTTTCTATTGTCACATATTGACTCATAAACATCTGGCCCACTAAATTCTATTGCGCCTCTAACTTCTGAAATATCTTCAATTGTGTAGCCTTCTTTATTCTTAACTCCTTCTTCGATATAATCATCCTTATCAAGTAGTCTTATGTGTTTTATATCTGAAATTTCATAGCCAAGACTCTCTTCCATTTGTTTCTTTTTATCACTTGGCACTTCTAAAATTTCAAAATTTTTATTGCCCTTGTCTTCATTTAAATTTACTTCTTCTTGCTTATGAACTTTTGAGCCTTCAGTATACGACTTGTAGGCAGTCCTTCCAAGAAAGACTAGGCTTAAAAATATAAGTGCAAAGAGAATTATTAAGTTTTTCATCAAGCACTTCATTGTAGTCCCTCCTTAAAATAATTATATCATTAGCAAACAATTTAAAATTAAAAATTTTCTATAACTTAAAAATTTTTTACTTAATCAAAAAATCATAAATAAAAAAATGACCCAGCCTTAGCTAAGTCATTTTGATTTAAAATTATTAATTTATTAGAGAACCTTTCCTAAGAAATCTTTAGTCCTATCATTTTGAGGATTTCCAAAAATTTCTTCTGGGCTTCCCTCTTCAACAATGTAGCCTCCGTCCATAAATAAAATTCTGTCGCCAACTTCTCTTGCAAAACCCATCTCGTGAGTAACAACTACCATAGTCATCCCTTCCTTTGCAAGGTCCTTCATTATGTCAAGGACTTCTCCAACCATTTCTGGGTCAAGGGCTGAGGTTGGTTCGTCAAAGAGCATTACCTTTGGATTCATTGCAAGGGCTCTTGCTATTGCAATCCTTTGTTTTTGTCCACCTGATAGGGACTTCGGAAAAGACTCTGCCTTGTCTGGCAGTCCAACTCTTGCAAGAAGTTCTCTTGCCTTTTCTTCTGCCTTACTTTTTTCCATTTTCTTTACAAGTGTTGGTGCAAGTGTAATGTTATCTAAGATGTTTAGGT
Source organism: Peptoniphilus sp. HMSC075B08 (assembly GCF_001815405.1). NCBI lineage: Bacteria > Bacillati > Bacillota > Tissierellia > Tissierellales > Peptoniphilaceae > Peptoniphilus > Peptoniphilus sp. HMSC075B08. Next base: position 52,618 of record NZ_KV820444.1, on the reverse strand, counting down.
TGTTAAAGAGGTTAAAGGATTGGAATACCATTCCCATTTCTTCACGAACCTTATTTATGTCTACTTCCTTTGAAGTTATTTCTTCATCGTCTACAAAGATCTTGCCACTTGTTGGAGTTTCCAAAAGATTTAAGCATCTCAAAAAAGTTGACTTACCTGAACCTGATGGTCCAATTACAACTACAACTTCCCCATCTTTTATTTCTTGATCTATTCCCTTTAGGACTTCAAGTTCTCCAAAGGATTTTGTAAGATTTTCTACCTTAATCATTTGAAAGTCTCCTTTCTAGTCTACCCATGGCCTTTGAAAGACTGAAGGTCATGATGAAGTAGATGCAGGCTGTAAATATAAAGGGTCTTACTAATTCAAAAGTTCCCGATGAAATACTTTTACCTGCGTACATTAATTCTCCAACTCCTACTGTATAAGTAATTGATGATTCCTTAATAAGTGTTATAAATTCATTTACTAGGGCTGGAAGAATATTTTTTATTGCCTGCGGCATAATAATCTTTCTCATTGCTTGCTTTTCGTTAAGTCCAAGGGACCTTGCAGCTTCCATTTGTCCAAAATCAACTGAGCTAATTCCAGATCTAATAATTTCTGCAATGTAGGCTGCAGAGTTTAGTGATATAGATAGGGCACACAAGAACATTGGCGCTGTCAATATTGTGAATTGCTCTGGAATAATTTTCTTAAGTCCAAAGTAAACTATCATTATTTGTACAAGCATTGGTGTTCCTCTTACGATTTCGATGTAGATGCTTGACAAGATATTTAAAATTTTTATTTTTGATGTTTTCATTAGAGCAAGTATTATGCCAAGAGTAAAACCTAGAAGGACGCCAATTATTGAAAGCTCAATAGTTGTTATTGCGCCATTTAAGTAAGTTGGCAGGTATCTCTCTATGAAAGCAAATTGATTCATAATTCCCATAATTTCCCCTTATTTAAAAAATTTTATAAAATAAAAATTCCCCACACTTAATGTAGGGAATATTTAATTTATTTTACTGCCTCTTTGTTAGATAGTTCAATATACTCATCAAACCATTTATCAACTTGGCCTGAATCTTTTAATCCTTTAACAACTTCGTTAACAGCTCCTGTTAAGTCATCGTTGCCTTTTTTAATTGCTACTGCAAATCCACTATCATCTGGAATTCCTAAGTCTTTTATAATAACAAGACCATCAGTGATTGAAGCAAATTGTTTAGCAGGTAGTTCTGATAAGAAAGCTGCATCAATGGACTTGTTCTTTAACTGTTCAATAATAACATTGTTAAGATCAAATCCCTTACATTTGTCTCCAAATCTATCTGTTGCAAACTTGTGTTGAAGTGTACCTAGTTGTGTACCAACTATTTCTCCTTCTAGGTCATCAAAAGTTTTGTACTTGTCCTTGTTTTCTTCAGTTACAAGTAAAACTTGTTGTCCTTGTGAGTATTCATCAGAGAAATCAACTTGTTTCTTTCTTTCTTCGTCAGCACCCATTCCTGCTATAACCATGTCAACATCACCTGAGTTTAGAGAAGCAAGAAGTCCTTCGAAAGCCATATTCTTAACTTCAAGTTCTACTCCAAGTGAATCAGCAATGGACTGTGCAATTGCAATATCAACACCTGTGAATTCTTCTTTACCAGATTGGAAAGATGTCCATTCCATTGGTGGGAAGTCTGCTGAAGTTCCAAGAACTATTTTTCCCTTTTCCTTTATAGCATCAATTGTTGGACCAGTAGTTGTCACTTCAAACTTAACTGCTTCCTTAGCTCCTTCTTTCGTTTCTTCTTTTTTTCCACAGCCAAATAGTAGCAGGGCTGTCATTGCAATAAGTGCAATATTAAAAATTTTCTTTTTCATAATAACCTCCGACTTTAATTTAAAATAGTCTTCTAAAGCTCTCGCTATAATTTTAAAAAACATTATAACGCAAAGACTTATGATTTTCAATGCTTTAAGGCCACTTTATTAAATTAAAATTCTAATAAGTCACCTGCTGGAACTTCTTCTACAGGATTTTTATTAACTTCCTTTGGAGGCTCTTTCTTTTCCACTGGCTTTGGCTCAACTTTCTTAGGCCTTGAGTATTGATAAACTCCCCAAGATTCTAATTCAGCATCTGTCCCCAACCATACTGGAGCTCCTACTTTCATTTTTGGAAAAACAAGGTTTTCTATGTCGTAATTAAACATCCTTATGCATCCATTAGAATAGTAGCCACCAATCTGTAAGGGCTTTATGTTTCCATGTATACCATATCCACTCATGCCAGGTATGCTTAGACCCATCCACCTTTCTCCAAGAGGATTTTTTGGATCATTGGATGCAACTGGAGTGTACTTACCTCCCATTCCACCCCAAGCAGGATTCTTGTGCATATTTTGAATTTTCGCCTTAGCTGATGGTGTTGGAGTTGAACTTGTCCCAAGAGTTACAGGGAACTTCCCAATAGATTGCCCACCCTTATATAGGGTAAGAGTTCTCCTTGACTTATTGACTACTATCCAGTTGCCACTTGTTGGTGGATTAGTCACCATGTCATAAACTTCGTAATTTTGTGTATAAAGAGCTTGGTTGGTCTTGTCATTCATCCCGCCAGTTACAGGAAGGTTCATCCTCGCCTGCCACTTCTTTAGGGCATGAGTCCTCTCTTGACCAGACTTATCCATAAAATCATTTTGTCTCACAAATCCCTTTGCTGATACAAAACTTGGCAAGAGACTTGCGGCCAAAATAAATGCTCCCAGTCTTTTAATTTTTTTCAAATTAATCCTCCAATTTATCCTTCAAAAATTCTCCTGTATAAGAATCTTTGCACTTAATAATTTCTTCAGGCCTTCCAGTAAAGATAACTTGACCTCCGCCTTCTCCACCTTCTGGTCCCAGGTCAATAATATGGTCGGCACACTTTATAACATCTAAGTTGTGCTCAATTGTTATTACTGTATTGCCCCTATCCACAAGTTCTTCTAAAACTTTTATTAATTTATTCACGTCTTCTGAGTGAAGTCCAGTTGTTGGCTCATCTAAGATGTAAAGAGTTCTTCCCGTTGCCCTCTTGGATAATTCTGTGGCAAGTTTTATCCTTTGGGCTTCTCCACCTGATAAAAGTGTAGAAGATTGTCCCAATTTTATATAGGAAAGTCCAACATCTCTTAGGGTTTCAAGCTTTCTCAAAACTCTCTCATGATTTTGGAAGAAGTCAATTGCCTCTTCCACTGTCATATCGAGAACTTCATAAATGTTTTTGCCCTTGTATTTTACTTCAAGAGTTTCACGATTATATCTCTTGCCATGGCAAACTTCACAAGGAACATAGACGTCAGACAAGAAGTGCATCTCAACTTTTAAGATTCCATCGCCCTTGCAAGCCTCGCATCTTCCTCCCTTGACGTTAAAGGAAAATCTCCCCTTCTTGTAGCCACGCATTTTTGCTTCATTAGTATTGGCAAAGACATCTCTTATTATATCAAAAGCACCTGTATAAGTGGCAGGATTTGACCTCGGTGTCCTTCCAATTGGAGATTGGTCAATGTCAACAATCTTGTCAATGTTGTCAAGGCCTTCAATAGACTTGTGCTTGCCAGGTTTTATCCTAGACTTATTGATCTTTTGAGCAAGACTCTTGTAGAGGATTTCATTTACAAGTGAAGACTTGCCTGATCCAGAAACTCCTGTCACGCAGACAAATTGTCCCAGCGGGAATTCAACATCAATATTTTTTAAGTTGTTTTCCTCTGCACCCTTAACTTTAATGGACTTGCCTGTATATTCTCTTCTTTCCTTAGGAACTTCAATTTTCTTCCTGCCACTTAGGTAGGCACCAGTTATGGACTCTTGAACTTCCATAATCTCTTCAGCACTACCTTGAGCAACAATCCTTCCCCCATTGACACCTGCAAGAGGTCCAATGTCTACAATTTCATCTGCAGCAAACATGGTATCCTCGTCGTGCTCAACAACAATTAAGGTGTTGCCAATGTCTGTTAAGTTTCTAAGTGACTCAAGGAGTTTTGTGTTGTCCCTTTGGTGGAGCCCAATACTTGGCTCGTCGAGAACGTAAATTACACCCACAAGTTGTGAACCAATTTGGGTTGCCAGCCTAATTCTTTGGGCCTCGCCACCAGAAAGAGTTCCAGCCATTCTCGATAAAGATAAATATTCAAGACCAACATTTACCAAGAATTCTAGCCTTGATTTAATCTCCTTTAAGAGTTCTTCAGCAATTATCATTTCATTTTTTGTAAATTCAAGATTTTCAAAAAACTCTAAGGACTTATCTATGGAAAGTTCCGTCAATTCAAAAATATTTAGGCCTCCAACTCTTATGGCAAGAGATGAATCTCTTAACCTTGCTCCATGGCACTTAGGACATGGAACTTCTTCCATAAATTCGTCAATCTTATCAAGCATCCTGTCAGAACTTGACTCAGTGTACCTTCTCTTTAAGTTTTTTAGGATTCCCTCAAAGCCTCCAGAATATTTTTTCTCCCCAGAGAAGTAGGAATTAAAGGAGAAGTTTAACTTACCATCATAACCTTCAAAAATTGCTTTGATAAATTCTTTTGGAGCATTTTTTATTGGCTCTTTAGTGGAAAAATCAAACTTCTTGGCAATTTGTGCAATTATTTCATAATAATAAGTTCCCTTGGAGTTTGAGTAACAGGCAATGGCCCCCTCATCTATAGAAAGTTCCTTGTTGGGAATAACCAAATCTCTTGAAACTTCCTTAGAAAATCCAAGTCCCTTACATTCATCACAAGCTCCCAGAGGAGAGTTAAAGGAGAAGGACCTTGGAGTAACTTCTTCTATTATAATGTTGCAGTGAGGGCAGGCAAACTTTGTGGAGAAAACCATGTCGTCTCCATCGATAACATTTATCTTGGCTATCCCATCACTTAAGTTTGTGGCAATTTCCAGTGAGTCTGCAAGTCTTGATTCAATTTTTTCTTTTATAATAATCCTATCTATTACAATGTCTATATCGTGATACTTGTTTTTTTCAAGTTCAATTTCTTCCCCAATATCACGCATTTCTCCGTCAACAATAACCCTTAAAAAGCCTTCTTTTTTTATTTTTTCAAAAACTTTTTTGTGCTGACCCTTCCTATGCCTTACAACTGGTGAAAGAATTTGAATCCTTGTCCTCTCGTCTAGCTTCATTATTTCATCCACCATTTGGTCTATAGTATAGGAAGAAATTTCTCTCCCACACTCTGGACAAAAGGCATGACCAACTCTTGCATACAAGAGTCTTAGGTAGTCGTAGATTTCTGTAACTGTACCTACAGTTGATCTCGGGTTTTTTGAAGTGGTTTTTTGGTCAATGGAAATAGATGGACTCATGCCTTCGATATAGTCAACCTCTGGCTTATCCATCTGTCCCAAGAACTGTCTTGCATAAGAAGATAGGGATTCCACATACCTTCTTTGACCTTCTGCATAAATTGTGTCGAAGGCAAGGGAAGACTTACCTGATCCAGAAAGTCCTGTAAAAACTACAAATTTATTTCTAGGAATATTAAGGTCAACATTTTTTAAGTTGTTGACCCTAGCTCCCTTTACTATTATTTCGTCTTTCAATTTAACACCTCTTTAAAGGAGGGCAGATTTCTTTTTCTCCCTTAGATCCTTTATCTTGTCCCTAATTTCAGCAGCTTTTTCAAAGTCAAGTTCTTCTGCTGCCCTGTACATTTCAGGTTTTAGGGCATCTATCATCTCGTTAATTTCATCCTTAGTAAATTCATTTTCTTCATCTTTAATATCTTTGAAGTCCACAGATTCTTCTGCAGCAATAGCAGTGTTTATGACTTCACGGATACTTTTCACTATTGTCTTTGGAGTGATCCCATGCTCTTCATTGTATTCTTCTTGGATTTTTCTTCTCCTAGAAGTCTCATCAATAGTAACCCTCATAGAAGGAGTTATGATGTCGGCATACATAATAACTTTTCCATCGGCATTTCTAGCTGCACGACCAGCAGTTTGGATAAGTGATGTGACAGAACGAAGGAAGCCTTCCTTGTCTGCATCAAGTATGCAAACTCTTGAAACTTCTGGCAGGTCAAGACCCTCTCTTAGGAGGTTGATTCCAACAAGGACGTCAACCTTACCAAGCCTTAGGTCCCTTATAATCTTCATCCTCTCTAGAGTGTCGACATCAGAGTGCATGTAAGTCACCTTGTATCCAATTTCCTTTAAGTGCCTTGATAGATCCTCAGACATCCTCTTGGTAAGAGTAGTTATTAAGACCCTCTCTCCTCTTTCAATAGCTCCATTTACTTCATTTATAATATCATCAATTTGATTTTTAATTGGTCTTACTTCAATTATTGGGTCAAGAAGACCTGTTGGCCTTATGATTTGTTCAACTTCTTGTTCAGTGTGTTCAAGTTCATAGGGCCCTGGAGTTGCAGAAACATAAACACATTGGTTTATCATTTCTTCAAACTCGTTAAACCTAAGAGGCCTGTTGTCTAGAGCTGAAGGAAGTCTAAATCCGTAATCAACAAGAGTTTCCTTACGAGCCCTGTCCCCATTGTACATACCCCTAATTTGAGGAATAGTTTGGTGGGACTCGTCGATTATTGTTAAAAAGTCCTTTGGAAAGTAATCAATTAAGGTATAAGGCCTTGATCCTGGTGCCCTACCTGATAGGTGTCTTGAATAGTTTTCTATCCCAGAGCAAAATCCCATTTCAGACAACATTTCCAAGTCGTACCTTGTCCTTTGCTCCAACCTCTGAGCTTCTAAAAGTTTTTCTTGGTCCTTTAAAACCTTAAGTCTTTCCTCAAGTTCTTCTTCTATTGTAACAATGGCACGTTTTACCTTTTCTTCTGAAGTGGCAAAGTGGGATGCCGGAGTAATATAGGCATGGTTAAGATAATGAAGGACTTGGCCCGTCAAGGCATTGACTTCAGTTATCCTGTCAATTTCATCCCCAAAAAATTCAACTCTTATAGAATTTTCTGATGAAGAGGCTGGAAAAATTTCCAAAATATCTCCACGAACCCTAAAGGTCCCACGCTTAAATTCATAATCATTTCTCACATACTGGATATCCACAAGCTTGCTCATGACATCATTCCTGTCCCTTATCATGCCAGGCCTTAGAGAAATTGCCAGTTGTTCATAGTCAATTGGGTCCCCTAAACCATAGATGCAGGAAACTGATGCAACAATAATTACGTCCTTTCGCTCGAAGAGAGCCATTGTTGCAGAGTGACGAAGCTTATCTATTTCATCATTGATAGATGAGTCCTTTTCAATAAAGGTGTCAGTTCCTGGCACATAGGCTTCTGGTTGATAGTAGTCATAATAGGAAACGAAAAATTCCACAGCATTTTCCGGGAAAAATTCCTTTAATTCTGAGCAAAGTTGGTAGGCAAGGGTCTTGTTGTGGGCAATTACAAGAGTTGGCTTTTGAACCCTCTCAATTACATTTGCCATGGTAAAGGTCTTACCAGAACCTGTTACCCCAAGTAAGTTTTGGTGCTTGTAGCCCTTCTTTATACCCTCAGCCAATTTATCAATAGCTTGGGGTTGGTCACCTGTGGGCTTGTATTCAGAATGAATTTTAAATTCCATTTAATCACCTTCTAATAAGAAAAAATATTGGAGTCCGTCCTCTTTTCTGTTCCGCCAATATAAACATCTTTATCTTTCAAAATAATTTGGCCCCTACCCATGCTCTTGAAGTCACTCACGACTTCAACTTCGTGGCCAAGTTTTTTAAGTTCATCAATAATTTCAGGCTTAAAGTCATTTTCTACCTGAATTTTTTTGTCGTCAATCCACATTATCCTTGGAGCATCAAGGGCAGCCTGTGGATTTAAATTAAAATCTATCATATTCATAAGGACTTGGACATGGGCTTGTGGCTGCATAAAGGCACCCATTATTCCAAAGGCTCCAAGTGCCTCATTATTTTTTGTCATAAAGCCAGGAATTATTGTGTGGTAAGGAAGCTTTCCTCCCTCAAGAGAGTTGGCAAGTCCTTCTTCAAAATAAAAATTCTCAATCCTGTTGTTTAAAGTTATTCCAGTTCCAGGAACCACAATTCCAGACCCAAAGCCAGCATAGTTTGACTGAATCATGGAAACCATGTTGCCGTCTTTGTCTGCTGTGGCAAAATAAACTGTGTCAGATGATTTTATCTTAAAGGCTTCAGGAGTCCTTGCCCTGTCACTTATTTTCGCTCTCCTGTCCCTAGCATAGTCACATGATAAAAGTCTTTCAACTTCAATTTGCATCTTTTCAGGATCTGCAACATAGGCCTTGGCATCAGTAAGAGAAAGTTTTATTGCCTCAATAATCTTGTGAAGAGTCTTTGGGTCTTCACGATCTTTTATTTCCATTTCACTTAAAATATTTAGGGCCATTAGGACAGAAATTCCATGGCCATTGGGAGGAATTTCCCAAATATCAATCCCCTTATAGTTGGTAGAAATTGGATCTACATATCTTGCCTCGAAGTTTTCTAAGTCGTCAAAGCTTAAAAATCCTCCAAGCCTTTCCACTTCACTGACGATTTTTTTTGCAAGCTCTCCCCTATAAAAGGACTGGCCCTTAGTGTCACGAATTTCTCTTAGGGTCCTTGCCATGTCAAGTGATTTGAAAACTTCTCCAGCTCTTGGGGCCCTACCATCAAGAGTAAAGGACTTAAAAAATTCATTGAACTCTTCCCTATTTAAGCTTTTATATTTTTCCACACTTTCTCCCCAAAGATTTGCAATTTGCGGAGTCACTGGATATCCTTCTTCTGCATAAGAAATCGCAGGCTCAAAAATTTTCTCAAGACTAAGGCTGGCAAAGTCTTCATAGATTTTCATGACTCCACCAATTAACCCTGGCGTATTTATAACATTTACCCCACAAGATGGCATTCTATCATAGCCCTTTTCTCTAAGCTTTGCAATAGAAATATTTTTGGGACTTCTCCCACTGGCATTTATCCCATAAAGCTTGCCTTCAAAATAAATTAAAGCAAACATATCTGACCCCAGCCCGTTGCCTGTTGGTTCCACAACAGGAAGAGTCATAGATGCAGCAAGAGCAGCGTCTATGGCATTGCCACCTTCAAGGAGAATTTTTGCCCCAGCACTTGTTGCATAGGGAGATGATGTTGCCATTATTCCATTTTTCCCAAAAATTGTCCTCCTAGTTGAAGGATAAGGGTAAGAGTTGTAATCAAATTTCATTTTATCATCCTTATTAAAGAATATTCTCATTGTCGATTTGTCTTATCATCCTTTTAAAAATATTCTATTGTCCTTTTGTCTTATCTTCTTTTGAATAATATTCTATTCTCGACTTCTTATAACTTCTTTTTTTCCTCTGTCTAACAAAGTTAATTCTATAATTAATTGGTGAATAATTCAACTTTACAAGTTTAAAATAATTTTTAAACTTATAATAATTTGTTACTTTTAATTTATATACTACTTTTAATTTATATACTTCGAAGAAAATATAATTTCATTTAACATAAAAAAGAGACTCCTTAATTGAAGTCTCTTAAAAAACTTTTTTATCGTTGCCAACTTCTCTTTGTCTTTTTTAATTCCTTTTTGAAAGACTTGAGATTTTCTTTATACTCATAGGCATCGTAAATTTTTATTTTTTTATTATGCTTTTTAGCCACATCAAAGACTCTGTCTTTGTCCTCATCCTTAAAGAAGAATCTCCTTGTAATATCTCCCTTAGTAAAATAGAGGAGAGTCTTGCCTGGCTCATCAGCTTTTTTCTCATAAGTAATCGCATCAATATCTGACCAATCCCAAACTTCGTGAATCTTTGAAACTTTAATGTCGTTGTAAATTTCAAGCCCCTTACTTGTAATTGCAACATACTTTTTTGCAAGTAGGGAGATAAGTAAAAGGATAGCCAAAATCAAAGTCAACTTATACTTTGTGAAAATACCTAAGATAATCAAGACAGAAGTGACTACGTAGGCATATTTTTCAGAAAATCTTTTTCTAGGATTCACATATACGTATTTGATTGCTTCGCTGTCATTATCCCAAGGTAATTTTATCTCTGACACATAATCACTTCTTTCTATTAAATATTCTAAAATTTAGTTAGGAAATTTTAATTAAGCGCTAAGTTTTGGAGCTTTTCCTTCTGCTCTTCTTCTTTCAAGAGCTGCCATAGCTACTTCTCTAGCTTTTTCTGGAGACTTAGCTTGTTTCTTCATTGTAGTCTTACCAAATAGATTTGTATAAGATCCGTCAGCCCAGAATATGTTTCTTCCAGCAAATGCTGTTACACATGCATAGATTGGGTTTAGTAAGTTAACAAATGCAAATGGGAAGAATGCAAGTGGGTTAACACCAAGTGTTCTAAATTGGTAAGCACCACAAGCTGTCCATGGGAACATACATGCCCAAAGTGTACCAGCATCTTCAAGTGTTCTTGATAACATATTTCTTGCAAGTCCAAGTTCATCATATTTTGTATCATATAGAGGAGCAGGAACACCGATTCCTAAGAATTGGTCACACATTGCTGCGTCACAGAAGATTGATGTAAGCATTGTAGCAAAAACGATTCCACCAACAGAGTTGATTTTATTTTTAATTCCACCAAATAATTTTTCAACGATACCACATTTTTCAAGAGCACCACCAAAGGATACTGCAAGAATAATAAGGTTGATTGTCCACATTTGGTTATCCATACCACCTTTTGCAAGAGCACCATCAAGGAATTCATTTCCTGTTTCAATTGATGGACCATAGTGAAGGATTGAGAATAAGTCTGCTACTGAATATCTTTCTTGGAAGATAAGTGCAAAGATGACACCAACTGCAACTGAACCAAGTACGCCCGGAAGACCAGGGATTCTAAGAACCATGATTAAAACAATAACTAGAATTGGAAGTAATACTAATGGGTTAACATTAAAGTTACCAGCTATTGCTTCTCTAATACCATCAGCAATTGTTGGATCATATCCAGCGCCTGCAATATTCATACCTAAAACAGTATAAATAATAAGAGATATTAAGAAAACAGGACCTGTTGTAGATACCATGGCTGCAACGTGATCAAATAGACCAGTTCCAGCAACACCTGCTGCAAGGTTTGTAGTATCAGATAGTGGAGAGAATTTATCTCCAACATAGGCACCTGATATTACCATACCTGCTGTTAGTGCAGGGTTAATTCCAAGACCAGCACCAATTGTCATGAAAGCAATACCAACTGTAGCTGTTGCAGTCCAAGATGAACCACATGCACAACCAACTATAGCACAAAGCAAACAACCAACTGGTAGGAATGTTTGTGGTGATAAGAAATCTAGTCCGTAATAGATAAGAGCAGGAATTGTACCTGAAATCATAAAGGATGATACCAATAGACCTACAGTAAGTAAAATTAAAATTGCGTCCAATGTTGCTGTTATCCTGTCTATAATACCAGACAACATTTCATCAAAACTATGTCCGCAAATTACACCAATAGTAACAGTTACTATAAGTGCTATGATTAGTGGCATGTGAGCAGCATCATACGCCTCATCACTAAATTTGAAAACATATACCATTAGCGCTACCATTGTTAAAATAGGTAGAATTGCTTCAAAAAAACTTGGTAGTCTAACAGCTTTTTGACCATCGTTCTTCATAAATAAAACCTCCTTAAAACATTAAGGCACGTCATAAAATATTTGGCATGTCTGTAATACATTTGCTAAAATTTTGTATTACTGAAAATGTTTTCTACCCTCATCTTACTCTTGTGTTTAGTATAAGTCAACTATAATTTATAAAGATTTTTATATTACATTTAATTTTGTACAATGTATTAGTTAGCTTTTATGATAATTAGATAAATTCATTTTAGTCTTCATCTATATAATAAGGTATTTTCAATAAATTATAGGTTTCCGATTAAAAGCATTAAATCATTGTTTTTATTAATTTTTAGTATTTTATTTTTAAATATGTACACTTTTAATATTGATATCTTTTATTTATAGATTAAGTTTTCCTCTATGATGTTAATTATAATTATTTAGGATAAAGTTTTCATATCATATTTTTATTTGACTTTGGAGTTAATTAAAAGTTATATATTTTATTAAAATTCTGAAAATAAAAAGCAGGCACCTATGAGTACCTGCTCGATTTAAATCAATTTCTTAAATTTTAAATTATTAAGATAATAATACTGATCCAATAACTCCACCGATTACTAGGAACACGTCAAATGCGATAAATGTCGGTACGCAAGTGTCCATAATGTGGTCGTGTTGTCCGTCAGCGTTAAGACCAGATGTAGGTCCCATTGTTGAGTCAGATGCTGGTGATCCTGCATCTCCAAGAGCAGCTGCTATACCAATTAATAGGATAATAGCTGATTGTGAGAAACCTAATTGTTGAGCTAGCGGAACGTAAATTGCTGCAACTACTGGGATTGTACCAAAAGATGTACCGATACCCATTGTAATAACAAGACCAATTGCTAGTAGAACAATAGCCGATACTACAAGTGAAGCACCTTCCATCATAGCTGCTGTATCGTTAACTAGGTGAATTACTGCACCTGATGTGTTAAGAACGTTAGCAAATCCACCTGCTATTAACATTACAAATGCGATGAATCCCATTAGGTCAAGTCCACCAGTAACCATATCGTCAATTTCATCCCATTTAATTGAACGAGTAATTAATAGGAAGATAATACCAATTAATGCTGAGAACGGAAGGTTAGTTGTAATGATTTGAACTATAAGCATTGCTATAGCTGCAACTAGAGCTCCCCAAGCTTGTGAAGTCATGTGAACTTCTTCGTCTAGAGAAATAACTCCAGGGATTTCACGATCTTCATATTCTCTGTCTTTTCCATAAAGAACAAATACTACAAAGATTAAACCAATTAACATTGATAGACCTGCAATCCACATTACCTTTCCTGTGTCATTAACAGTTGTTGGCATGCCAGCATCTGTCATGTTTGTTGCAATAATTTTGTGGAATATAAGTCCAAAACCTACTGGTATTGAAACATATGGTGCCTTTAATCCAAAGCAAAGAGCTGATGCTACTGCACGTCTGTCAATCTTTAACTTATTCATAAGTCCTAGTAGAGGTGGAATTAGAATAGGTATAAAGGAAATGTGAACTGGTAAAAGGTTTTGTGAAAAGATTGATATAAATGCTATTAGGAAAATTAAGAAGAATTTATTATTTCCTACTAATTTAGAAATCTTTTGAGCAAGAATAGTTATAAGTCCTGATTTACCAATTGCATAAGCAAACATACCTATTAGGATATAAGCAAGAGCTGTCTCTGCCATAGATCCCATACCACCAATAATTGTACCTATAATTGAATCGCCTTCGATTGCAAATCCTGGAAGCTGTCCAACTGTATTTGCTTGCCAAGTATCTGGTTCAAATACATATAATGGCATGCCTGCAGTTATACCTGCTACAATACCTGCCACTAATAGTGAAAGTAGTACGTTAAGTTTTAACATACATAAGATTACGAGTAATAGTACCGACACTACTACGGGGTTAAATAACAACATATTTATTTCCTCCTTTGAAAATGTTTTCTTTATTTTCTCATATTATTGTATTTTTGTCAACAATCTAATTCTCTATTACGATAAAATATACAATACTTTAGTCAGTTTTCTCTATTATTTGTTAAAGTATAATTTTAATTGATTGTGTGTTTTCAAGGCTTTTGTGAGCTTTTAATTTATCTATTTCAATAAATTCTTATATTATTTTAAATAATGTTTTATAATCTAAACTATTGTATTTTTTTATTTTTTTAAATAAACATTTTTAAACATAAAAAATAAAGGAGCCTCAGCCCCTTTATTTTAATTCCTATATTGTTTTCCTAGAATTATTTTACTAACTTTCTATCTTCTACAACTAATTCACCATCTACATAAACTTGTTTACATAGGTTTGTTGCGAAGAAGTAAAGTGTGTAGTCAATGTTATGAGCATCGAAGATTGCAATGTTTGCCCTCTTGCCCTTGTCAAAGGATCCAATAGTATCTGCCCTGTCAACTGAGTAAGCAGCGTTAATAGTTACTGCATTGTAAACTTCAATTGGTGTAAGCTTCATTTCTAAGCAACCGAGTTGCATAATAAATTGAAGGTTTGCTGTTGGACATGATCCTGGGTTAGAGTCTGTACAAAGTGTAATAGCCATTCCCTTGTCAAGCATTCTTCTTGCTGGAGCATAAGTGTCTAGCATTAGTGAGAAAGTTGTTCCAGGAAGTAGGTTGCCAATTACATTTGCCTTAGCAAGTGTTTCAATCTCTTCATCATCTACTACCATTAAGTGTTCTGCAGAAACTGCTCCAACTTTGGCAGCAACATCTACACCACCAATGTTTTCTATTTCATCAGAGTGAATTCTTAATTTAAAGCCATGTTTCTTTGCAGCTTCAAGAATTCTTTCAGATTGTTCTGCTGTGAATACTCCCTTTTCACAGAATACGTCACAGAATTCTGCAAGATTTCTCTTTGCAACTTCTGGCATCATGTCGATTACAATGTCAACATACTCGTCTGGATTATCCTTATATTTTTCGTGGATAACGTGAGCAGCCATAAATGTTGTAATTAATTCTGTTGGGAAGTCCTTATTTAATTTTTCAAGAACTTCAAGTTCCTTTAATTCTGTTTCAAGAGTAATTCCGTAACCACTCTTTGCTTCTACTGAAGTTACACCATGAACTAGCATGTGTTCAAGAAGATCTCTTGTCTTATCATAAAGTTCATCAAAGCTTGCTGCATCAGTTGCCTTTAGTGTAGAAAGAATTCCTCCACCTGCTTCTAGAATTTCAAGGTATTCCATTCCATTAAGCTTCATAGCAAATTCATTTTCACGGCTTCCACCATATACAAGGTGAGTGTGAGCATCAATTAAGCCTGGAGTTGCAGTTTTACCAGTTAGGTCAACAATTTCTGTATTTTCGTCTTTTAAGTTTTCGTATCCATTACCTTCGCCAACTTCTAAGATCTTACCATCCTTAATTGCAATGTAAGCATTTTCTAGAATGTCAGCTTGGTTCATTTCTTCCCCTCTTAGTGGTCTACCAATATCCTTTGGTGAGAAGACTTGTTCAAGATTAACTAATATTTTATCCGCTTTCATAAATTCCTCCTTTTTCTGTCAATATCTTAACACATATTATATACCCAATAAATATGAAAATATTTTTATTAAGTTTTTTAATTAAATTTTTAATAATTTAATTTTATTTCTACTATTATAAATTCACACTTCAATTTGTTATTCCAATTTTTTGTCGATTTATAATTTTTTACAAGTTTATAAATTTTTTCGACTCAATGAATTTTTATAAGTTTATATTTTTTTACAAGTTTATAATTATTTATTACTTCAGAAACTTTTATAAGCTATCAATAAATTGTGACTCAAAAATTTTTTACCAGTCTATAAATTCTTATGATTTAATAATTATTTTTCACATAATATTTATTTTTGACAAAGGGATTATTTGTAAGCTCATATTTTTATAATCTAAAGCTTTATATTATTTTTATAGAAGAAACTTTTAAGCAAGTCACTTTCTATGGTTTTACATAAATTTTGCAAACGATTCATTTCTTCGGTTTATCACGATAAATTAATCATCTTTTTTAAGGAAAGGCGTCCTTGATACGTGTGTTTTCAAGGCAATTTAGGAAAACCCATTGCTTTTTTAGGATATTTTTTAAATTTTAGGAAATTAATTTCCCTATGTATTTACTTTTTAAAATTTTTAATTTATAATGTCTATTAAATGGAGGTTGATAAAAGTGATAAATAATCATAACGCAGAAGTTCAAAAGATTATGAAGGTAGAAATTAAGAACCTTCCAGAAAAAAAATCTTTTGAACAAGGAATTAGAAGAGCTCCTGATAGAGGATTTAGACTTTCAAAAGATCAAACTAAAATTGCTCTTAGAAATGCTCTAAGATATATCCCAGAAGAATATCATGAAGAATTAATTCCTGAATTTTTAGAAGAACTTACTACTAGAGGAAGAATCTACGGATATAGATTCAGACCAGAAGGAAGAATTTACGGTAAACCAATTGACGAATACAAGGGAAATTGTTTAGCTGGTAAAGCTTTCCAAGTAATGATTGACAACAACTTAGACTTTGATGTTGCTTTATATCCATATGAACTTGTAACTTATGGAGAAACTGGTTCAGTTTGTCACGATTGGATGCAATACAACCTAATTAAACAATACCTTGAAATCATGCACGATGACGAAACTCTTGTAATGGAATCTGGTCATCCACTTGGACTATTTAAATCAAGAAAGAACTCTCCAAGAGTTATAATCACTAACGGACTTATGGTTGGTGAATATGACAACCTTGAAGACTGGGAAATTGCAGAAGAAATGGGCGTTGCTAACTACGGACAAATGACTGCTGGTGGTTGGATGTACATTGGACCACAAGGTATTGTTCACGGAACTTACAACACAATCCTTAACGCTGGTAGATTAAAATTAGGTCTTAGCGAAAAAGATAACTTAGCTGGTAAATTATTCGTTTCATCTGGACTTGGCGGAATGTCTGGTGCTCAAGGTAAGGCTGGAGATATCGCTGGTGCTGTTTCTATCATAGCTGAAGTTGATATTTCAAGAATCGAAACTAGACTTGAACAAGGCTGGATTAAGAAACTTGCTGAAACTCCTGAAGAAGCTGTTAAACTTGCTCAAGACGCTCTTGAAAAGAAAGAAGCTCTTTCTATTGCCTTCCACGGTAATATCGTTGATCTTCTTCACTATATGGACGAAAATGACATCCATATTGACCTACTTTCTGACCAAACATCTTGCCACAACGTTTACGATGGCGGATACTGTCCAGTAGGAATTACTTTCGAAGAAAGAACTGAATTATTAAGAACTGATAAAAAGAAATTCCACGAACTTGCTGACAAGACTCTTAGACAACACTTTGACGTTATTAAGAACCTTACTTCTAAGGGAACTTACTTCTTCGACTATGGTAACTCTTTCTTAAAAGCTATCTACGATGCTGGAGTTAAAGAAGTTTCTAAGAACGGTAAAGACGACAAAGACGGATTCATTTGGCCTTCTTATGTAGAAGACATCATGGGACCACTTCTATTTGACTATGGATATGGACCATTTAGATGGGTTTGCCTAAGTGGTAAACACGAAGACTTAATTGCAACTGACCACGCTGCAATGGAATGTATAGATAAAGACAGAAGATATCAAGATATGGATAACTATATCTGGATTAGAGACGCTGATAAGAACCAATTAGTAGTTGGAACTCAAGCTAGAATACTTTACCAAGACGCTAAGGGTAGAGTTGACATCGCTCTTAAATTCAACGAACTTGTTAGAGAAGGAAAAATCGGTCCTGTTATGATGGGTCGTGACCACCACGACGTATCTGGTACAGACTCTCCATTTAGAGAAACTTCTAACATAAAAGACGGCTCTAATGTAATGGCTGACATGGCTACTCAATGTTTCGCAGGAAACTGTGCTAGAGGTATGTCACTAGTTGCTCTTCACAATGGTGGTGGAGTTGGTATTGGTAAATCAATTAACGGTGGATTCGGTCTAGTTCTTGACGGATCTGAAATGGTTGATGAAATTATCAAACTTTCACTTACTTGGGACGTTATGAGTGGTGTTGCTAGACGTAACTGGGCTAGAAACGATCACGCAATCGAAGTATCTAAAGAATTTAACGAAGATAATGAATACGGACACATTACACTTCCTTACCTTGTTAAGGATGAATTAATTGATAATGCTGTTGATTCACTTAATATCGACTAATATCTAAATATTTCTAAACCCCGCAGGTTTCTGTGGGGTTTTATTTTTTGTTGTAATTAACTTCATAAACTTATAAAATCAAATTAAGATATATCTTTAGTCCAAGGAGGAGTCATGAAAAATTATTATTTTAAAGAAAATCTTTTTAAGATTACAGACCACTACCCCATCCTAGATGATGATGGAAGAGAAGTTTATTATGTAGACCAAGATTTTACACTCATTGGCTATGATGTGAAAATTTCTGATATAGATGGAAATGAGATTTTAAAAATTGAGAAAGAACTCTTCTCCCTCCTCCAAAAGTTTAATGTTAATTTTTCTGACGGCAAGTTCATGAGGGTAGAATCAAAAATTAGCTTTCTAGTTAGGAGGATTCATATAGACTATGCTGGCGAGTCCCTGAGTTTGGAAGGACAGTTCCCAGATTTGAATTTTGAAATTTATAAGGGCAAAGACTTAATTGGAGAAATAGAAAAGACTTTCTTTGCCTTGACTGATACCTATAGGCTCACAGTCTATGATGAAAAGTACACTGAGGGCCTCCTAGCCCTCACCCTTTGTGTAAATAATATTAAAGACACAGCTGCAAAAAGAAATTCAAATTAAATATTTTTCAAAGAAAAAACATCTGTAAGAATTTATCTCCCAGATGTTTTTTTAACGCCTTATATTATTTTGTTAGTTTATAAGTTTTTAATTACTTATAAGTTTTTATTAGTTCATAATTTTCTGATAAATCAGAAATTTTTATTAGTTCACAAATTTTTATTTGCTTATAATTTTTTATTAAATCTCAAATTTTTATTAGGCTAGAAATTTTTATTAATTAAAATTTTTGTAAGCCTATAAATTTTTTTGCAAATTTTTAATATTTTATAACTGAATGAACTTTTTCGTCCTTTAGTTCATCTCTTCCCTTGAGTCCCTCAAGCTCTGCTAAAAATACTAGCGAAGACACTTCTCCCCCTAGGCTCCTGACAAGTTTTAGACAAGCCTTTGATGTACCACCAGTTGCAAGTAAGTCATCTACTATTACAATTTTCTCTCCTGTCTCAAGAGCATCCTTATGAATTTCAATAGAATCTTCTCCATACTCAAGGTCATAGGATTCGCTAATTTTATCCCATGGAAGTTTTCCTGGCTTTCTCACAGGAATAAAGCCCTTGTTTAACTTGTAGGCAAGAGCTGCCCCAAAGATAAAGCCCCTAGCTTCAATCCCTATAATTTTATCAACATCGTCATCTATTTTTGCTGCCATTTCATCAACTGATTTTTCGAAGGCATCTTTATCCTTTAAAAGAGTTGTTATGTCCCTAAAGATAACTCCCTCTTTTGGATAATCTTCAATTGCTCGAATTGTATCTTTTAATTCCATAATTTCCCCCATTCTCTTATAGTATACCATCTTTAGAAGCTAATAAAAACTTTTAATGAGGTCTTTTTAATGTTATAATATGTTAAATTTTTGATATATATGGGGTGTCTAATGAAGCAGAAAAATATAAATAAATATGAAAAGGAAGTTAGGAAGGCAAACTTTGCTGAAGCCCTCTTTACCTTCGCATCTCTTACAATAATTATGTTTATAAGCATAATAAAATACGAAGAAAGCCCTCACATTCCTATGCTAATTGGAGTTCTAATTGCCTCGCTTGTTGCCTTAAAGATTGGATACACTTGGAAGTTCATTGAGAACTCAATGATAAAGGGAATATCACAGGCCATGCAGTCCATAATAATCCTGGCCATAATTGGAGTCCTAATTGGAATTTGGATCTTGGCTGGAGTTGTTCCAACAATGATTTACTATGGACTTATGATTTTAAAGCCATCAATTTTTCTTGTTGCCACAGTTTTAATTACTTCAATCACTTCCCTTGCAACAGGTACAAGTTGGGGAACTGCTGGTACCATGGGGATTGCCCTTATGGGTATAGCAAGCGGACTTGGGATTCCTGCCCCTGTCACTGCAGGCGCAGTTTTATCTGGTGCCTACTTTGGTGACAAGATGAGTCCCTTATCAGATACAACAAACCTTGCACCAGCTATGGCTGGCACAGATGTCTTCACTCACATCAAGTCTATGGCAAAGCCAACTCTAATTGCCTATGGCTTAACTCTTTTAATTTTTGGATTCTTATCTGCAAAATATAGAGGAGCATCTGCAGACCTATCTAATGTCAATATAATTGCCAAGGGACTAAAGGAAACTTTTACAATTTCTCCCGTCCTCTTGCTAGCACCTCTTGTAGTAATTATTTCCATTGCAAAAAAACTCCCAGCAGTTCCTGGAATTGCCCTTGGAATTATTATTGCAGCTATCCTTGGACCAATCTACCAAGGCATTAATTTTGGCGACATTTTATCAGCTGGTCTTAATGGATATGTTTCAAATACTGGCCTTGAAGCAGTGGACCAACTCTTGACAACTGGTGGCCTAAACAACATGATGTCTTCCATCTCTCTTACTATTATTGCCATGATGTTTGGTGGTATTGCAGAAGAGACTGGAATACTCGAAGCCATTGTTAAGAAGTTCCTCCACAGGGTTCAATCTATAGTGGGGCTTGTTATTTCTACTATTTTAACCTGTGTCTTTACCAACGCATCTATGCCCGAGCAATACATCTCCATAGTTGTGCCTGGAAGGATGTTTAAAAATGAGTACAAAGAAAGAAATCTTGACCCAACCCTTCTTTCTTCAACTCTTGAATCAGGTGGAACTGTTACATCAGCCATGATTCCTTGGAACACTTGTGGAACTTATATGTCTACAGTTCTTGGCGTTTCCACAGTCCACTATCTACCATTTTTGTTTTTTAACCTATTGATGCCTCTTGTTCAAGTAATAATTGTGGCAATAGAAGCTAATAAATATAAGTTAGATGCAAATTCAAAATAAAATATAAATTATAAAGAAAACTTTTATATATTTTCACATAAAGAGTCTTTCACCAATTGAAAAGTCACCTCTTTTTGATATAATGTTTAATGGAATAAAAAAAGAGGTGTGATATGTATAAGGATATAATTGGTGGACTTACAAATTCTACAAACACTAAGAAAAATTTACTTGAAAATTCTCTTTTTAAGTACATGGTCGCTTCAGTTCTTGCAGGATTTTTTATTGGAATGGGAATGTTAATCATGACCCTATCTGCAAGTGTCTTTTCAGGACTTGAAATTCCAGCTGTTAAATTTATAAATGGCTTTGTCTTTTCCCTCGCCCTTTCCTTTGTAATCTTTGCTGGTGGCGAACTTTTCACAGGTAATGTCCTTGTGACAAGTATTGGAAGATTAAACAAAAAAATTGAAACTTCCACACTTTTAAAGATTTTAGTTTTTTCCTACATAGGAAATCTTTTGGGATCAATTTTAATTTCTTTCTTATTTAAAATGACAGGAGTTTCCCCTGAATATAACGAAGCCCTCTTAAAACTAGCAACAACAAAGTCAAGTTTTGACTTCACTGCACTTTTATTTAAGGGAATAATGTGTAACATTCTAGTGTGTCTTGCAGTTTTAATTTGCTCTAGACCCATATCTGATTCATCAAAGTTGATTTTAATCTTCTGGTGTATCTTGGCTTTTGTAAGCCTTGGTTTTGAGCATAGCGTGGCAAATATGACTTGCTTTGCCCTAGCAAAAATGTTAAATCCAGAATTTACTATGGGGCTAATTCTAAAAAATTTAATACCTGTTACTATTGGAAATATTATTGGTGGTTCTCTAGTTGCCATAACTTATTATTTTTTAGGTAGCGAAAACTAAAATAGACGAGGTTAAAATCCTCGTCTTATTTTTTTCTAATTTTTATTATTAATTTGTAGATAAAAAATGTCATCACCATTACAAGGACTGTCACTATAAAAAGTCCCACCACATAATTTGGAAATACATCATTAATAGTTGCAAGGGCTGATCCCTCATAGGGCTCTTCTATAAAATAATAATTTGCATCAAGTTTCTTGTTTAAAGTTTTTATTATTGGAAGAGTCACAAGTATAAAAATTATTGGATAGCTTATATCTCTTACCTTTGGAGTGTATTCCTTTGAAAGTACAAGATAGATTGGATAAAAAGCATTAATCCCATGTATGATCCAAGAAATTATTGCCACATAGGAGTATTTATTTACCATGTCCCAGCCTGGAGTAAGTAGGCTCAAGATTGCCGCTGGCATAAACAAATAATAGAGACAAGCCTTGATAAACTTCCTATCCACAAAGGCGTCTACTGCCATGAACTGGGATCCAATTAGGCAGAGGTGGAAGGGCAAGTAGGAAGAGTCGTAATGACCACTCATTAAGACCCCAACAAGTCTAATCATCTCCAAGCTAATTGGTGTTAAGGCAAGAAACCTTCTGAAGTTTTTTCTTTCTCTCCAGGGTTTATATAAAACTATTCCAAATACAAAAATAATAAGAAGGCAGGCAAAGTGGTAAGTCCCGTAGAATTTAAAACCCACTTCCCCATAGTCTAAGTCCCAAAAATTTCTCATAATTAAATTCCTTTATCTTATTTCTTCAATATTTTAGCATAAAATTTCGAAAAAAGATTGATATTTTTATCCATTAAAAAATGAAAGTTGTCTTATGTTTAAATCCACAAGGTTTGAAACTGTTATGCCAATGAGTCTAAGCTTGTCGCCCTCATAGGCTTCTTCAAAAATTTCCAGAGACTTCTTAAAGATATCATCTTCTTCATAGATGGCATTCTCATAGGTTCTTGACCTGGTCTTGACCTTGAAGTTTTCGTCCTTCATCTTGAGAGTCAGGGTGTAGCCAGAAATCTCTTTTACGATTAAGTCTTCAGATACTTCTTTGGAAAAGTCTTTTAAGTAAGAAATAAGTTCTTCCCTCTTGGATGTCACTTCAAAGGTGGACTCTGTCCCAAGACTTTTCCTCACAGTGTTGGGAGTTACTTCTCTCTCGTCAATTCCCCTGATCCTCTTATAGATTTCTTCCCCACTCTTCTTAAACATAGTTGTCAAAAAATCATAAGTTAATGAATACAAGTCTTCAACAGTATTTATCCCTATGTTCCTCAGCCTCTTCTCTGTCTTATTCCCAATTCCATGGACCTTTCTTATGTCTAGGGGAAATAAAATTTCAGGAATGTCTGACTGCCTAATAATTTTTACTCCTTTTGGCTTATTCCAATCGCTGGCAAGTTTAGCCAAGAATTTGTTGTAGCTCAAGCCACAACTCACACTTAGACCAGTCTTTTCATAAACTTTTTTCTGCAAGTCATACACAATATCTTCATCATAACCCAGGCCGCTTATGTCTAGATAGGACTCATCAATGGAAACTTTTTCGATTTTATCTGTGTAGGTCCTTAGGACTTCAAATACTTCTCTTGACTTCTCAAGGTATCTTTCCCTTCTCATGGGTTTTATTATCAAGTGGTCGCAGAGGTTTCTCGCCATATACATAGGCATGGCAGAGTGGATTCCGTACTTTCTTGCAACATAATTAGCCGTAGTTACAACTCCATGGTTGGACCTGCCACCTACGACTAGAGGTTTACCTATTATAGATTTGTCGTCAAGCTCTTCTACTGATGCGTAGAAGGCGTCTATGTCAACGTGTATAATAATTCCCATAAATATCACGATTTTAGTATATCATAAATCTTTTTATAATGAGGGCAATTTGATATAATTCTATTGAGGTGAGATTTTGAAAAGAAAGCTTGCGCTCTATGATTTTGACAAAACTGTAGTTGATTGTGAATCAATAGTAGAGCTTTATAAGTATGGATTTAAAAATAAAAAAATAAATTTTTTTAGGACCATGGGAGGCCTTGGATCTGCCTACATAAGGTCTAAGTTGGCATCTGATTTTGATATTATGAAAAACCAAATGGTTTCTATTATAAAATATTTTTCCGAAGATGAGTTAAGGGACTTTGTAACAGACTACCTCTTCCCCAAATTTTTCTTTGTGGAATTTGAAGATGAATTTTATTCCCACGATGAAGACACAATTAAAATTCTCTGCTCTGCTTCTGCCACTCCCTACCTAAAGTATATCAAGGACCTCTATCCCTTTGACTACATTCTTGGGACTGACCTTGGAGATGATTATAAGCTCACTAGGGGCAACAACAAGAAGGACATGAAAGTTAAAAACATTAAAGACCTCTTGGCCCAAGAAGGAATTGAGATTGACTACGAAAATTCTTGTGGATATTCCGACTCCTACAAGGACGACAAGTATATGCTGAGGATGGTAAAAAATAGGTTTTTAATAAATTCCAAAGTCAATAAGAAGGGATACGTTAACTTGTCTTGGCACACAGAAGAGTCTTAATTAAACTTCTAATTAATCTATAATTAACTTAATAAATCATAAAAATAAACTGGGAGCTTAATCCCAGTTTTTTTGTGTCTCAATATAATTCTAAAAGATACTCTTCTATTAAGCCGGCAATTTCATCATAGGACTTTTCTCCCATGAATTCATAAACTTTTTCTCCGTCTTTAAAGAAGGAAACCCTAGGTAGTTGAAAGATTTCATATTTTTCTGCAAAGGACTTGTTTTTGTCAAGGTCCATGTAGAAGCAAGAAACTTCCTTGAACTCTTCTTCCAAGAGGACTTCCATAACTTCCATAAGTGGCTCGCAGTGAGAGCACCTCTCTGCCCCATAAATTAATATTGCCATCTTGTTTTCTCTTATTGTATCTTCAAAATGACTTGCTGCAATATATTTGATTACAGATTCATTTCTCTTAATTACCTTTTTATTTTCCACAAGGTCTCTTACAGACTCTGACTCTTGAGAAAGTGGGTCAATGTCAATTGATAGTTCACTCTTGTTTACATTTGTGATTTCAACTGACTTAAATTCTCCTGCTCCAGGAAGTTTAAAGTAAGATGCATCCTCTATTTCTTGAATTTCATTTTCCTCTTCATCAATGTCCAGGTAATCATAAGGATACCTGTAAACCCTGTAAATCATGTTGTTCTTCAAGAGGTTTTCTGTCGTTGTCCTATAAGGACAAGTCCATTGCCAAACAATTTCTTTTGATGGTGTAACTTCTATTACAAGACCTTCTGTTGCTAGTGTTATTAGGGTGTTGCCATTGGGCAGTCTTTGGAGGTTGCCACCATAAGGGGAATAGAACTTGTAGCCATTCATTGGTATAGAAAATCCAAAGTCTCTTGGATCCACCGACCAATTCACTGCAAGGGTAACTGGATTTATTTCAAGAATCCTAGAATAATTTCTCACGAAAGGAAGTAGGCCGGATGGAGATGTAAGAGTTGGCGAACCATAACCACATCTTCCCCCGTTGTCAAAAATCAAGAGGTTGCCTTCACCTGGCAGGCCCCTTGGGACAATACTGGCAAAGGCAGAACCAACAACTGGGTCAACTTTTTTAAAGTCGGAGAAGTTTGGTCCCAGCTTGTAGCAAATTCGCGACCTCTTCTTGTCGATTATCCCAATAATATTTGCTGCCCTGGCAGTAAATAAAATATTATCAGGATGAAAGCGTGGGTCTCCTTGGTCATACCACTTGTTTTCTCCAATTGTAGAAATTGAAGTTACATCGAGATAGTTGCCAAGAGGTCTCTCTGTTATCCTGAGGTTTGGATTTCTGTAAATTACGTTCTTGGCTTCTTCAGAAAATCCCAACTGGTCGAAGTGCTCACTAAAGGAGAACTTCCAAAGGATATTCCCCTCTCCATCTACTTCTAATATCACATCATCTAGAAGAGCCTTGTCAGATATCCTTGTGTCAACAATAGCATCATGGACTAGAAGGAGGGTCTTCCCATTTTCTACAATTTTTTGGTCTGGATAATAGTAGCCAACAGAATTGCCCTCTCTTTGAAAATCTGAGTGGGCCCTTGCCATCCACTTAGGCCTGTAGCCCCTATCTTCAGTAAACTTAAACTTGTCAAAGTCAAAGACAATCTTCCCATCCTTATCAAACTCAAGCAGATCAATACCATCACTGACACCAAAGTCCGATGACCTAAAGGAAGATATACTCATAATGTTTTTGTTTGGCAGCATCTTGGCTGGCATGGGGTTAACAGAATATCTTTTTAACTCTGTCCCATCCATTTTTGTCAAAAGGGCCCCGTCCTTGGCAGTTGAAATTAAATTTATTCCATTGTAGGCCTTTTCTCTGTTGTATAACACTGTTCCCCTTGGATAGACTCTCATTTGACACCCCTCTTCCTAATGTACTTCTCTGCATAAACTGTTGCTACTGCACCATCATTAGCTGCAGTTACAATTTGCCTAAGGGCCTTGTTCCTAATGTCACCTGCAGCAAAAATTCCCTCAACAGAAGTCCTCATCATCTCATCAGTTTTTATAAATCCAAAATCATCAAGATCCACAAGGTCCTTTACAAAGTTAGAGTTGGGACTCATGCCTGCAAAGATGAAAATCCCATCAGAGGTTACTCTGGTTTTAGTCTTATCATCTAAGTCCAAGATGTCAAGGCTATTTACCCTTTCGCCCCCATTTATGCCCTCAAGTTTTGAATGCCAAGTGTAGGAAATTTTTGGGTTCTTCATTATCCTCTCAACTTCCAGCTGATTGCCATCAAACTTTCCTTCCTCGTGGATAATTATCATGTTAATGGAATTGGCAAAGTTGGAGAGGTAATCTGCCTCTTCAAGGGCCAAGTCCCCTGAACCTAGTATATGTATGTCCTTGTCCTTAAAATAATCTGCATCACAAGTGGAGCAATAAGAAACTCCACGTCCTGCAAATTCAGTTTCACCAGGGACGTTTAACATCTTGGCGTAGGTTCCTGTTGCAATAATAACTGCCTTGGCAGTAAATTCTTTTCTCCTCATGGTAGTTAGCTTAAAGCCATCTTCTATTTTTTCAATTTTTTTGACAGTTCCATAGGCAAATTCATTAGTTGGAAAACTCTCTGCCTGCTTCCTAAATTCATTAATAAGGTCCCTGCCTGCAATTTCTTTAAAGCCAGGATAATTTATAATCTTTGGAGTGTCGTTAACCCTGCCACCAAAAGAAAATTTTTCAATTACAAGAGTCTTTAATAGGGCCCTGCCTGCATAAATCGCTGAGCTAAGGCCAGCTGCCCCTGCCCCAATTATAATTAAATCATAAGTAGTCATATTATCACCTCAAATTGAGTCCACTGGATTCTTTGGCGCCTTCTTAATAATTTTAAAGGTCCCATCTTCATAATCTGCTATATTAAATTCGCCATTTCGCCTCACCCTATTAGACCAAAAGTCCTCAATAGGAATCCCCTCCATGAGAGAATAGATTGCCACAATGGTCACACCGTGAGTAACGATAAGGATGTTTTCATCTTCATTGGGATAAACTGCTTTCTCAAAAAACTTTTCCACTCTTTCCCTTAGGTCGTGAATGCTTTCTCCGTCAGGTCTCTTATAGTTTTTTGGATCTTCAAAATATTTTTTGTAAAGGATCTCATCTTCTACTTTTACATCCTTGATATTTTTACCTGACCAAGACCCAACGTCAATTTCACGAAGAAGAGGGGTCTTAATAATTTCCCTGTCAGGGCAAATTAACCTTGCAGTGTCATAGGCACGGCCAAGATCAGATGAATAAACCCTATCAAAATTAAGGTCCTTAGACATCTCGCCCAAGCGTCTTCCCATATCCATTCCTTCAGAAGTTAGTGCCGAGTCTAATTGTCCCTGGATAATCCCCAGCTTGTTCCACTCAGTCTCCCCATGTCTAGTAAAATAAATTCTCATCTTTTCCTCACAATCCATAAAAACATTTTCTCGCTTATTACTAGTATAAAGGATAAAAATAAAGTATTAAAGCATAAAAAAATACTTAGGTATAAATCTACCTAAGTATGATCTTAAAATTTATTTTTCTTCTAACTCTCTTGAAAGATTTTTTGCTTCTTTGATTATTTCTCTTGGATAATTTAAATTGTCTAAGATTGCAATGGCGTTCCTGCTAGTGGCTGGTCCATCCTTTAAGAGGTAGTCGAACTTAATGTCCCCATCTTCTATTTTTTCTTCAAAGTGTTTATTTGCAAAATGATCCTTTAAAAGCATTGTAAGCTCTATGTCGTGAGTTGCTGCAACCACGTGATTATTTTTTGCCAAATATTTTAAAGTTGCAGTAGCCGATGCAATCCTATCAATGGTATTAGTTCCCCTAAAAATTTCGTCTAGCAAAATTATTTTTTCACTCTCGTCGTCTATCATGTCACCAATGGCCCTGGACTCTGCCATGAAGTAGGAGAGGTTTTTCATTATTGAGTCACTAATATCTATGGCTGAAGTAATTTTCATTGGTTTTATTTCAAATTCTTCTCCAAAAAACATTCCAAAGCTAAGGGCAAAAATTGAATTAATGCCAATAGTCCTTAGATAAGTCGACTTGCCCGACGCATTGGACCCAGTCAGGATAATGGACTTATTCAAGTCAAGGTCATTGGGAACAGGACTTTTTATCAAGGGATTGTAGAGGTCCTTTCCAAGAATTTTATCTCCAAAACTTGCTTCTCCTGTCTTGTAGGCCTTTGCTAGGGATATAATTCCAATCTCGCAGTCAATTTTTCCCAAGAGGTAATAGAGTCTAAAGATTTCTTCCCTGTACTTCTTAAAATATTTTTGTGACTTTGAGAAGCTTCTGGCTTCTGATAAAAACAAAACATTCCTATAAGTTTCTGCAAAGTCCAACTCCATGTTACCTGTCAAGAATCCGAAAGACCTCAGGCTCTTCTTTAAGGGAGCAAGATCTCTTAAAATATTTTCTATTTCATTAATTTCTTCTGTGAAGACTTGATTTTTATTTTTAATAAGTCCTTCTGCCACATATAAAAGGCCCTTTAATCTAACTAAAGCTTCAAGCCTTCCTAGAGCCATCTCGTTAAACTTCTTGTAGATAAAGGTGTTAACTGCCAAGAGGGCAAAAATAAATAAAATGGCCTGGGCTCTTAAACTTATAAATAGTATCAAGATGTAAAGTGCCGTTAAAGAAAAAACTTTCGCCAAAACTTCAAGTTCTCTTTGGATCTCAATTTCTTCTTCAATAAGTTCAAGGATATCTTCCTTGAAGTATCCAAGCTTTCCTAAATGAAACTGAAAGTCTTCAAGATCTTCTTCCTTACCTTCATAAAGTCTTCTCTTCTCTTGAAGTCTTGTAAGTTCATCCTTGTCTAAGATGAGGTCCCTAAGCCTATAATAAAAAAATTCCAGGCCCATCTTGGACATAGTGTGGTTCATCTTGGCCAAGACTTCATCAAGGTTTAAGTCATTGGCAGTAATTTCGCTGACATTTCCTCCAAGTCTCTTATGTATCCCATTAATTTTTCCCTTGAAGATTTTACTATGAATTTTTCCAAAGTTCTCCCTTATTTCCTGTCTTAAAATTTTTTCATTTTTCTTTTTTACATAGAGATTATAAATAAAGATAATCCCAGTGAAGACAAGAAATAAAATTATCATTGAATAGTAGTCCTTCATGCTGTCTCCTTTTTTATAATTTTTCCTCTTTATCAATTCTATTAAGTAAACTTTATCATATTTTTTTCCCTGTCAACAAGTCATATTTTCCTACAAGAAAAAAAGACTGCTCACCTAAGCAAGCAGTCTTTAAAATTTAAATTTTATTTATTCTTATTTTCCGAAAAGTTCGTCAAAGTTTCCTAGGATTACATTTCCGATATCGTCTTGAGCATCAATTGTTGAACCACCAATGTGTGGAGTAACATAAAGTCTGTCAAGTTCGAATAATTTGTTTTCTACTGGAACATCTTGAGTGTCAAGTCCGCCAGAGCCAAGTTCGTTAGAAAGTGTATCTAAGTTTGCTCCACCTAGTTTGCCATTCTTGATGTAGTCGTATAGGTCTTCTTCGTTAACAATTCCACCACGTGCAGCATTGATGATGCAAGCTCCGTCTTTCATTTTTTCGAATTCTTTTGCTGAGAAAAGATCCTTAGTGTCTGGAGTTAGTGGCATGTGAAGAGTGATAATGTCAGAGTTAGCTACGATTTCGTCGAAATCAACTAGTTTAACATAATCAACTTTAATGTCTTCTGGTTTTAGGAATGGGTCATAAGCAAGAACGTCCATGTGGAATACATTAGCGATTTCAGCAACTCTTCTTCCGATTGCACCAAAACCACAAATTCCTAGAGTCTTGTTTCTAAGTTCTCTACCAATCCATCTATATTTGTTCCAGATTCCACCCTTAACTTCGTTTTGAGCTTGTACAGAGTTTCTGTAAAGGTCTAACATTTTAGCAAAAACAAGTTCAGCAACTGCGTTTGCGTTTTGTCCTGGTGAGTTTTTAACTGGAATATTTTTTTCCTTTGCATATTCAAGGTCAATGTGGTTAGTTCCTGTTGAACCAACAAAAATTGCCTTTAAGTTTTTAGCAGCATCAAGAACTTCCTTGTTGATGAATGGGTCAACTCTCATGAATAGGAAATCATAAGGTTCAATAATTTCTGCTAATTTTTCTGAAGTTGGAAGCATAACCTTATCAAGTTCAATACCTCTTTCTTCAAGTCCTTTGTCAATTACGTCTGACATATAATCTACCATTAACGCTTTCATTTACATCCTCCTTAAAATTTTATGTACTTCGTTACATTTCTATTTTAGATGAAATCCTTATCTTTTTCAAGTTCATTTATAAGCTTGGACCAATTAACACTTTTCTTTAAAAAAGGCCTTGGAAAACCATTCTATATTTACTTTAAGTTAATGATTTATCCAAAGCCTTCCACTTATTATTTAATTGAATTTCTCCTGAGACCGTCTAAAACTCTCTTTGCTAGGGAAAAGGTAACTATGGCAGTTATAAAATCTGCCGTTGGTGGTGCGTACAAGAGTCCCTTTACTCCAAATAAGTTTGCGTAGAGATAGGCAAAGGGAACTAGGAGAAGTACTTGTCTTAAAAGAGAAATCAAAATCCCCCTCTTGGCAAGACCAATTGATGTCAAAAATCCCATAGTAACTGGTTGCACTCCATTTAAAAAAGTAAAGAAAAGCATAATCCTAAATAACTTTATGGCAAAGTCAAAATATAATTCGCTTCCTCCCCCAAAGAGCATAATTATTTGTCTTGGGAAGACTTGAAAGATTACAAAGGAGATTGTTGAAACTATTAGGGCATACTTAATTGCAAGTTTATAAACTTCTACAACTCTGTCATATTTTTTTGCTCCATAATTAAAGGAAGAAATTGGTTGAAGTCCTTGGGACAGCCCAATGTTGACAGAGAAAAATATCATATTAACCTTCATGACAATTCCCACTGCAGCAAGGGGTATGTTGGCTCCATATTCTGACAAGGATCCATAATATCTGTAAAAATTATTCATTAGTATTTGAACAAATAGTATAGCTGCTTGATTAAAGCCACTTGCCGCTCCAAGTCTCGCAATATTAATTATCTTATCAAATTGTAATTCAAAATATTTTCCTTCTAAGTTAACAGACTTAAAATGTCTTGCAAAATAAAATATTATTAATAGAAAAGAAAAGAACTGTCCAAGAACTGTTGCGTAAGCAGCTCCTGCCATTCCCATGTCAAAGACAAATATAAAAATTGGGTCCAAAATTAAATTTATAAGGGCTCCAACTACCATGCAGTACATTGAAAACTTTGGTGACCCGTCAGCTCTTATTAAAGTCGAGCCCACATTTACGAGAATTAAGAATATGAATCCATAGGAAGTTATAGAAACATATTCTATGGCATAGTCCATAATTTCCTTTGTTGCACCAAAGACCTTTAAAAAACTTCCCATAAATATGTGAGTTATTATTGTAAAGATAAGTGCTGCTATAGTGGCAAGACTTAGGGCATTTCTAATGTAGTGTCTTGCAAGTTCTTCTTCTCCTCTTCCCAATGAAATATTAAAATTTGCAGCTCCACCAATTCCACACAAGAGGGCAAGAGCTGTACAAATTGTCACAAGGGGAAAGGCAACATTGGTTGCTGCATTGCCTAACATTCCCACAGAGTTCCCAATAAAAATTTGGTCCACAATGTTATAGAGAGAACTTATTATTAGGGCAAAAATACTTGGCAAGGCAAACTGTATAAGTAACTTTTTTATATCTTCTCTTCCTAAAATATTTTCTTCTTTCATCTATTACCTCCCAATTTTTATTTTTTTATTTTATAAACACATTCAAAAAAATAAAAAGACGCCCATGCGTCTTAAGTTAAAAATTAAATATTAAAATACATCCTCAAAAGTCCAAGAATTAAAAGATGGACTGGATAAAATAAATAATTAAAAATTTTATTTTGTTTTCCCTTCTCACCATTATACATAACAGTTAGTCCAAATCCAAGAATTGACCAAACTTCTTTTACTATTGTGAGGTAGGCACAAATTGCACCAGCCACTGGCCTTTCATAAAGTAAATAGAAGACAAAGGCCGTCATAATTGCGTGGAAGTCGTAGTCACCTGACACAAAGGTGGAAACAAAAAACATAATTATAAGGAGTGGAATAGAAAATAAAATCCACAGCCTTCCAATTTTTTCTTCATATCTCTTTCTAAATTCATCGAGAATCCAAATAGTAATTAAGGATAAGGCAAGAGAAAAGAGTACATTATTCAATCTAAATTCTAATATAACCTTAGAAGAAAACATGTCATAGGGAATTTCTGAAATTATTGCAAAAAATATCAAGTTTAAAAGATATTTTTTCTTAGACCTAGTCCTAAAAAATCCTTCCACAATAAAAAAAGAGAAAAGCGGAAAGGCAATCCGTCCTATTACATCAAAGATGGAACTTAATATTGATAAGCCACCTACTCCATCAAGGTTAGGCCAAATGAGGGCCTTGTTTATGTGATCAATTAACATGGACCCAAAGGCTATGTACTTTAGCTGGGCTCCATTTAAAATTTGAAATTTCATTAATTTTTCATTAGTAAATCTTTTGTTCATTTTCGTCCTTTTGTTGTCCAAATATTTTTTATCAAACTTTAAATTTATTTTTTCAAAGTACAATTATTTTACTATAAATACTAAGCATATAAAATATTTTTTTCTTCTAACCCCTTAATTTGTCTTGTTAAGTCACTAAATTAAGATAAATTTCTTGCAAAAAATTATTTTCCTTAAACATATAATTTTAATCCACATTATAAAACCGTTTTCAATTATTTTACTTTTTATAATTTATTCTTTATTTATCCCTTGTTCAAGCTTATTAATAGATTGACAAATCTTCTTAATTATTGTACTATTTAATCATCAGATAAACATTTTCATGGTTGGTTTATTTGAATAAAGTCAAGGAGGTATTATATTATGACTAAGAAAAAATTGACGATGTTAATCATGCTAATTGCTGTAGTTTCACTTACACTAACAGCATGTGGTGGTGGCGGAAACAATGCAAAGAAAGAAAATGCAAACGCTACTAAGACTGAAGAAACAGCTAAGACTGAAGAAGCTACTGGCGATATTACTGCTGAAGGCCTAATGGAAACTAAGGGCGGATTCATGTCAGTTGCAACTGGTGGTACTGGTGGTACATATTACCCACTAGGTGGAGCACTATCTAACATTCTTAACAATGCAGGAGTTGACTACACAGCAACTGCACAAGCTACTGGTGCTTCTAAAGAAAACGTTGAACTTGTTACTAGGGGAGACGCAGAAATCGCATTTATCCAAAATGACGTTGCTTACTATGCAGTAAACGGTACTGATACTTTTGAAGGAGAAGAAAAACCTAGTCTTAGAGGACTATGCTGTCTATATCCTGAAATCGTACAAATAGTTGCTTCAGATGATTCTGGAATTAAAACTATTGATGATCTTAAGGGCAAGAGAGTAGCTGTTGGTTCTCCAGGTTCTGGTGTTGAAGTTAACGTAAAACAAATTCTTGATATTCACGGAATTACTTATGATGACTTAGGAAAAGTTGACTTCTTATCTTTCTCAGAAGCTGCTGACCAAATTAAATCAGGTCAAATCGACGCTACATTCTTAACTGCAGCTATCCCATCTTCAGCTATTACTGAACTAGCAACTACTCACGATGTTCACCTAGTTCCAATTGCAGAAGATAAGGCTGAAGCTCTTATTGCTAAGTATCCTTTCTATGTTAACCTACACATCACTCCATCTGAATACAAGGGACAAGATGAAGAAATTTCTGTAGTAGCAGTACAATCTATGCTAGCTGTTGACGAAAGAATGGCTGACGAAGATGCTTACAATATCGTAAAATTATTATTTGAAAACCTTGATACTATGAAAGAATCTCACGCAAGAGGTGGAGACATCGCTCTTGATAAGGCTCTTGATGGTATGAGTATTGAAGTACACCCAGGTGCACAAAAATATTTCGACGAAGTTAAGAAATAATGAGTGGTAAGAATAAAGAGGGCATTGGAAAGACTTTGATCTTTCCAATACTCTTTATTATATTAGTTTTTTTTATTTTATCCTTTGTGAAAATCGATGCAATAATTATAAAATCATATTTTAATGGAGATGTATTAAAGATTTGTCACTTAAAGGATAAGGAGAGGTTCGGCATAGTCTACACCCATTCTGTTGAAAGGTCTGAGACTAGTGAGTGGTATGAAGTTCGAGATGGCAAGCTCATCTTAATGGAACAAAGATACCGCGACCAGGGTGCCGGTCTTCCTGTTAATTTAATTTACAAGTTTAAGTATGCTGAAGATGGAAGTTTTTGTTTATATGATATGAATGTTCCCTTTGAAACTGTTATTTATAGGACTGGGGCCGTCGTAGCCAACCATAAGCTTGTAATAAATGGAAAGACTACTCCCTTTTTAGATTTTTCTGAGCCAAGAGAGGCCCTAGAATTTTCTACCGAACACATTTCACTTTTGGATTACGCACTAAGGAGGTGCCAAATTGAGCGATAAAGATAAAAAATTAAATGATAATTTAGAAAACAAAACTACGGAACAAGAAGCCAGCGCCATTAAATCTGCTGAAGAGCTTGGTGCTATGGACGTAGATGAGTTAATGGAACAATACGACCTTGAAACTAGTAAGCTCCGTAAGCTAACTGGTAAGGTTGCCTTATTCATTACAATCGTTGCAATTTTAATGTCTGCCTTCCATCTATTTACATCATGGCACGGCACATTACTAGCTATGAAGCAAAGATCACTTCACTTAATCTTTGCCTTTACACTTGGCTTTGCCCTTTATCCTGGATTTAAAAAATCATCTAAAGACAAAATAGATATTATGGATTGGGTATTAATGATTCTATCAATTGGTGTTTGGGGCTACATATTCTTTAATGTTGAAGCTATTGCCTTAAAGGGTGGTCAAATGTCCACTACCGATATGGTACTTGGTGTCCTTGCAGTTCTTCTTACTCTAGAAGTTACAAGAAGAGTTGTTGGTCCAGAGCTTCCAATAGTAACTATAGTGTTCCTACTATTTGCCTACTTTGGTAGACACTTGCCAGGTGTTTTTGCCCACAGAGGTTTTAATGTAACTAGAATTGTTTCTCACATGTACATGACTACTGAAGGTATTATGGGTACACCACTTGGAGTATCTTCTACATTCGTATTTATGTTTATCTTGTTCGGCTCCTTCCTAGACAAGACTGGTGTTGGTGAATTCTTTATAGACTTCGCTTACGCTCTTACTGGTTCTACAAGATCAGGCCCAGCCATGACATCAGTTTTATCATCAGGACTTATGGGTTCAATCTCTGGATCATCTGTAGCTAACACAGTTACTACTGGTGCTTTTACAATCCCACTAATGAAATCTGTTGGATACAAACCTCACTACGCAGGTGCCGTTGAAGCTACTGCATCTACTGGTGGACAAATCATGCCTCCAGTAATGGGTGCTGCTGCCTTTATCATGGCTGACTTCACAGGCTTCCCTTACATTTCAATTGTAAAGGCTGCTATTATCCCAGCAGTTCTATACTATATAGCTGTTGGTACAATGGTTCACTTAGAAGCATGTAAACTTGGCCTTAAGGGAATGCCTAGAGAATCCCTTCCAAAGGTTTCACATATTTTAAGAAAACAAGGTTATTTAACTCTACCTCTAATTGCAATCATCTTCATGTTGGTTAAACAATATCCACCAACAATGGCTGCCTTAACTGGTATAGTTATTGGTATTATAGTTGCCTTCGCAGCTTCACTTATTAAGAAAGACAATTCCTTTACTCCTAAAGACATACTTGGAGCAATGGAAGCAGGTGCTAAGGGTGCCGTTGGCGTAGCTTGTGCCTGTGCTTGTGCCGGTATGATCGTTGGTGTTGTTACACTTACTGGTTTCGGTCTTAAGATTGCAGAAGTTATCGTACTTATAGCTAAGGGTAAACTTATCCCAACTCTATTCTTAACAATGATAGCTTCAATTATTCTTGGAATGGGACTTCCAACTACTGCTAAGTACATAGTACTTGCAACAATGGCTGTTCCAGCAATAACAAAACTTGGTGTAAACCTAATGTCAGCCCACTTATTTATCCTATACTTTGGTGTAGTTGCCGACGTTACTCCTCCAGTTGCCCTAGCAGCTTACGCAGGAGCAGGTATAGCAGGTGCCAACTCTATGAAGACCGGTGTGCAGGCCTTTAAACTCGCAATAGGTGCCTTTATCATACCTTACATCTATGTTATTAACCCACACTTGATTATGGTTGATTCAGTAGTTGGAACTACAGTTAACTGGTTACCAATCACAGCAGCTATCCCAACAATAATAACTGCTCTTATTGGTACAATCTGCTTGGCAGGTACAGTTGAATCCTACCTATTTGGAAATCTAAGAATTTGGCAAAGAGTAATCCTTCTTGGAGCTGCCTTTGCACTACTTGATCCAAAGCTTCTTACAGATGCCATTGGTCTCGGTGCCCTAGCAGTTATATTTGTCACTCAAAAACTTTTAAATAAGAACAATGATGGGGACAAGGATAAGGATGCTACTAATCCCGCTTAAAATTTTTCTTTAAATTAATAAATTAAGAAGAGGCTTCACAGCTTCTTCTTTTTTTGTAAATTTTTCTACTTACTCCTTAGCTTAATATTCTTTGGATTTAAATTTTATACATATTAAGATTAAAAAATTTTATAAGCTTACTCTTATCTAAAACAAATTTTTTTCTTCATTCCTCTTTTTATAAACTTCTTAAAGTTACTTTTATATCCATCTTATTTTATCTTCACTTATCCTCATATTTTCTTTATTATTTTTGATCGCATATCATTTTATCTTCGCCCTTTCTCTTATATAAGAGAATTTCCTATCTTATTCAAATTATTTTCACATCTTCCTTCCCTGCAATATTTTAAAAGGGCATCAATAAAGTAATTAAAATAAAATAATTTTTTTCCATAAAAATTTCTACAAAAAAATCGACAGGATGACCTGCCGACTTAATTTTATTTATTTCTGCCCTATTTATTGTAAAATTTAGATTTTAAATTAATGTATCTGCTTAGATTCTAAATTCTTTTCTAAATCTAATTTTTAAAAAATTTGATCTTACAAAACCAGTAAATTTATTAATCTAAAAGTTACTAACAAAAATCCCTAGAAAATTTTTACTTCCTGTATTCTCCATGACCAAAGATTATATACTTGTAACTCACAAGTTCGTCAAGACCCACTGGTCCCCTTGCGTGGAGTTTTTGTGTTGAGATTCCAAGTTCTGCTCCCTTGCCAAATTCTCCTCCATCAGTAAATCTTGTTGAAGCATTTACATAGACACAGGCTGAGTCAACTTCTTCCAAAAACTTCATTGCTCTTTCATAGGATTCTGACAAGATAGATTCTGAATGGCCTGTTGAATATCTTGTGATGTGGTCAATAGCAGCATCTACATCTTCAACTGTCTTAACAGAAACTTCGTAGTCCAAATACTCCCTGCCGTAGTCATCTTCTTCTGCCTTCACAGCATTTTTAATCTTAGGAAGAGCGGCTTCATCTGCATGAACCTTGATATCATATTTTTCTACCACTTGGTTAAATAAATCGAAAAACTCATCTGGCAGATTCTTATTTAAGACAAGTGATTCCACTGCATTGCAAACCCCAATTCTTTGAGTCTTTGCATTTTCAATAATCTTGACAGCATTTTCTATGTCGCACATATCGTCAACATAGATGTGGCAGTTGCCCACTCCCGTTTCAATTACAGGCACCTTAGCATTTTCAACTACTGAGTTAATAAGAGATGCTGATCCTCTTGGAAGTAAGAGGTCTACATAACCCTTAAGCTGCATCAATTCCTTTGATGATTCTCTTGACGTGTCCTTTACAATTTGGACAAAGTCCTCATCGTAGCCAGCATTTTTTATCCCAAGTCTAATGGCATCAGCTATAGCTATGTTGGACTTGATAGACTCCTTGCCACCACGAAGGATAATGGCACTTGAAGCCTTGAGAGAAAGAATAGCTGCATCAAGAGTTACATTTGGTCTTGACTCATAAATTATGGCAATAACTCCCATTGGGACAGTCTTCTTACCAATTAAAAGGCCTGCATAGTTTTCTTCCATTGATAGGACCTTGCCAACTGGGTCCTTAAAGTCAATTACTTCGTCAATGGACTTGGCCATGCCTTCGATTCTCTCATCAGTTAAGAGAAGTCTGTCGATTAGGCCTTCAGGCATCTTATTTTCTCTACCCTTCTTGATGTCTTCTTCGTTGGCCTTTAAAATATTTTCCTTTTCAGATAAAAGAGCCTTCTTGATTTCAAGAAGCATGGCATTTTTTTCCTTTGTTTTTAATTTTTTTAATTTGTAGGATGCTTCCTTTGCAATCTTCCCCAATTCTTTAACACTTAAAATATGTTCCAATTTCTTCTCCTTTTATTATATCCCTAATGATCTTCATGTTTTCTCCAGATCCAATTACAACTTCTATGTCCTTTTCTATGGCAAGCTTGGCCGCCTTAATCTTGGTATACATGCCACCTGTTCCAACATTAGAATTAGTTTCCTTGGCCATGCCTTCTACGTCTTTTATATCTGCAACCTCATGGATAATCTTTGCTTCAGGATTTTTTCTTGGGTCGTCAGTGTAAAGTCCCTCTATGTCTGTAAGCATAATAAGTAAGTCTGCATCAATCATCCTGGCAATAACTGCCGAGAGGGTGTCGTTGTCCCCAAACTTAATTTCATAAGTAGAAATTGTGTCGTTCTCATTTATTATTGGGATTACATTCATGCCCAAAAGTTTCTCAAAGGTATTCTCTGCATTGACCCTCATCTCGTCGTCAACTTCAATAGTCCTTGTGAGTAGGACTTGGGCAGAATTGTAACCATAGGAGACAAGAGACCTGTCGTAAATATTGGTGAGGGCAACTTGACCTACTGCTGCAGCTGCCTGCTTGTCAGAAGTTTCCTTTGGTCTTTCCTCTAGATTTAATTTAGCACGTCCTGCTGCAATGGCACCTGAAGAAACAAGAACAACATCATAGCCTTGGTTCTTTAGGTTTGCAATTTCAAAGCAGAGTTCGTCGATTTTTTGTAAATTTATTTTTCCATTGTCGTGGGTTATGGATGAGGACCCAACCTTTATCACGACTTTCTTTATTTCTCTTGAAAATTTTCTCATTTCAACCACCTTATTTATAATATACTTGAAATTTACACATTAGTAAATATTTTTTCACATTTGTGGGCTTATATAAAGATTAAATAAATAATCTTACTATATTAAATTTCCCATCAAGAACAATTGCCCTTATGCTATAATAATCTTGGAGTGTGATTATTTTGCCAAAAATTTTAAGAAAAGAAGAACTTGCGCCAAATATATTTTTATTTGACATATATGCGCCTAAGATTGCAGCATCTGCAAAGCCAGGTCAATTTGTTATTTTAATTGCCGACAAGTATTCTGAGAGAATTCCCCTAACTATTTCTGATTATGACATAGATAGAGGCAGCGTCCAAATAGTTGTCCAAGCTTCTGGTGAATCTACAAAGAAGATTGCAGCCTTTGAAGAAGGAGAAAGCTTCAAGGACTTTGTTGGACCTCTTGGCCACGCATCAGATTTTTATGACATGGACTTAAAAGACTTAAAGGACAAAAGATACTTATTCGTAGCCGGTGGTGTTGGTACTGCACCAGTTTACCCTCAGACCAAATTTTTTAAGGACAAGGGACTTCACTGTGACATAATCATTGGGGCAAAGTCCAAAGATTTTGTAATCCTTGAAGATGAATTAAAATCCGTTTGCGACAACCTATACATAGCAACTGATGACGGATCCTATGGCTTTAAGGGTCTTGTAACTGACAAGATTGTGGACCTTGTGGAAAATGAGAAAAAGCACTACGACCAAGTGGTTTCCATTGGGCCAATGATAATGATGAAATTTGTCTGCCTAACTACTAAGAAGTATGACCTTCCAACAACAGTTTCCCTAAACCCAATTATGGTTGATGGAACTGGCATGTGTGGTGCATGTCGTGTTTCTATTGATGGAAAAACTAAGTTTGCCTGCGTCGATGGACCAGAATTTGACGGTCACCTCGTTGACTTTGATTCTGCCATGAAGAGGCAAAGACAATACATTGACAACAAGAAGACTCAAACAATTGCTGACCACCACTGCACAATGGACCTTGCAGTATCTGATCACAAGGCCGAGACTTCTTTAAAGGACAATCAAGACTTTGAAATAAAAAAAGCTGAAGACAGGTTCACAAAAGTTCCAATTGCTGAACAAGCACCTGATGAAAGAAATAAAAACTTCAAGGAAGTTTGCCTTGGCTACACTGCCGAAGAAGCAGCAACAGAAGCTTCAAGATGCCTAAACTGTAAGAAACCTGGCTGCGTTGAAGGCTGTCCAGTTTCCATTGACATCCCTGGCTTCATAAAGGAAATTGCCAGTGGCAACTTTGAGCAAGCCTACAAGGTTCTTTCCCTTTACACTTCCCTTCCAGCAGTTTGCGGCAGGGTTTGTCCACAAGAATCTCAATGTGAAGAAAGATGTGTCCTCTTAAATAAGGGCGACGCAGTTTCCATTGGTAAGCTTGAAAGATTTGCAGCTGACTATGCAAGACGTCACCAAATCCAAGAAAGTGCCGACATCAGAAAGATTGACAAGAAGGTTGCAATAGTTGGAGCAGGACCAGCTGGCCTTACTTGTGCAGGTGAACTTGCAAAAATGGGCTACGACGTAACGGTTTTTGAAGCCTTACAACAATCTGGTGGAGTTTTAATATACGGTATTCCAGAATTTAGGCTTCCAGACGAAGTTGTTGAGTACGAAGTTGAAAATATAAAGAAACTTGGAGTTAAATTCGAAAATAACTTTGTAATAGGCAGGACTGAAACCATAGACGACCTAATCAAGGAAGGTTTTGAAGCAGTCTTTATTGGATCAGGTGCCGGCCTACCTAAGTTTATGAATATTCCTGGCGAAAATCTAAATGGAGTTTATTCAGCCAACGAATTCTTGACAAGAAATAACCTCATGAGATCCTTTGACGAAGAGTACGACACTCCAGTTAACGTTGGAGAAAAAGTTGCAGTTATTGGCGGCGGCAATGTTGCCATGGATGCTGCAAGAGTTGCAAAGAGACTTGGGGCCGACGTTTCCATTGTCTACAGACGTACTGAAAAGGAATTACCTGCAAGGACTGAAGAAGTCCACCACGCCAAGGAAGAGGGCATTAAGTTTGAAATGCTAACTGCACCTGTTGAAATCCTTGGAGATGACGAAGGCTGGGTTAAGGGAATGAAGTGCGTGAGAAACGAACTTGGAGAACCAGATGCATCTGGCAGGAGAAGACCTGTTGCCATTGAAGGAAGTGACTATGAAGAGAACTTCCAAACAGTTATCATGGCTCTAGGAACAAATCCAAACCCACTAATTTCTTCAACTACAAAAAATCTTGACATAGAAAACTGGGGCGGCATCATTGTAAATGAAGAGTCCCAAACATCTCGCCAAGAAATCTTTGCTGGTGGAGATGCAGTTACAGGTTCTGCAACAGTAATCCTAGCCATGGGTGCTGGTAAAAATGCAGCAAAGTCCATTGATGAATTTTTGAGAAATAAATAAGATAAAGATAAAAATTAAGGGAAGAGTCTTAGCTCTTCCCTATTTTTGTGTATTCATTACTTAAGTTAAGATGTTTTGAAATATTTTTTAAAACATAATTATATCTTTAAATCTTCTTATATAGTTTTGAAAAAATATTATAAAATGAAGATCTAAAAGATAGAGGGAGTTATTACTACAATTCTGGCTCTTGATAGGGATATAAGATGTAGTAATTATACAAGTGAATCGGTTTCTTATGGCAAAGGGCTTATAGTATTCTGAATTGGGTATCTATTATGGAATAGTATTAGGAGGTACAGATAAATGATTAACACAAATAATTTTCTAAATAACTAAGAGAGGAAAAGAAATCCTCTCACAAAAACATAGGAGGATTTATGATATATATACAAGACTTAATAAAAACTTTACCAGATAGAAAGCTATTTGAAATTGATAGTTTATCAATAAATAAAAATGAAAAGATAGCCTTAATAGGAGAAAATGGTAAGGGTAAAACTACTTTTTTAAGAATAATATTAGGCTTAGATAAAGACTATACTGGTCAAGTAAGAGTGGATAGAGAACTGGGTTATTTATTAAATTATGACAGTAAAGCCAAGTACTTTTCTGATGAAACCTACTCTAAATCACAGTTAAGGGCTAATGACAACTATAGTCCAGGCGAAGAGCAAAGATTAAAGCTAACAGACCTATTATCAGATAGTTTTAAATTTCTATTAATCGACGAGCCTACATCTCACTTAGACTTAAAGCAAAAGGAAGAACTCATAGGAAAGCTAAATTCAAGAAAAGTTGGATATCTTCTAATTTCGCATGATCGTGATTTCATAAATAAAACTTGTAAAAAGATTTTAGAATTAAAGAACGGAAGAATTGAAGAATATAATGGGGACTACAAATTCTATCTTGAAGAAAGAGAGAAAAGACTTAAGTTTAAAGAAAAAGAGTATTCAAATTTTATAAAAGAAAAAAGAAGACTTGAAAATTTAGCTAGCAATATAAAAGAACAATCATCAAAAGTAAGAACCACGCCTAAAAGGATGGGAAACTCAGAAGCAAGGCTCCATAAGATGGGCGGTCAAGAAAACAAGAAAAAACTAGATAAACAAGTAAAATCTGTAGAATCCAGAATAGATCAACTAGAAGTAAAAGAAAAACCTAAAGAAGAAACAGAAATACAACTATCCATTCCAGATAATAAACAACTCCACTCTAAAGTTTTGATAAGAGGAGAAAAGCTAAATAAAGAGTTTGGAAATAAGATTTTATTTGAAAAATCCAACTTTCAAATAAAAAATAATTCTAAAACAGCTCTTATAGGAGAAAATGGAAGTGGAAAAACCACCCTTGTAAATATGATTCTAAATCAAGAAAATGTATGGGTGCATCCAAATCTTAAAATAGGTTATTTTAGTCAAATGAGTGATATTTTAGAAGAAGATGCTGATATCCTAGCAAATGTATTAAATACATCTATATATGATGAAACAATGACAAGAATTGTTCTTGCGAGATTAGGATTTAAGACTAATGATGTCCACAAGATTGTAAGTATTTTAAGTGATGGAGAAAAAGCCAAGGTAAAGTTGGCTAAAATATTAACTTCTGATTTTAACTATCTTATTTTTGATGAACCGACAAACTTTTTAGATATAAGAGCAATAGAAAGTTTAGAAAATCTATTGAAATCTTATGATAGACCATTTATATTTGTAAGTCATGATGAGGAGTTTATAAATAATCTAGCAGATACACTTTTAATTATAGAAGATAAAAGAATCAAAAG
Organism: Peptoniphilus sp. HMSC075B08; assembly: GCF_001815405.1. Lineage (NCBI taxonomy): Bacteria > Bacillati > Bacillota > Tissierellia > Tissierellales > Peptoniphilaceae > Peptoniphilus > Peptoniphilus sp. HMSC075B08. The sequence continues at coordinate 8,968 of NZ_KV820444.1, read as the reverse complement.
TTTTAAAGGTAGTTTATCACAATACAAAAATAAAAAAGAGAAAACAATGAGTAGCAAGGATAGAGATAGTTTATTACTTGATTTTAGAATATCTTCCATAAGTTCTAGACTAGCAATGGAGTTACCTAAAGAGGAAAGAAAAAAACTAGAAGAGGAGTATAATAAACTCATTGAAGAAAGAAAAAAATAAATTTTAGCATCTACGAGAGTAGGTGCTTTTTTAAGACTTAATTTTAAAATGTAACATTAGAAAAATAAAATCTCTCTAAATTAAAACAATAATTTTCAAGCTTAGGACTTTTTATGACGTCTTAACTTTTTATAAACTTGCAAATTTTTATGACTTAACAAATTTTTTCAAGTTCATAAATTTTTACAAAGCTCAAATCTTTCATAAATCCATAATTTTTTGCCATCTTCTAATAAAATCCTACTTTCTAAAAATACAGAGCCAAACTGCCTCTTCCTGCCATGAAACCCTGTGGATCTCGTGGGGTCTTATTACTAGGCTATCACCCTCTCCTAGGTCAAGTCTCCTCCCATCTTCATACTCTATCTCTGCCTTTCCCCTTAGCAAGAAGACAATTTCAAGTTCATCTTGGTCATAAAAGCCTGTGACTTGGTCAAGGGACATTGTCCTAATAACTTTTATCCCATCGTCTTCGTAAATTTTTTCTTCAATTTCATCTTCACTAGAGAATTTTATATTTTTAAAAATATTGTATATCTTATCCATAGGCTAATTATATCACGACTTTAAATCTCAATATATAAGTGCAAAATAATTTGCTATAATTAAAAGAGAGGTGGAAAATGTTTAGAGAAATGAGAAGAATAAAGCAAGAGCTTCCCCTTGAAGAAGCTAAGAGCTTGCTTATGAAAAATAAAAGAGGAGTCCTATCCTTTAATGGAGAAGATGGATACCCCTATTCTATTCCCATAAATTTTTTATATGACGAGGAAGAAAATAAAATTTATTTTCACGGAGCCAAGACTGGCTACAAGCTTGACTGCATCAAGAAGAATAATAAGGCCTGTTTTGTGACTTATGGGGACCAAGAGCTTTCAGAAAATGGCTGGTCCTACTATCTAAAGAGCCTAGTGGCCTTTGGAGAAATCGAAATCATAGAGGACAGAGACTTAGCCGCCAAAAAATTAATTGAACTTGCATCGAGATATTATCCTTCAATGTCAGAAATAAATGGAGTTATGGAGAGAAGTTTTAAAAATGCCCTAGTCTTTTCCCTTAACATCCAGCACATGACTTGCAAGAGAGTCCACGAAAAATAAAAAATCGCAATAAAAAACCAAGGCTTAGTTTCACCTAAACCTTGGTTCTATTTTTATATATTTAATTTAACTTCTTCTAACTTCTTTTCTCTTTGACTTTCCCTATAATGCGCAAAAATTGAACCAATTAGGTTTTGAACTACAGAGAAAATTGCTCCTGGTAGGGCTGCAAGTGGGTTCATTGCAAAGTTTGTGTTTGCAAGAACTACTGCAAGACCAGAGTTTTGTGTGCCAACTTCAATTGATAGGGCTGACTGCTTGTCGTAATCAAGACCCACTAATTTTCCAAGACCAAGGCCAAGACCAAGGCCCAAAATATTGTGGATAATAACTACTCCAAAGACTAAAAGTCCTGAAGTCATAATTTTTTCTGCGTTAAGTCCCACAATGGCCGCAATGATAAGGGCAATTGCTATAGAAGAAATAAGGGGAAAGATAAAATCCACCTTCTTAATTCTTTCTTTTAAAATAGTATTGGCAATAATTCCAAGTCCCACTGGAAGGACGATTACCTTTACAATAGACATAAACATAGCCATAAAGGAAACTTCAACTAAAGATCCTGCCATCATGTAGACAAGAAGTGGCGTCAAAATTGGGGCAAGTAAAGTTGAGGCAACTGTAAGTAGCACAGAATATGCCAAGTCTCCTTCAGCAATATGACTGAGGACATTTGAAGCAGTTCCACCAGGGCAAGTTCCAACAAGGATTACCCCAAGACTTATATCCTTTGGCAATTTAAAAATCACTGACAAGAAAAGTGCCAAGAGGGGCATAATTGTGTACTGGCAAAGAGCTCCCAAAAATATAAGTTTTGGTGCCTTTAACAGATTTTTAAAGTCCTTAACTTCTATGCTAGTTCCCATGCCAAACATGGCCGCTGCCAAGAAGAGGGATGTGTAATTTGTCATTCCCTTAAAGGCATCTGGATACCTTAGGGCAGTTGCAGAAAGAAGTAGGATAATTAAGATCAAGTATTTTTCTATATAGGTTGAAATCTTTCTAAACACTTCACACCTCGAAGAAAAAGTTGTCTATAAGTCTAGTTGTGCCAAACCTAACAGCAATGGCCACAAGGCAGTCCCTGTCTATTACGTCCATGTCTCTTATTTCTTCTGTGTCAACAACTTGAACATACTCAATATCAGCAAGGTCTTCAGTTTTTATTTCATCTTCAATGATTTTGATTAAATCTTCTGCCTTTATACCCTTTTTCATGGCAGCTTTGCCCTTCTCTAAGGCCCTATGAAGAACTGGTGCGGCCTTTCTCTCTTCATCAGACAAGTAAACATTTCTTGATGAGATTGCAAGTCCGTCATCTTCCCTTTTAATTGGGCAAGGAACAATTTCGATTCCAAAATTTAAGTCCTTGACAGCCTTCTTTACAATTAAAAACTGTTGGGCATCCTTCCTGCCAAAGTAGGCTCTAGTAGGTCTAAAGATGTTAAATAACTTTGTTAAAACAGTTAAAACTCCCCTAAAGTGAATTGGGCGAGTCTTGCCACATAAGTTGTCCTTTAAATCTTCGATAGTTACGTAAGTTTTGTGGTTTTGATAAAACTCCTCTGGGTCTGGTGTGAACACTGCGTCAACTCCAGCCTCTTCACAGAGTTTAAAATCTCTCTCTTCGTCTCTTGGGTAAGATTCATAGTCTTCACCAGGTCCAAATTGTGTTGGATTTACAAAAATAGACACGATTACGACGTCGTTGTTCTTTCTCGCCTCATCCATAAGTGACTTGTGACCTGCGTGCAAAAATCCCATAGTAGGAACCAAACCCACAGACTTTTGGTAATTTCCTTTAGTAAATTCCAAAGCTTCTTGTACATTTCTTAGTACCTTCATCATTCTCTCCTTAAAAATTTATTTTGGAGAAATATTTAATTATAAATATTTAAGTACGGTTTATAAAAATAATACCGTCTCCGGCAAATATTATAACAAATTTAAAAATTTTTTGCAGAAAAAAAGACGGTCTAGCCGTCTAATTTTATTATTTAAATAATTTTCACAATCTCAAAGGAATTTATTTTTTCTAGCTTAACTTTTCCATCTTTTATAATGTCTTCTAAAATATTTTCATCTTCAAAGACAATTTTAATTTCATCTTTTAAGACCAAATCATAGGACCTTATGTAGTCCAAAATTTTTTCTTCTTCACTTAAGTTTTCTTCTCTCTCTTCTAGGTCTAGGTTTTCTAAGAAAAATTCTTCCACTCTTGAAAAGTCCATGATGTTTTGTAGGACTCTGGAGTTTTTTGTAATTAAAAATCCTGGTAGCTTCTTTACCCTGTAGTCAAAGGCCTCCATCCTATCCTGTAGGAACAAGTCGTGAGAGTTTTCGTAGTTAAATAAAAATTCATCATAGTCCAGGCCAAAGCCATCTAGGATTTCCTTTTGGACTTCTAGTTTAAATATATTTTTTCCAAAAATTATGGCTTCTTCTAAGGACTTTCTCATGTAGTCCTTGGCTATTTCCTTATCCATCTCTTCAACCGAAATGAAATACTTGTCCAAGGGATAAGACGATTTGTAGTCTTCTGTGAAAAGGTCCGGCGATGATGGAAATCCTGACATGTTAGTTATAGTTCCTGTGGCCCTGTACATGTCAAAGAGAATTTTATTGCCAAGATCTACTGAGTTTTTGTCCCTGAAGTTCTCTGGCAAAAATTCTTCGTAGTTGCCAATTAGTCCTCCCATGACAAATTCGTAATCAAAATTTTTATATTTTCTTTCAAATTTTCTTATTATTGGAAAAAGTCCCCATAAAAAGGGATCTAATAGGTCTGTAAATATTTTTAACATGGTCCCTCCTAATCTAGGTCGATTATATCAAAGGATAAAAATTTTTTCAGCAAAATCTTCTTAAAAAGACTTGACTTTTAAAAATCTTATAATATTTAACACAATATATGTTTTCCTCATGGCTTTCATACACTATATGTAGTATAATTATATCCGTAATAAAAAAGGAGCGTTCATATATTTATATAAAAGGAGAGATGGAAAAATGTTACAAGTTATCAAGAGAAACGGAAAAAAAGTTGACTTTGACAAGGATAAAATTGTAATTGCCATTGAAAAGGCAATGCACTCAAGTTCTGGTGTCTACATAGAAGGTCAAGCTCTTGAAATTGCAAATGAAATAGAAAAGTTGGCTGGAGAAAAAGAACTTCCCCTTTCTATTTATGACATAGAAGGAGAAGTTTATTACCGTTTGATTCAAAACGAAAACCCAGCCACTGCTAGGGCTTACGAATCTTACAAGTCTGTTCAACAATTTAAGCGTGAACAAAACACTACTGATGATGATATTCTTGGTCTCTTAAACGAAACAAACGAAGATCTCATGGACGAGAACTCCAACAAAAATGCTGTTATTGCCTCTACTCAAAGAGACCTAATAGCAGGTGAAGTTTCAAAGGATATCGCCAAGAGAAAGATGATTCCAGGAGATTTAGTGGAAGCACACGAATCTGGCGCAATCCACATCCACGATATGGACTACTTCATCCAACCAATTTTTAACTGCTGCCTAGTTAACATGAAGGACATGCTTGACAATGGAACTGTTGTTAATGGCAAGATGATTGAAACTCCAAAGTCCTTTCAAGTTGCCTGCAATGTTATGACACAAATCATTGCACAAATTGCATCAAACCAATATGGTGGCCAAAGTATTAATATCTCTTGTCTTGGCAAGTACCTAAGAAGGTCTTACGAAAAGAACCTTTCCCTTGCCCTTGACACTCTTGGAGATATTGAACTTGCTGAAAAAATGGCAAATCAAATGACTAAGAAGGACCTTGAAAGTGGAATCCAAACAATCCAATATCAAATAAATACTTTGATGACTTCCAACGGTCAAGCACCTTTCGTTACCTTATTTATGTGGCTTGAAGATGACGACCAATATGTTGATGAAGTTGCAATGATAATCGAAGAAATCTTAAAGCAAAGAATCCAAGGAATCAAAAATGACGCAGGTGTTTATGTTACACCAGCCTTTCCTAAGCTAATTTACGTTCTTGATGAAAATAACATCAACAAGGACTCAAAATATTATTATTTAACATCTCTTGCAATTAGGTGTACAGCTAAGAGGATGTATCCTGACTACATTTCTGCCAAGAAGATGCGTGCCAACTACGAAGGCAACGTATTTTCTCCAATGGGATGCAGGGCCTTCCTTCCACCTTACAAGGACGAGAAGGGTAACTACAAGTTTGAAGGTAGGTTTAACATGGGTGCTTGTTCCATCAACCTTCCACAAATAGGAATCCTTGCTGGAGGAAGCGAAGAAAAATTCTTTGAAATCCTTGAAAAAAGACTAGACCTAGTTAAGAGGGTTGGACTATTGCGTTACGAACACCTAAAGAAGGTCAACAGTGACTCATCCCCAATTCACTGGCAACACGGAGCCATTGCAAGACTTGGCAAGCATGAGCCTATTGCTCCACTTCTAGAAAATGGCTACTCAACAGTTTCTCTTGGATATATTGGAATTTATGAAGCCACAATGCTAATAAAGGGCGTGAGCCACACAGACAAGAAGGGCTACGACTTTGCCATGAGGATCATGGACGCCCTTAACGATGCTGTCAAGAAGTGGACTGAAGAGTATGGAATTAAGTTTACTCTTTACGCAACACCAGCTGAGTCACTTACACAAAGATTTGCCAACATTGACAAGGAAAGATTTGGCATCATAGAAAATGTAACTGACAAGGGTTACTACATCAACTCCTTCCACGTAGACGTTCGTGAAGAAATTTCTGCTTTTGAAAAATTTAACTTCGAAGCAAAATTCCAAGACAAGTCAACTGGCGGCTGCATCTCCTATGTAGAAATTCCAAACATGGGCCACAATCTTGAAGCCCTAGAGACAATTGTAAGATATATTTACGACAACATCCAATACGCAGAATTTAATACAAAGTCAGACTATTGTGCAGAATGTGGCTTTGACGGTGAAATCAAACTAAATGACCATGGCGACTGGGAATGCCCACAATGCCACAACACAGACAGGTCAAGCCTTACTGTAGTAAGACGTACTTGTGGTTACCTTGGTGAAAACTTCTGGAACGAAGGTCGCACTAAGGAAATCAACGCAAGGGTTCTTCACATCTAATGAACTTTGCACAAATAAGAAAGTATGATGTTGCCAATGGTCCTGGCATAAGGACCACAATATTTGTGACAGGCTGCACCCACAAGTGCCACAATTGTTTTAATGAAGAATACCAAGACTTTGACTTTGGTGATCCTTGGACCCAAAAGGAAACAGACGAAGTTATAGAATTTTTAAAGTTAGATGAAGTTAAGGGCCTCACCATCCTAGGTGGTGAACCCTTCCAAAATGAAGTGGACCTCTTACAAGTTCTTCGTGACATAAAAAAAGAAGTCCAAAAAGACATTTGGATCTTCTCTGGCTATACTTATGAAGAAATTTTAAAAGATGAGGACAAGAAGAAACTCCTAGAAGAATGTCACGTCCTAGTTGATGGAAGATTTGTAGAAGCTTTAAAAGACTTAAGTTTAAGATTTCGAGGATCTTCCAACCAAAGGATAATCGACGTGCAAAAATCTTTAGAGTCCAATGAAGTAGTTTTGTTTGATTTGTAAATTTTGTCTTAGAATTTTTTATCTAATTAATTACTTTATAAGACTTAATAAACCCTTTTATATAAATTAAAAATTAAGATAAAAAAACCTCAGCCTTGATGGGTAGACATCACTGCTGAGGATTTTTTTTGTCCTATTTCAGACTTCTGGTGGGATTGGATTTTCTAACCTTTCATTGTCAAAGAAGCTTGTCCCACCATCGGCATTAGTTTGAACGGTCCCAAAGGTAGAAATGTAGTCCACACCATCAATTGTGTAGTAAATTTCAACTCTTAGGTATTCCATAAAATATTTTTCAAACTGAGTGCTGTATCTCTTAGTTTCAAAATAATATCTGCCATCGTCAAGCCTATCTAACTCGCCTTCTCTAACTCTTAGCTTTTGATTGTCATCAAAAGGAGATTCAGATACAAATATTTTTATTCTTGGTATTTCTGGCTCATAAACCTTTCCCTTATTTATGAACTCTACATAAAATTTATTATCTTCACTTAAATGAATACAAGGAATGTCTCCTTCTATGGCTCCTGCAATTGTATCCCTTACCCTCATAACTTTTTGTTCAGGTAAACTTTCAAACTTTGCTCTCTCAAAGGTCCTAATAATTGGTGTCCTTTCATCATTAGACACCTTTATATTTACTTTAACTCCATGGACAGAATTATTTCTTTTTAGCTCTGGCTTTGGGTAATAATAAATGCGTAGACCTACAAATAAAGTCACAAGAAGAATTAAAATAATAGAAAAAATATTTATTAATTTTTTTATCATAATATCACCTAATTTATTATTACACCTTTAACAATTGATAATAAAAATTCACAATAACATCTTTCGCGAAGGTAAGATCTTTTTGTCTTATTCTTCTGGAGGGATTGGCTTTTCTAATTTTTCATTGTCAAAGAAGTTAGTCCCATCATCGGCGTTATCTTGGAAGGTCCCAAAGGTGGAGACATAGTCAACATGGCCAATAGTATAATAAATTTCAATCCTTAAGTATTCCATAAAATATTTTTCAAATTGAGTGCTATATCTCTTAGTCTCAAAATAATACCTGCCGTCGTCAAGCCTATCTAACTCGCCCTCTATAACTCTTTGCTTTTCTTTGTCATCATAATGTGAAGCATGAGCAAATATTTTTATTTTTGGTATTTCTGGCTCATAAGCTTTTCCCTTATTTATGAACTCTACATAAAATTTATTATCTTCACTTAAGTGTATACAAGGGATGTCTCCTTCTATCCTACCATCAATTTTATCCCTTACTTTCATGACCTTGCTCTCAGGTAAACTTTCAAACTTAGATCTCTCAAAGGTCCTTACAATGGGTTTTCTCTCATCATCAGAAACCTTTATATTTACCTTGACCCCATGGATAGAATTATTTCTCCTAAAATCTGGAGTTGGAGAAAAATAAATTTGAATAGCTGCAAATAAAATTATTGCAAGAATTATTACAATAGCAAAAACTTTTGCGACTTTACTTTTCATAATATCACCTACCTATAGTTTACCCTAAAATTTACTTATAATTAACAAGATTTAAAATCTCATACCTATCTTTCTTTATTTTTAATTCATTAAAAAGTATATAGGAAAGCATACAAATATTCTTTTACTGGTAAAACTCCCTAACCTATTATAAGAAATTCTTCCTAAGTAAAATTCTGCTATTTCAAATTAATATCATAAGAATCTACCTAAGCTTTTATCTCACATAATAGCCACTGGAGTTTAAAATTTATAATTCAATCAAAAATATCTTACTTCTTAATAAGAAGAATCTTTTAAACACTAATTATCTTATTATTTTAAGTACAAGCTTCTCTTTATAAATTAAGATAAATTTCTCCAATAAAAAAATCTCCCAAGAGGTCTTGGAAGATCTTCTTATCTTTAATATGTAATGAGATTACTCTTTGTGGAATAATTAAAGCAAAATATTTTACTAATTTTAAAAGGAGTATTTAAAATAAAAAGTCTATTGACAAAGGAATCCTTACATCAATAGACCTTTTAACTGGCGATAACTTACTCTCCCAGGTCGTTGC
>NZ_KV820443.1:0-739 GCF_001815405.1 Peptoniphilus sp. HMSC075B08 | reverse complement strand
AATCATAACCACCGGCTAAGCCGGTGGTTTGTTTTGCCCCTATAAGGGGCTGTTACCGGCAGCATTCCATGCTTCGAGCTTTCTTTCTCGTGCACCAATTTTCACAGCTGGTGCTAAAGCACCTTATTTTTTGCTTTTGTTTACTTGCTCACCCGTAAACGGGTCAACAAATTCTTTAATGCTTATTTGATCTGCCATGTAATCTTCTTTTAATTGATTTTTTATATATTCTTGTATCTTTTTCGCATTCTTTCCTGCTGTGTCTACATAGTATCCTCTGCACCAAAAATGTCTATTTCCATATTTATATTTTAAGTTTGCATGCCTATCAAATATTATTAGACTGCTTTTTCCTTTTAAATATCCCATCGTTTGAGATATACTGTATTTTGGTGGAATTTCCAACAACATATGGATATGGTCTGGACAGCATTCCGCTTCTATTATATTTATTCCTTTTCTATCACATAAATCTCTTAATATTTTTCCTATATCTTGTTTTAATCTTCCATATATTACTTGCCTTCTGTATTTTGGAGCAAATACTACGTGATACTTACAATTCCATGATGTATGTGATAAACTATTTTTATCCATTTTAGGATACCTCCCTTTTCTATTTATGCTACTGCCAGTAACATTAATAGTTTATCACGGGAGGTTTTTTGCTTGAAGCTAAAGCTTATTTTCCTACCACCAGCATAGCTGTTGGTTTATTCATGCTAAAGCGTACAAAAAA
>NZ_KV820442.1:0-1176 GCF_001815405.1 Peptoniphilus sp. HMSC075B08 | reverse complement strand
AATCTTTGATACTACTCCTGATGCTACAGTTCTTCCACCTTCACGAATAGCGAATCTTAGTCCTTCGTCCATTGCGATTGGTGTGATTAGTGTTACTGTAAATGTTGAGTTATCTCCAGGCATTACCATTTCTACGCCTTCTGCTAATTGGATATCTCCTGTTACGTCTGTTGTTCTGAAGTAGAATTGTGGTCTGTATCCGTTAAAGAATGGTGTGTGTCTTCCACCTTCTTCTTTTGTTAGTACGTACACTTCTGCTTCAAATTTTGTGTGTGGGTGAATTGTTCCTGGTGCTGCTAGTACTTGTCCTCTTTGAATTTCTTCTCTTTGTACACCTCTTAGTAGGGCTCCAATGTTGTCTCCTGCTTCTGCTTGGTCTAGTTGTTTTCTAAACATTTCAACACCTGTTACTACTACTTGTCTACTTTCGTCTGTTAATCCAACTAGTTCTACTGTGTCTCCTACTTTTACTACACCTTGTTCTACTCTTCCTGTTGCTACTGTACCTCTACCTGTGATTGAGAAGATGTCTTCGATAGGCATTAGGAATGGGTGTTCTGTATCTCTTACTGGAGTTGGGATGTATTCGTCAACTTCTTCCATAAGTTTTGCTACTTTGTCTCCCCATTCTCCGTCTGGTTCTTCGATTGCTTTAAGTGCTGATCCTACTACAATTGGAGTGTTGTCTCCGTCAAAGTCGTATTCTGATAGTAGGTCTCTTACTTCCATTTCTACTAATTCAATTAGTTCTGGATCGTCTACTTGGTCTTCTTTGTTTAGGAATACTACAATCTTTGGTACACCAACTTGTCTTGCAAGTAGGATGTGTTCTCTTGTTTGTGGCATTGGACCATCTGCAGCTGATACTACTAGGATTGCTCCGTCCATTTGTGCTGCTCCTGTGATCATGTTCTTAACATAGTCAGCGTGTCCTGGGCAGTCTACGTGTGCGTAGTGTCTGTTTGCTGTTTCGTATTCTACGTGAGAAGTTGAAATTGTGATTCCTCTTTCTCTTTCTTCTGGAGCCTTGTCAATGTGTGCGTAGTCAACGAATTCTCCGCCGCCATATCTCTTGTTCATTACAAGTGTGATTGCAGCTGTAAGTGTTGTCTTACCGTGGTCAACGTGACCAATTGTTCCAATGTTTACGTGTGGTTTATTTCTTTCAAATTTTGC
>NZ_KV820441.1:0-224 GCF_001815405.1 Peptoniphilus sp. HMSC075B08 | reverse complement strand
TCATGGCATCTTCTGCTGAGAATACACTTTCATCTGCTAGGACTGGAACTATTGAATGGTCTGTGACATATTTTAGACCTTCATAGTCGTGTGCCTTTACTGGTTGTTCTACTAATTCTATGTCCAAGAGTTTTTCTTGCATTGAGTCTAGTATTCTCACTGCTTCTTTTGGTGACCAAGCTTGGTTGGCATCAATTCTAATTCTTACGTCTGGGCCCACTGCC
>NZ_KV820440.1:0-1682 GCF_001815405.1 Peptoniphilus sp. HMSC075B08 | reverse complement strand
CCATATATATAATTAAAATAGTGTGAAGATTTATTTTCCTTAGAAAGGAGGTGATCCAGCCGCACCTTCCGATACGGCTACCTTGTTACGACTTCACCCCAGTCACCTATCCTACCTTCGACTGCTGCTTCCCTAAGGTTCGCTCGCAGGCTTCGGGTATTACAAGCTTCCATGGTGTGACGGGCGGTGTGTACAAGACCCGGGAACGCATTCACCGCAGCATGCTGATCTGCGATTACTAGCAACTCCATCTTCATGTACTCGAGTTGCAGAGTACAATCCGAACTGGGAAAGACTTTTTGAGGTTGGCTTAATATCACTATCTCGCTTCCCTTTGTATCTTCCATTGTAGCACGTGTGTAGCCCAGGGCATATAGGGCATGATGATTTGACGTCATCCCCACCTTCCTCCGATTTATCATCGGCAGTCTCTTTAGAGTCCCCATCCGAAATGCTGGTAACTAAAGATAGGGGTTGCGCTCGTTGCCAGACTTAACTGAACATCTCACGACACGAGCTGACGACAACCATGCACCACCTGTATTGAGGCTTCCGAAGAAGAGGGTATATCTCTATACCGGTCCTCAGTATGTCAAGCCCTGGTAAGGTTCTTCGCGTTGCTTCGAATTAAACCACATGCTCCGCTGCTTGTGCGGGTCCCCGTCAATTCCTTTGAGTTTCATGCTTGCGCACGTACTCCCCAGGCGGAGTGCTTAATGTGTTAACTGCGGCACCGAATTATTCCGATACCTAGCACTCATCGTTTACAGCGTGGACTACCAGGGTATCTAATCCTGTTTGCTACCCACGCTTTCGTTCCTCAGCGTCAGAATGAGCCCAGTAAGTCGCCTTCGCCACCGGTATTCTTTTTAATATCTACGCATTTCACCGCTACACTAAAAATTCCACTTACCTCTACTCTTCTCAAGATATGCAGTTTCAAATGCTTACAGTAGTTAAGCTACTGCCTTTTACATCTGACTTGCATTTCCGCCTGCGAACCCTTTACGCCCAGTGATTCCGGACAACGCTAGCCCCCTACGTATTACCGCGGCTGCTGGCACGTAGTTAGCCGGGGCTTTTTCTTATGGTACCGTCATTATCTTCCCATATAAAAGAACTTTACGACTCGAAAGCCTTCATCGTTCACGCGGCGTCGCTGCATCAGAGTTCCCTCCATTGTGCAATATTCCCCACTGCTGCCTCCCGTAGGAGTTTGGACCGTTTCTCAGTTCCAATGTGGCCGTTCACCCTCTCAGGCCGGCTACCCATCGTCGCCTTGGTGGGCCGTTACCTCACCAACTAGCTAATGGGACGCGAGTCCATCTTAGACCACCGGAGTTTTGATCATTAGTGCATGGGCACCTATGATTTCATTTGGTATTAATCCCGGTTTCCCGAGGCTATCCCAATGTCTAAGGCAGGTTACTCACGTGTTACTCACCCGTCCGCCGCTAATCCATCTTATCTTCACCCCGAAGGGATCTGTCAAGATTTCATCGCTCGACTTGCATGTGTTAAGCGCGCCGCCAGCGTTCGTCCTGAGCCAGGATCAAACTCTCAATTAAAAATTTGTATGACTCATTAGTTTTCTCAAAACTAAACGAATATCTGGTTTGCTTGTGATTCTTTAAAAGAATCTGTGATTAAATCACGAATTGTTTATCTATCTTCACACTATT
>NZ_KV820439.1:0-220 GCF_001815405.1 Peptoniphilus sp. HMSC075B08 | reverse complement strand
ATCACGAATTGTTTATCTATCTTCACACTATTCAATTATCATGTTTCAGTGCTACTTTTTGAAGTAGCTTGTTTATTATACTACCGTGTTTTTTCTTTGTCAAGTATTTTTTACAATTTATTTAAATTGTTTTTACTTGAAACTCGGTAATATTTTTTGCTGTCTTAAGTGACAACTTCTATATATTAGCACCTAGAAAATCATCTGTCAACTGTTTTTT